>NZ_AP031573.1:1895299-2211183 GCF_041154745.1 Flavobacterium sp. CFS9 | reverse complement strand
TGATGTCTGTTCCTGTCGCTGCACCTTTAACTTATCATAAAGTAAAAACAAGTTCCTGAAATTCTCCTTTTTGCTTTCTTCCGGAAAATTATTCAAAAAATCATTCTGCAGGATCGATAAAAGCATTTTATCGTAAAACAAGGTCTGTCCTTTAACAAAAAAGTACATTTCAGACAACAATATAAAAACGATAAACCCAACCAGAATTGCATTGTAATACAGTTCCTTGTAAGTCAAAAAGACACAAAAGAAAAAGGGAATCATCAGGAACAGAATCCTTGCAAACAAAGCGTTATAAAATTTCCAGTTCTTCATTGTTTTAATTTTTATTCCAACAGATTCAAAAGTTTAATATCCGATAAAGTCTTTTAAAGTTGTTCGGAACTATTTTTAAGTTTAGCTATTTTTCAGATCGTATTTTTCAATCCTTCTGTACAAAGCTGCCCTTGAAAGCCCAAGTTCTTCGGCTGTTTTGCTGATATTTCCATTATTCTTAAACAATGTTTTTTCGATGGCGTTTCGTTCCATTTCAGACAGTGGATTTTCGTCGTTTTCCTGAAGTTCTTCGAAATCTAAAATATCCAGATTGGTCACCGAAATCGTATGATTATCGGCCAAAATTAAAGCCCGCTCAATCTTATTCTCCAATTCCCGAATGTTTCCTTTCCATGGATATTTTTCTAAATACGGGCCCACATTGTCCTCAAAACACCAATTTTCCTGATTGTATTTTTCTGCAATTTTATCCAGAATAAAATTAGCCATTGGGACAATATCGTCTTTTCGCTCACGCAAAGAAGGCAAATAGATCTCCATGGTGTTGATTCGGTACAGTAAATCTTCCCTAAAAGTTTTATTTTTTACCTCAGCTTTTATATCGGCATTGGTAGCCGCAATAATTCTCACATTCAGTGGTCTCGCTTTGCTTTCACCCAAACGGGTTACGGTTTTGGTTTGTAAAACATGTAACAGCTTAGATTGCAGATGTAATGGAATATTCCCTATCTCATCCAGAAAAATTGTACCGCCCGAAGCCGCTTCAAACCTTCCCGCAGTATCGGTTTTAGCATCTGTAAAAGCACCTTTGGCATATCCAAAAAGCTCACTTTCAAACAAATTATCACTCAGCGAACCCAGATCGACATGGATAAAAGGCTGCTCTTTACGCTCTGAATTCAGATGGATAAACTCCGCAAAAACATACTTTCCAGTTCCGTTTTCACCTAAGATCAAAACGTTAGCATCTGTTCTGGCGACTCTTTCGGCAATGCTATAGGCCTGCTTAATTTTAGGAGAAGTTCCTGTAAAATAACTTTTGGTTGGTTTTTCGACTATTTCTTTTTTGCCATTCTTTCGGCTTTCGATTACGGCCTTATCTATGATTTCAAGCAGTTTTTCGTTGTTCCAGGGTTTCAAAACATAATCAAATGCTCCGATTTTTATTCCTTCAACTGCGGTATCAATTTTACCAAAAGCAGTCATTAATATCACAATGGTTTGTGGCGAAAGTGTTTTAATTTCTTTCAGCCAGTGAATTCCTTCGCGCCCATCTTCAAAACCAATTCGGTAATTCATGTCCAATAAAACCACATTTATTTCATTTTCGTTTAAAATGGAAATGATTTTTTTAGGACTGTTGGTCGTAAAAATGGTTTCAAAATGTTTTTTGAGAATCATTTTTGCCGAAAAAAGAATTTCTTCCTGATCGTCGACAATTAAAATATGGGCTTGTTTCTTTCGCATGCTGTCTTTTTTTGTCCGATTCTGAACGGTCAACTGTTCATTTCCGAACACTTCTTTTTTGAATGGTTTTTAAAGCTTCTTTAAAATCAACACTTTACAGATTATACTTTTTATGGCACAGTATTTACCTATTGATAATCAGTAAATTATTAAAGAAATGGACAAGATAATTCCTCGTAAAAATAGAAAATTTAGATATCTCACAATAGCAATTGGAGTTTTTTTAATTTTAACAACAATTGTATTTTTCTCGTTTAACACCAAAAGAAGTTTAAATGTAAAAGCCGATGAACTGACTGTTCAAAAAGTAGAAAAAGCTTTCTTTGAAGATTTCGTTGTTTTTCAGGCCAAAGTAGAACCTCTTAACGTAATGCTAGTGAATGTTACCGAAGGCGGATCTGTAAAAGAGATTTTTGTAGAGAACGGCGCAATGGTTACCAAAGGTCAGCCCTTAGCGCGTTTGTTCAATCCGAACACAGAACTGAATTATCTGACTCAGGAAACAGCGATTATCGAGCAAATCAATAATCTGAATACAGGAAAACTGAACATCAGAAATCAGGAGCTGACCTTAACTAAAGATCTGGTTTTAATTGAACACGATTACAATGATGCCAAAAGACTGTATGACATGAACGCCAAATTGTTTGAAAAAGATGTTATTTCGAGAAATGACTGGAATAATTTTAAAGAAAGCCTTCGTTTTCAGGACGAGCGCAAAAGAACGATCCAACAAAGTATTCAAAAAGAAAAACAAACCAATCAGCTTCAAATTTCTCAAATCAACCGTTCGATTCAGACTATGGAGAAAAGTCTGGATATTTTACGAAACAATAAAAAGAACTTTTTAATTACAGCACCTGAATCAGGCAGATTAACTTCTTTTCAGCCTGTGTTAGGAAAAACGTTTCAGGCTGGTGAAAGTATCGGAAAAATAGATTCTAAACAAGGTTATAAATTAGCCGCTGATGTAGACGAATTTTATTTGGAAAAAGTACGCGAAGGCTTGAAGGGTCAGGTAGAATTTCAAGGAAAAAATCTGGAAGTTTTAGTCACAAAAGTAATTCCGGAGGTAAAAAACGGGCATTTTAGAGTGGAGCTGGCTTTTATTTCCAAAGAAAATATCACTTTACAGGACGGACTTAGCTTTGGTGTGAAATTGATTCTGTCCGAAAAAAACAAAACACTTGTAGTTTCAAAAGGAAGTTTCAATCAGGAGGCTGCAGGAAAATGGATTTTTGTAATAAAAGGAAATAAAGCGGAAAGAAGAAACATAAAACTAGGCAGAGAAAACCCTTCGTATTATGAAGTTCTCGAAGGTTTAAAAGAAGGTGAATCAGTCATCACTTCATCCTATACCGATTATAAAGACATTGAAGAGTTATCGATTAGTTCGCAGTAATAGTTTTCAGTCGCTGTTTGTAGTCACAGTTCACAGTCACAGTACGCAGTTTTCAGTAACGGTTTTCAGTTTACATTTTACATCTCACATCTCACATCTTACAATTAACATAGTTTCAATCATCAATCAAAAAATAGAATTAACAATCACTAAAATTTCAAAACTTATGATAACCATTCAAAACCTAACCAAAGTTTTCAGAACAGAAGAAGTAGAAACAGCAGCTTTAAGCGGGATTTCTTTAGACATTAAAAAAGGAGATTTTTTAACCATTATGGGACCTTCGGGCTGCGGAAAATCGACTTTACTTAATATCATAGGTCTTCTGGACAGCGCTTCAGGCGGGAGTTACCAATTATTAGATCAGGAAATGATTGGTTTAAAAGAGAAAGGAAGAGCAAATGTCCGAAAAGAAAACATTGGCTTTATTTTCCAGAATTTTAACCTGATCGACGAGCTTTCGGTTTATGACAATATCGAATTGCCTTTGATCTACAACAATGTAAAAGCAGCTGAGAGAAAACAAAAAATTGAAGCTATTGCCGAGAAACTGAATATCTCTCACCGTCTTAAACATTTCCCGCAACAACTTTCGGGGGGACAACAGCAAAGAGTTGCCGTTGCAAGAGCTCTGGTAAACGATCCTAAAATTATTCTGGCCGATGAGCCAACCGGAAATTTAGATAGTAAAAATGGTAATGAGGTAATGGAACTCTTAACCGATTTACACGCTAAAGGAGCTACTATTTTAATGGTTACCCACTCTGATTATGATGCTTCGTTTTCGCAAAGAACGATTCATATGAAAGATGGTGTGGTATTCTCTGAGAAATTCAACCAACGAAATGTTGATATTTTTATGGACGCTAAATAAAAATAAAATGATCAAATTCATCGTAAGTGCAATCATAATCCTGATGGGATTTGTTTGCAAAATATTATCAGGCCTATAACGCCTTACAGATTATAAAACCTGTAGAACTATTTCAAAACCAACCGTAACAACTATAAAAAATAAAACATGATTTTTAACTGGTTTAAGATTTTTATATATCATTTGAAACAAAACAAATTGTTTTCGTTTTTGAATGTCCTGGGATTAAGCATTGGAATCGCCGGAGTGATTTTCGCTATTCTATATTGGAATAACGAAAATGCCTACGATCAATGGAATCCTGAAAAAGACAACGCTTATCAGGTTTTTAATAAAATCGGAGCAACCGGAGATACCTGGGCTTCAAGCAGTGTTCCCTTTGGGAGAACCTGTAAAGCAACCATTCCGGAAATCGAATCGATCTGTTTTTTCAATTCCTGGTATAGCAATGATATGATTAAATATCAGGGGCAAAAATTCTTTCATAAAAAAATTGCCGTTTCAGACAATGGCTTTTTCGACATGTTTCCGCTCCCTATTGTAAAAGGGGCTAAAACCAATATCCTAAAAGAAAAAAACAGTGTTGCAATATCTGAAGAAACAGCAAAGTTACTTTTTAAAAACGACGACCCGATTGGTAAATCGATTACCTATAATTACACAAACTACACGGTAAAATCAGTTTACAAAATCATAGCGCCTTCGGCATTTGAACCTAATTATGTATTTAGCGGAGTTACCCGTGAAGGCGATGAACAAAGCTGGGGTAACTTTAATTATGCTTTGATGATTAAAGTCAAAAAAGGTGTTGATATTGCTACTGTTTTAAAGAAAATGCAGAACGTAAATTACGTTAACCGAACTTTAAAAGATGCTAAAGCCAACGGACAGACTCCGGAACAATATGTTAAAGAAAATGGCGAGATAACGGTATTACTGGACAAATTAAGCGATGCACGTCTGCATGGTATAAAAGCTTCGCAAGGGCCTAGTTATCCTGAAGGAAAAGGAAATCTGCAACTGCTTTATATTATGGTTGGTCTTTCTATTTTGATTCTGATTCTTTCACTGGTAAACTATATCAATTTAGCAACGGCTTCAGCAATAAAACGTGCTAAGGAAGTTGGTGTTCGTAAAATTGTCGGAGCAACTAAAAAGCAAATTGTTCTTCAGTTTATTTTCGAGACAGCTATAATAGTAGTTCTGGCTATTCTTTTTGCTTTGGCAATTGTTGAACTTTCACTACCTTACTACAATACTTTCCTGAAAAAATCTTTAACTATGAACGGCAGTGAATTTTACCTGCAGCTCATTTTTATTTTCGGATTAGTAATCGTTTTGGCTGGAATTTTCCCTGCCATTTACATCTCTAATTTTGAGACTTTAAAAGTACTAAAAGGAAACTTCTCCAGAAGTAAAAGCGGTATTTGGATTCGAAATTCGATGCTTATTTTCCAGTTTGGTATTGCTGCTTTTTTTATCATAGGTGCTTTAATCGTGAATTCTCAGGTGAGTTATATGATGAACAAAGACCTTGGTTTTAGTGGAGATCAGGTTATCAAAATTCCTTTTAATTATCAGGAATACAAAACGAAATTATCCAAATATCAAACCACCAGACAGGAACTTTTAAAAATGTCCGGCGTTGTAGATGTATCCACCTTTGCCGGTTCTTTCGGAAACAGTACAAACTCCAGCTCAGGGCTTACACATAACGGTATTTTTGTACAGCCAAGAAATGTCGAGATGGATTTTGGTTTCCTGAACATGATGAAAATTAAAGTTGTTCAGGGAAGGGATTTATCTCCAAAATTTGCTTCGGATACCATTGACAATTGGTTAGTAAACGAAACTCTTGTTAAAACACTAGGGCTTAAGAAACCACTCAATACGGTTATAACATCGGGCTGGGGGAACGAAAAAGGCAACATGAAATTTAAAATCGTGGGCATTGTAAAAGATTTTCATATCACAGGTTTACAGGACAAAGTTCCTCCAATGGTTTTTATCAATCTTAAAACTCTGAAGTGGAATAATTTTGACAATATTTATGTAAAAGTTTCCCCGAATAATCTGTCCGAAACCTTAGCAAAACTAGACAAATACTGGACGAAAAACATCAATCAGGATTATCCTTTTGAATACGAATTTGTCGATAAAGGTTTTGCGAGAACCTATCAGGAACAGGTCAAACAGAAGAATTTATTTTTCATTTTAAACCTTGTGGTCATTATCATCGCCATTTTCGGATTGTTTGCTTTAGCATCTTTTTCAATGGAGCGAAGACTGAAAGAAATTGCAATAAGAAAAACATTGGGCGCCGAAACAGATGCTTTATTAAAAGAATTATCCAAGCAATACGTTGGTTTTTGTTTACTGGGATTTGTGATTGGAATTATTCCGGCATACATTTTGCTTCAAAAATGGCTGGAAAACTTTGCCTTCAGAATTGGAGTTTCGGTAATTCCATTCAGTATCGCCTTAGCTTCTCTGTTAGGTTTAACACTTATCATCGTTTTAGCAAAAGCGTATCAGGTTACTAAGATTGATATCTTAAAATATTTAAAATACGAATAATACCGATTGTATATCCAATATAGTCCAATTGCATTGTACTATTTTCATATTACATCGGCATTATATCAGAAAATATTAGACTAAAATGTAAGTAAATTTGATATAAACTTGTAGACCATTTTTTTTAAAACCCGCCATATCATATTGATCTGACGGGTTTCTTTTTTATTTCGAAACAACTGAATCGGAATACAATAATTTATCCAGTTGTTTATCTCTGTCGTAAACATCAGGATAAAAACCAATTTCTCCGTCATCATTTACCCAGGCGGTAAAGTATCCGATATAAATTGGGATTTTGGTTTTCAGCATACAAGTCGTTTCTTTTTCACCGCTCATTGCCTTATCTATTTTATCCACTGGCCAATCCGGATTATCTTTCAAAATAGCCAAAGCCAATGATTTTGCTTCTTTAACATTAATACAGCCGTGGCTGAAAATACGCTTTTCAAAATCAAACAAACTTTTCGCAGGAGTATCGTGCAGGTAAATATCGTTTGGATTTGGAAACATGAATTTAACTAATCCCAAAGAATTTTTAGGCCCCGGTTTTTGTCTTACATTCCCTCCGTTCCATTCCATATTATGATCTGCCAGATAGTTTTTATCTTCTGCCATTTTCAGTTTCAGCTCATTTTTGATGATACTCTGCGGAACATACCAATACGGGCTAAATACAATTCGATCCATATTACCGCTAAAAATTACAGTCTCGGTCATTCGGGTTCCTACAAAAACATCCGAAACAAGTTCATATTTTCCATCTTTAACATAAATCAGTCTAAAGGATGGAATGTTGACCATTATATACTCGCTGGCCTTTGCTAATGAAGCCGGTATCCATCGGCAGCGTTCCATATTTAACATGATCGTTTTAATACGATTGCCAATAGGTTCATTCATCTGATTGATATGATCACGGGTTAAAGTATAATTCAGTTTAAGTCCGTACCTTTTTTTATACTTTAAAATTCCGGCCATCATCTCTTCATCGTACACATCTCTTTTGGAATCTTGCGCCAAATCTCCCACCACAAACAATCGCTGCCTAATTTGCCTGATGGCAACACCACTATCAAAAGGCTTTAGGTCTTTATAATTGATGCTGTCAATATCAATTTTTGTCCATTGATTGTTTTTCTCGATGTTTCTGTATCGTTTCAATACCGATTTAAGTTTGTAGTATTGTCCAAACAAAAGATTTTCGTCTTTATTCAGTCGATCCGGATCAACCATAAGGGAATCCAGTATTTTTGAGTAAGAAATAGTTTTTGCAGGAAGAAACCATCCAATTTTTTTTAGTGTCGCCGGATCAACTCCCGAATAAACATTACTTGCGTAAAAAACATACATATTAGACAACAATAGTTCTGTCTCAATTTGAGGGAGATCATTTGTTACATTCTCATTAAAAACATCATCTACCAGATTCATATAAGGCATTGAGGCCTTAATTCCCTGCTCATTGAGCAAGCGCACTTTCTGATACAACAACGCACCAAATTCACTCACACTTTTTTCATCGTACCAAATCATTTTGTATTCCTTTTTCTTATACAGGTCCAAAACGTCATTCTGGTATTTTTTTAATTTGGGGTATTTTTTGTAAAACTGACTGATTGCTGCCGCATCAACAGCAATTTTGAAAAGGTACCTATTCGATGCAGAAACATTATCAAACTTTTTGAATTTGTGGCTTACATCACTCTCTTTAGCGGAAGATCCGAAAGAAAACAGCAAAAAACTAACGGCAATAATTACAGATGAAGAAGTAAAATTTCGCATATTTTTCAGATTTAAATTTTAAGATTAAATTCTATTCAGAAAATACCGGAAACCTATAATTGTCCCCAAAGACAAATTCTCGTATATTTTTCAGAATATTTGGAAATCGCAAATTTAGGGTACTCAAATATAGCTAAGATTATTGATATTTTAACGATCTTATTCTTAAATTTATTCTGTTTTCCTGTTACGTTTTTTAAGATTCTTAACTTATAAACAAAGTAAAGTTTATCTTTTTTCAGATTTTGAAATCAAAAACAGCTTATAAGAATCATTTTGAGCAATCTCAATATCAATAAATACAATTTAAAAAGGGTTTGAATCCGAACATAATCTGTTATCTTTGCAGTCTGAAACCGGTTTAAATAAATACAATACTTTAAATCGATTTCGATCAATCGAAAATAGTCCATTAAAATGAAATTAGACAGAAAAGAAATTCTTAAAGCTCTAGAAACAATTACTATAGCGGGAGAAGGAAAAAATATGGTTGAAAGCGGCGCTGTTGCCAATGTCATTACTTTTGGTGATGAAGTTGTGGTAGACTTAGTGTTGCATACACCCGCAATGCACATCAAAAAAAGAGCGGAAGATGATATCAAAAAAACAATCCATGAATTGGTATCTCCTGAAGCTAAAATCAAAGTAAATATCAAAGTAGAAACTCCGGAAAAAAACGAAATTAAAGGTCGTGCTATCCCTGGAATTAAAAATATTATTGCAGTTGCTTCCGGTAAGGGAGGAGTTGGAAAATCGACTGTTACCGCAAATCTTGCTGTAACACTTGCCAAAATGGGCTTTTCAGTTGGTGTTCTTGATGCCGATATCTATGGACCATCGATGCCAATTATGTTTGACGTTGAAAACGAAAAACCGGTTTCGATTACTGTTGACGGAAAATCAAAAATGAAACCTATCGAAAGCTATGAAATCAAAATACTTTCTATCGGTTTCTTTACCGCGCCAAGTCAGGCTGTGATCTGGAGAGGTCCAATGGCTGCAAAAGCACTAAATCAAATGATTTTTGATGCTGATTGGGGAGAATTAGATTTTATGTTAATCGATTTACCTCCGGGAACAGGAGATATTCACCTTTCGATCATGCAATCATTGCCAATTACAGGAGCAGTAGTAGTAAGTACTCCTCAGGCCGTAGCTTTAGCCGATGCTAAAAAAGGAGTAGCGATGTTCATGCAGGACAACATTAATGTACCTGTTTTGGGAATCATAGAAAATATGGCTTATTTCACACCCGAAGAATTACCTGACAATAAATATTATATCTTTGGACAAGAAGGAGCAAAAAATCTTGCCGAAGACTTAAACGTTCCTTTTTTAGGAGAAGTTCCAATTGTACAATCTATTCGTGAAGCTGGTGACTACGGTCGTCCGGCTGCTTTGCAGACTGCTTCGGTAATCGAAACCGTTTTTGAAGGAATCACACGAAATGTTGTACAGGAAACTGTAAACAGAAACGATAGTTTACCTGCAACTGAAGCCATAAAAATTACAACTATGGCAGGATGTTCAGCCGTTAAAAAAAATTAATATAATAAGATAATGAGAAAGTTAGATAATTAGATAATGCACACAATTGTCTAATTATCTAATTGACCAATTTTCTAATTGATAAAATTATGACAACAGAAGAATTAACAAGCAACGTATTATTAGCTCTTGACGAAATCAGACCTTTTTTAAATTCTGACGGAGGAGACATCACGCTTATTTCTATAGAAGATGACAAACATGTTAAAGTTCGTCTTGAAGGAGCATGTATCAGCTGTAGTGTAAATCAAATGACGCTAAAAGCGGGAGTTGAGACCACTATAAAAAAATATGCGCCACAAATAGAAACGGTGGTTAATATCATGTAATAAAAAAGGCTATTTTTCTCAGCAATTCGATTTCTTCGATTTAACAAGAATACTAGCACTTTACGCTGTTAAATTTATAATTTCACAAAAAAACAATACTAAATAAACGAGTTATTGCATTTTTAGCAAAATATAATACAAATATTTAAGAGTTTTAGTTAAGGAATTGTCACTTATTTAATTAAATTTGTCACATAACCAACCAAATCTTAAATCTTATGAAAAAGTTTTACTCTCTATTTTTATTATTATTTTGTGTTTCTGTAAATTATGCGCAACAAACCACTCAAACGTTAGTTGTTGACAAAGCCTGGCTAAATGATTCTGAAGAATGGTCGGATTTTAAGTACACAGGTCAGATTGTATTTTCGACTAATGCCAACGAAGAAGAAGGAAGTCTAAGAATTGGAAACTATGATTTTCTATATGACATTTGTGGCGGAAAAGCAAAGTTTGCCAACAAAGCAACTTATAGTGTTGCACAATTCTCTCACCCAAGAAAAGTATCTGTTACCACAGACAAACAGGGAGTAATGAATTCAACTTACGAAGGAACTTTGGTTTTTCAATCTGATAAAGATTATTATTCTGTAATTGCTATCGTAACAATACTAGAGAAAAACGGAAATACTCTTGGAGTAAAAATGCATCTTAAAGAAGGCAGCAAAAAAGAATACGCATTTAGTATCAAAAACAGTTAATATAATTAAGGATTTTTTCACGTTATAAAATCCGAACCAGTAAAATTCCACTAATTAAAATGGATGTATTAATAAAGATTAAAGATCGAGAAGGAGTTATACACGAATTACAGGCTCCGACTGATATGGCAATGAACATAATGGAGTTATGCAAAGCATACGAACTTCCTGTTGAAGGAACTTGCGGAGGAATGGCGATGTGTGCCTCTTGCCAGTGTTACGTTCTTAATGATGTTGCATTACCGGAAATGGGAGATGAAGAAGAAGCTATGCTTTCGGAAGCGTTTTATGTTAAATCTAATAGCCGTTTAGGTTGTCAGATCCCTATTACTGAAGAATTAGAAGGCCTTGAATTAGAACTGGCCCCGGAATATTAAAAAAAAGCGAGAACTAAAAAATTCTCGCTTTTTTTATGGCTGTCAATTAACTAAATCCGACAGGTTTTTGAAACCTGTCGGATTTGTTTATCCAGTTATCCTGCAATTTCTCCCGGATTAAATGGCTCGAAATTTCTTTCCGAAAATGCTTCTGTCAGGATTCCTGACGAACACAACCAGGTTATCGCTTCTTCAAGTGTAGTCCCCGCCTTATAGATCATTTCACTATATCTTGGCAATACAAAGTATTCATTTTTTAAAAGAATAATCTCATCACCGTCGTACGTATCCCCGATTCTTACAGAATTCAAAACTTCTTCTTTCGTAAGTACATCTTTTCCTTCATCCCAGAACCAATACTCCATTATGCGATTTCTCCACTCATCGAGCGTCAGCATTATGGTTTCGGGAAGATAAATCCGTACATAAGTTCCCCCAAGGATTCCACTTCCAAATTCTGAAACATACGCTTTGTAATCTTCGTCGAAAAGAATGTTTAGGGTTTTCTCACAAGCCAAAATCTCTTCTTCATCTGCTACAAACAAATCTGTTTTATGGGTATTGTAATTGGCTATTATTTTATAATTATCAAAATTCATATCATTAATTTTTAGAACAGCTAATTTATGATTTTTAAATTTATACATCAAAAAAACCGCAACTGCATTGCTGCAATTACGGCCTTCTCTTTATAACAATTTAATTTAATCTCTGTTTATACCAAACCTGCTGCGATTAAATACTCGGCGATTTGAATGGTGTTGGTAGCAGCTCCTTTTCTAAGGTTATCGGCAACAATCCATAGGTTTAAAGTATTTGGCTGGCTTTCGTCACGACGAATTCTACCTACAAAAACTTCGTTTTTACCTTCTGCAAATAATGGCATTGGGTACGTAAAGGTATCTAAGTTATCCTGAACTACTACCCCATCTGTATGGTGCAAAATTTCGCGAACTTCATTTACGTCAAAATCATTGGCAAACTCAACGTTTACAGCCTCACTGTGTCCGCCAACAACCGGTACACGAACTGCTGTCGCCGTTACTCTGATCGTATTATCACCAAGAATCTTTTGAGTCTCACGAACCAGTTTCATTTCTTCTTTAGTGTATCCGTTTTCCTCAAAACTATCGCAATGTGGAATAGCATTTCTGTGAATTTGATATTTATAAGCCAATTCACCCTGAACTCCGGCATACTCATTTTCTAACTGTCTTACCGCTTTCACACCCGTTCCGGTGATCGATTGATAGGTTGAAACAATAATTCTCTTAATATTGTACTTTCTGTGCAATGGAGCCAAAGTCAACACCATTTGGATAGTTGAACAGTTTGGGTTTGCAATAATTTTATCTTCTTTGGTTAAAGTTGAAGCGTTGATTTCAGGAACCACTAATTTTTTAGTCGGATCCATTCTCCATGCTGATGAATTGTCAATTACAGTTGTTCCTGCTGCAGCGAATTTTGGAGCCCATTCCAATGAAGTTTCACCTCCTGCCGAAAAAACGGCAATATCAGCTTTCATATCCACTGCTGTCTGCAGTCCTACCACTTTGTATTTTGTTCCTTTATATTCAATTTCTTTTCCTACTGATTTCTCAGAAGCTACCGGAATTAACTCTGTAACAGGAAAATTTCTTTCTGCTAAAACTTTAAGCATTACTTCGCCAACCATACCAGTGGCACCTACGACTGCTATTCTCATTTTTATATGTTTAGTATGAATTAATTTATTTTGTTATGCAAAAGTATACATAATAAAAGTCAAAACAACGTCATTCACAAAAAATAACAAAATGTTACAAAACAAACAAATGATAAAAAAAACCGCCCCAATTAAGGAACGGTTTAGTTAGACTTAGTGTAGCGGAATTATTTTTTAAGCAAATCTCTAATTTGCGTAAGTAACTCTTCTTGAGTCGGTCCGGCAGGTGCTGCCTCAACTACCGGTTCTTTTTTCTTCGCTTTATCTGCAGCTCTTAATACTACAAATACAAAAAATGATATAATTACAAAGTTAATGATTGCCTGAACCAAATTTCCATAGGTAATTACTGCGGCTCCTGCGGCTTTAGCAGCGGCTAAATTTGGATAACTATTACCATCGAGTGTAACAAATTTTTGAGTAAAATCAATTCCTCCCGTAAGTAAACCAACAACTGGCATAATAATATCGTCTACAGCAGAACCCACTATTTTTCCAAATGCACCACCAATAACAACTGCTGTTGCTAAACTCAACACATCACCTTTCAGCAAAGAAGCTTTAAAATCTGCAAAAAATCCCATAATCGATTATTTTAGTTTATACTTAATTGATTTTCGAAAATACATAATTTTATTGACAATTTGTTAAAACTATCTAAAAAACACTCTTTTTACGCGCTGTGATATGCTGGTCATGATTTCGTACGGTATTGTTTTTAAAGCAGTTGCCATTTCAATAACTGTAGGACTTTCTCCAAAAACAATTACCGAGTCACCTTCCTTACAATCGATCTCGCTGACATCGACCATGAGCATGTCCATACAAACACTTCCTAAAATGAACGCTTTTTCGTCCTTAATCACCACATACCCTACTTTATTTCCCCACAAACGCGAAATTCCATCTGCATATCCAATAGGTATGGTAGCCACTCTGGTTTCTTTATCTGCCATAAAACGGCGTCCATAACCAACACTGTCTCCCGCGGGAATGGTTCGCACCTGAGAAATAATCGATTTTAAAGTCCCTACATTTTCCAGATATTTTTGCTCAGCAGGATCGTTCGAAACTCCGTATAAACCAATTCCTAAACGTACCATGTTGTATTGTGCATCCGGAAAATTACTTATTCCGGAAGTATTGAGAATATGACGAATCGGATTAATATCCAAAGCCGTGGTCAATTTTAAGGATAGATTTTCAAACAGACGAATCTGAGATTTCACAAAATCAAAATGCTTTACTTCGTCACTTGTAGCTAAATGTGACAGTACGCTTTTTACTTTTACGGTCGAATTTCCTCTGAGCGTTTCAATCAGTTCCTCCAGTGTGTTTTCTTCAAAGCCCAAACGATGCATTCCGGTATCCAGTTTTATGTGAATTGGAAAATCTTTAAGGTTCTTTTCCCTTGCGATTTTTAAAAATGCTTTTAATCCTTTGATACTATATATCTCGGGTTCTAAATGATACTGTATAATCGAAGGAAAACTGGTCGATTCCGGATTCAGAACCATAATAGGCAGTTTGATTCCACCATTTTTTAGAGAGATTCCTTCATCGGCGAAAGCCACACCCAAATAATCTACTTTATGATGCTCTAATAATTTGGCAATCTCCAAACCTCCATTACCATAACCAAAGGCTTTCACCATGACCATTAGCTTAACGTTAGCTGCTAATTTTGATTTATAGTAATTCAGATTGTGACTAATCGAATTCAAGTTGATCTCCAGAATCGTTTCATGCGTTTTTTCTTCGAGTAGCGATACAATTTCTTCAAACTGAAACGATCTCGCTCCTTTGATTAAAATGGCTTCATTTTCGAAATTCAAACCTTCAATCTGCGTAATAAATTCAGCTGTGTTTGGAAAAGTAATACAGTTTGAGAATTTGGCGGCAAAAGAGGAAATAGTTTCTCCTATTCCAATGACACGGTTTATTTTATTATCGGAAATTAACTGTGCTACTTTGGTATACAATTCTTCGTTTGAAAATCCGCTTTGAAAAATATCCGACAGAATAACTGTTTTTGAGGCGTTCTTTTTCTGCTGGCTTTCTAAGAAATCCAACGCTATTCTGAGTGACTGAAAGTCTGAACTGTAACTGTCGTCAATAATACTGCAATTGTTGATTCCGTTTTTTACCTCCAGACGCATTTGCACAGGGTATAAGTTTTGAAATCGATTCTGAATGGTTTCGGCATCGTACTTCATATACAGTAAAACCGACAGACAGGAGATCGCATTTTCTATAGAAGCCGAATCACTAAAAGGAATTTCCAAATCAAAAATTTCATTTTTATAACGGGCCTGAATACTGGTCGTCTCGTCCTCATTAATACGTTTCACAACAAAAACATCAGCCGATTCATCAGTGAAACTCCATGAAAAAAGTACTCGTTCTGGTAAAAAATAGTCCAGGCTTAACTTCGCAAGGCGTTCATCTACAAGTTTGTTGTTCTGATAAATAATAACCGTCGAATTTTTAAAAAGCAGTAACTTTTCGTCTATTTTCTCTTCCAAATTTTTAAACCCTTCATCATGTGCCGAACCAATACTGGTTAAAACTCCAATATTAGGCTTAATGATTCTTTCGAGTTTCACCATTTCGTTAACCGTAGATATTCCGGCTTCGAAAATTCCCAGATTGTGTTTTTCGTTAATGGCAATTACAGATAACGGCACACCAACCTGAGAGTTATAACTTTTAGGGCTTCGGATAATATTATAGTCCGGACTCAACAGGAAATTAAGCCATTCTTTTACTATCGTTTTACCGTTACTTCCGGTCAATCCGATAATAGGGAATTGAAACAAATCTCTATAATAGCCCGCAAATTCCTGTAAAGCCTGTAGTGTATTTTTGACCACCAAAAAACTGGCTTTTCCTTTTACATCTTCAGGAATATGCTGTACTACAAAATTCTGAACTCCTTTTTCTATCAATTCTGCAATATACAAATGAGCATCATTATTAATCCCCGAAAGGGCAATAAACAAAGTTTTGGAACCGTTTTGTAGAGAACGGCTGTCGATCGAAATATGGTCGACAAAAACATCAGAATCTGAACCTGTCCATTCGGCATTAAGAACCGGGATAAGGCTTTTTACATTTATGCTCATTAAGATTTTCTTTTTGTCAAATTTAAAAAAAGGTTTACCATGAATTTCACAAATTTTCACTAATTCTTTGTGGTACTTTTTACCACAAATTAAAAATAATTTGCATCGATTAATAAAATAAAGTTTGCCGTGAATTATACGAATTTTAACTCATGCTAATTCACACGATTCGTAGCAAAAAACCATTATTTGTTTATATTTGCTTAACACCACTAAATACAACGTTTTGAAAAGAATCCTGCCTATATTCTCCTATATCTTTCATCCGATTTTTATATCGATGTACGCCACCTTATTTTATCTTTTCTTCAAGCATGATCTCTTTAGTACTCAGGAAAAATATTATGTGCTGCTTCAAATCCTGATCATCACCATTTTAGTACCTATACTGTTTTATCTTTTACTTCGTTCGACGGGGCATGTGAACTCTATTATGATTCACGAAACTTCGCAACGCAAAATCCCTCTGATTTTACAATGTTTTCTCTATATTTTACTGGTAAAACGAAGCATCATCATTAGCCGTTATCCTGAATTGCATTTCTTTTTTCTGGGAGCTTTGTTCAGTACCATTCTGGCCCTGATTTGCTCATTGTTCAAAATAAAAGCGAGCTTACACATGATGGCTCTTAGCGGATTCACCATTTTTGTAATTGGACTGAACACACATCTTCAGCTGCAAAATCCTTATTGGAGTGCTTTCCTGATTTTAATGACGGGAGTTGTTGCTTCATCTCGATTAGAAATGGAGGCTCATTCACCTAATGAATTAGTGATCGGAACTTTTATTGGAATTTTACCGCAGTTATTATTTCTGTATTTGTGGCTATAAAATGTAGAAAATCAATCCCGCATTTAGCGTTCTTACATTAATGTTTTGCCCTGAAACCGTTGTTACATTTTTAAACAAAGGATTTAGTCCATAATTAAGGTATAGATTCCAGGTGTTATATCCAACGGCCAGATATACGCTATACTGAAGTTTATTTATATCAGGATTGTTCGAAATTTTTTGGGACTCTTCTCCGGTGTCTAAAAGAGACTTATTCGAGAAAACATAGCTTAGTTTAAATCCTCCATAAATCCTCCAGAATCTATAACTTTCGTAGGTTGAATTTCTCCAACGAAATTCTATAGGAAGATCAACCATGTACTGTTTGTATCGGTTTGATTTGATATCATTGTAATCCGTTACTTCATACGTCAACTCACCATCTGGTCCTTTAGCAATAGTCAGGTTCTGGTTGTAATTTTGATAACTCAAACCCAAACCTGTTGCAATAGCAACCGTTCTGCTTTTATTGATTGGCATATCACGCAGAAAGCCTGCGGAAAGTCCGACAGAGAATTTATTTTGTTTAAGTCCTTGGGGAATCTGGGTTAGAAGATTATAGGTAACCGAGAAATAAAACTGATCTTCCCGATACAATGAATCGATTTTAACAACAGGCTTCACTTCCGGTTTGACCTCCGGCTTTACTTCCTGTGCAAAAGAATTAAAAAACGACACTAAAAACAAACAGCTAAATAGTAATCGCATACGGTATTTTGGTTTTAAAGGGTTTCTCAAGTAAACGTTTTTTAGGGTAGTTTTATTTCACTTACAAATATAATATAATGCCAGTTCAGGATACCATTTGAATGTAATTATTCGCTTTTCGATCCAAAAAAAATGCCTTTTCTAAACTTTTTTCAATGAATCGCTAACAGAATCTAAAAAATAAATCTATTTTTCTTCTATCTTTTATACCTTTGTGTGTGATGAAAAGAAAACAGCTCATATTAAGTGTTTCTTTGGTTCTGATGATATTGTTTTCAATATTCTTTCAGTCCATACACAGCTATGAGCATGTTGTAAAGCAGCTTTCAGAAAAACAATGCCACCACGATTACAATGATCCAAGTGGCGAAATAACGCACCAGCACCATAATTATGACTTATGTTATGTTTGTCATTTTGCTTTTGGCAGTTATATTGTTCCGGAAGAAATTACACTTCAGTTTCACGATTTCGATAACGAAATTCCGTACTTCTTTACTCTTTCCGAAAGCTTATTTTCGTTCTCAGGAAGTGCCTATTTACTAAGGGGACCTCCCCAGGCTATAGTTGCCTAAATTTCGAAATACACGAAATAAATTTAAACTCTTTTTAATCTAATTCTAAAAAATTGGTGAATTCCTCTATCCTGAAACTTTCAGGCTCGGCAGGTTTTACCGTTGGTTTTAGTTTCCGATTGGAAGACAAATTCAATTAACTATAGCATCATTTTCAAATGAAAAAACTAATATTGGCCCTTATTTTAGGGTTTACGGGCATTCTTTCTGCTCAAAATTCGGTATCGGGAACTGTTATCGATCTTCAAAACAAACCTTTAGCCGGCGTATCTGTTTATGCAGCTGAACTACACAAAGGAACAACAACAGATGAAAACGGAAAATACGATTTTAAGAATCTTCCAAACGGAAGTTTCCGACTTTCTTTTACTCTTATCGGTTATACTACACAAAGCAAGACCATTTCCAAACTATTAAAAGAAAACACTTTAGACATTACACTTACGGAATCTGTTTTTGAAATGGATGAAGTTGTGGTTTCAACTCCTTTCAATAAATTGCAATCGCAAAACGTAATGAAAGTAGAACATGAAAGCATTAAAACCTTACAACAAAAAGGAACTTCAACTTTAATCGAAGGTCTGGCTACTATCCCGGGGGTTTCTCAAATTTCTACGGGAACTTCTATTGGAAAACCGGTTATTAGAGGTTTAAGCGGAAATCGTGTTTTGGTGTACTCGCAAGGAGTTCGTATCGAAAATCAACAATTTGGAGACGAACATGGTCTGGGACTTAATGATGCCGGAATAGAAAGTGTCGAAGTAATCAAAGGGCCTGCTTCTTTATTATACGGATCTGATGCTTTAGGTGGAGTTCTATATTTTAATCCTGAAAAATTTGCTGATGCGAATACCTTTAAAGCTAATTTTAGTCAGAAATATTTCATAAATACACAAGGAAGTAATTCTTCTATTGGCTTAAAAACTTCAACAGACAACTGGAAATTCTTAGCCCGAGGA
Organism: Flavobacterium sp. CFS9; assembly: GCF_041154745.1. NCBI lineage: Bacteria > Pseudomonadati > Bacteroidota > Flavobacteriia > Flavobacteriales > Flavobacteriaceae > Flavobacterium > Flavobacterium sp. CFS9. The sequence continues at coordinate 2,191,943 of NZ_AP031573.1, read as the reverse complement.
AGCTTCAACACTCATTCTGATTACAAAATTGCCGACGGTGATCGCGTAACCAATACCCGCTATAATGAAACCGATTTTAAAACGGGAGTTGGATACAGCAACTCTAGTTTCTCAAGTGTTTTACGTTACAATTACAACAAGCTGGACATTGGTATTCCCGAAGAAGGAATCGCAGAACAGTCATCGAGCAAGAATACGATGTTCCCAAGGCAAGGAATCTTCAACCATCTATTGAGTTTGAACAATGTGATCTTCTTTCAAAACTCTAAACTGGATGTTGATTTAGGATATATTGCAAATGACAGAAGTGAATTTGAGGACAGCAACGTTGCTTCTCTTCACATGAAACTGAATACTCTTAATTATAATGCTAAATACCATTTCCCAAAATTCGGTAAATTCGAAACGATTGTAGGTGTTCAGGGAATGCACCAAACCAATAAAAATTCCGGAGAAGAATACTTAATCCCGGATGCCACCACAAACGACTTTGGTGCTTTTGGAACTGCAAATTACGAATGGAATAATAATGTTTTACAAGCCGGATTGCGTTTTGACAACCGAAAAGTAACTTCTGAAGCTCACGGAACTGAAGGAGAAGAAGGTTATTTTCTTCCATTAGATCGTTCTTTTGACAGTTTTAATGCTTCGTTAGGATATAAAACAAAGCTTGCAGAACCACTGACACTTCGATTGAATGTGGCTACAGGTTTCAGAGCACCAAACTTAGCTGAACTTACATCAAACGGAGTTCACGAAGGAACGAACCGTTATGAAGTTGGAAATGCCAATTTAAAAAATGAACAGAATATCCAAACCGATTTAAACTTAGAATATAAAAACACCCACTTCGAGTTTTTCATCAACGGGTTTTACAATCATGTGAACAACTACATTTACACTTCACCAACAGGTGAAGTACGTGATAACAACGATGTTTTTGCTTACGTTCAGAATGATGCCAAATTATACGGAGGTGAAGCAGGTTTACACTTTCACCCACACCCACTGGACTGGCTGCATTTTGAAACCAGTTTTGAAACGGTAACCGGTAAAAAACAAAACAATGATTACCTGCCTTTAATTCCTGCTAATAACTGGAACAATACTTTAAGAACGGAGTTCAAAATCAAAAATTGGTTTGAGGAAGGTTATGCTTCTTTAAATGTTTCTTCTACTTTTAGCCAAAATAATGTGAGTGGTTTTGAAACTGCTTCGAAAGGATATACTTTGGTGAATTTAGGTTTTGGAGGAACAGTAAAACTGGGCAAACATGCTTTTGATGTTAATTTAAACGGAAACAATTTATTGGATAAAAAATATATTGCTCACCTATCAAGATTAAAAACTGACGGTATCCCAAACATAGGACGAAATATTGTTCTGGGAGTTAACTTCAATCTGTAACATTTTTAAACCATATACGACATATAGCTAAGATTAGTTAATACCTGACTAAGCAAGCTTGTATGCCTTATATGGTTTAACTTTTTATCATCATTATTTCACAACAAAAATGCTATTTTTGCTACAATCGTTAAACAAAAACTATGAAAAAAACATTTCTTCTAATGGCAATCACAACTGCAGGAATTTCGTTCGGGCAAGGCAAAATTCATTATCCCCAAACTAAAAAAGGCGAAACGGTTGATGTGTATTTTGACACTAAAGTAAACGACCCATATCGTTGGCTTGAAGACGATAAATCGGCTGAAACAGGAGCCTGGGTAAAGGCTCAAAATGAGGTAACTTATGGTTATTTGGATAAAATTCCATTCCGCGATGAACTTAAAAAGCGCATGGAAAAATTATGGAACTACGAAAAAATCAGTGCTCCATTTGTAGAAGGAAAATTTACTTACTATTCTAAAAACAATGGACTTCAGAATCAATCTGTAGTTTATAGAAAAGGAAAAGACGGTAAAGAGGAAGTTTTCTTAGATCCGAATACTTTTTCTAAAGACGGTACTACTTCTCTTGGAGGATTAAACTTCTCTAAAGACGGATCAAAAGCGGCTTATGCTATTTCTGAAGGAGGAAGCGACTGGAGAAAAGTAATCATTATTGATGCTATCACTAAAAAAGTACTGGAAGACACAATCGTTGATGTAAAATTCAGCGGGGTTTCATGGCATGGAAATACCGGTTTTTATTACTCCAGTTATGATAAGCCAAAAGGAAGTGAACTATCTGCAAAAACAGATCAGCATAAATTGTATTTCCACAAACTGGGAACTTCTCAAAAAGAAGACAAAGTGATTTACGGAGCCGATCAAAAACGCCGATATGTGGGAGGTTATGTTACGGAGGATGACAAATATCTGGTAATTTCTGCAGCGAATTCTACTTACGGAAATGAATTGTTCATCAAAGATCTAACAAAACCAAATAGCCCGATTGTAACGATTGTAGACAATTTCAACAGCAGCAATCAGATCATCGAGAATGAAGGAACTAAATTGTTTATCGATACAGACTTAAATGCACCAAACTCACGTGTAGTTACTGTTGATATCAGCAATCCAAAACCGGAAAACTGGAAAGATTTTATCAAAGAAACTAAGGATATCTTATCACCTACAACTGGTGGCGGATTCTTCTTTGCCAATTATACCAAAGATGCGGTTTCCTTTATACAACAATACGATTATAGCGGAAAACTAATCCGTGAAATCAAACTTCCGGGAGTAGGCAGTGCAGGTGGATTTGGAGCCAAAAAAGGAGAAAAAACATTATACTACAGCTTTACCAATTACACGACTCCGGGAACAATTTACTCATTTGAACCAAAATCAGGGAAGTCTGAAATCTACCAAAAACCAAAAGTTGATTTTAAAAGCGAAGATTACGAATCCAAACAAGTATTCTATACTTCAAAAGACGGAACAAAAATTCCGATGATCATCACCTATAAAAAAGGATTAAAATTAGACGGTAAAAACCCAACTATTCTTTATGGATACGGTGGATTCAACGTTAGCTTAACTCCTAGTTTCAGTATTGCCAATGCCGTTTGGTTAGAAAACGGAGGTGTTTATGCTGTTGCCAATTTAAGAGGTGGCGGTGAATATGGTAAAAAATGGCACGATGCCGGAACTAAACTGCAAAAACAAAATGTATTTGACGATTTTATTGCAGCTGGAGAATATTTAATTGCACAAAAATATACCTCTTCAGACTTCCTTGCTATTCGCGGAGGTTCTAACGGAGGTTTATTAGTGGGTGCGACTATGACACAGCGTCCTGATTTAATGAAAGTAGCTTTACCGGCTGTTGGTGTAATGGACATGTTACGTTACCATACTTTCACTGCCGGAGCAGGTTGGGCTTACGATTACGGAACCGCGCAGGATAACAAAGAAATGTTTGAATACCTTAAAGGTTACTCACCAGTACAAAACGTGAAAAACGGTGTTCAGTACCCTGCAACTATGGTAACTACAGGTGATCATGATGACCGTGTGGTTCCTGCACACAGTTTTAAATTTGCTGCTGAGCTGCAGGAGAAACAAACAGGGGAAAATCCGGTGTTAATTCGTATTGACGTAAAAGCAGGTCACGGAGCAGGAAAATCTGTTGCCGCAACTATTCAGGAAAATGTAGACGTTCAGGCGTTTACACTTTACAATATGGGAATTAAAGCTTTACCGAAAAAGTAAGCCTTTAAATCAATTTTTTCAGCCACGAATTCACGAATTATTTTTGTGAATTCGTGGCTTTTTGTTTGGACTTGAGAATTTACCGCAAAGCACGCAAAGTCTTTTTCATACAAAAGTACATTCAGAAGATGCAGAGTTCGCAAAGCATTGTGTTGAACCAGCTTTGCGAACTTTATGTTTTTACAAAACCAGGCTGATACAAAAACCTTGCGTACTTTGCGGTAAAATTAAATTTGCAAAATCTCCGTGAAAATAATTCGTGAATTCGTGGCAAACCATTTAAATTTGAAAAACTAAAATCAAAAAAATGAAAATTGTAAAATGGGGAATTATAGGTTGCGGCAATGTAACCGAAGTTAAAAGCGGTCCTGCTTTCCAGAAAACTTCAAATTCAGCTTTAGTTGCTGTTATGCGCAGAGATGCAGCTCTTGCCGAAGATTACGCCAAACGTCATAATGTTCCGAAATGGTATTCCAATGCGATTGATTTAATTAATGATCCTGAAGTTGATGCCGTTTATATTGCTACGCCTCCATCTTCTCATAAAGAATACACCATTTTATGTGCTAAGGCCGGAAAACCAGTTTACGTAGAGAAACCAATGGCTTTAAATTTTGAAGAATGCAACGAAATGATCAGCGTTTGTAAAGAACACAACGTGCCTTTATTTGTAGCTTATTACAGAAGACGCCTTCCGAGATTCCTAAAAATTAAAGAATTAATCGAACAAGGTAAAATTGGAACTATCAGACATGTAAATTGTGTTTTGTACCATCCGTTTGAGAAGCGCTACGACGACGAAATCAATTTACCATGGACAGTTTTACCACATATCTCAGGCGGCGGGATATTTGTCGATCTGGCTTGTCATACCCTAGATTTTTTAGATTTTGTATTTGGTCCTATAAAATCAGTACGCGGGCATGCGAGTTCGCAGCTCAAAGCCTATCCGGCAGAAGATTCGGTTTCGATGTCCTTTTTATTCGAGAACGGAATCCATGGAACCGGTTTATGGAATTTTGCCAGTTTTGAGCGTTACGACAATACCGATATTACAGGCGATAAAGGAAAGATTTCCTTTTCTACTTTCGGGAATGACCCTATTCATATTCAATATGCAAATGGCGAAAAAGAAAGTATTACGGTCGAAAATCCGCTTCATATCCAGCAGCCTCTTGTTGAAACTGTCGTTGCTGAGCTTTTAGGTGAAGAAGGTTTCTCACCATCAAAAGGCGAATCTGCTGCCAGAACAACCTGGGTTATCGATGAAGTATTGAAAGAGTTTAGAAATTCAAAATAAAGAGCTGACAATCTTTGTTGCTCGCAGATTTCGCAGATTTTTTCCTGCGATCATTAGTCTTGACCTTAATATTGTCATTTCGACTGAAAGGAGACTCGAGCGATAGCGAACAGGCGAAGCAAATCACACAAGAAACTACGCATAGAAAGTCGCCAATCTTTGTCGAGCTGCTAGTTTGATTTCTCCCTTCGGTCGAAATGACAGGAAACAAAAAAAGAGGATATTCATTTCGAATATCCTCTTTTTCTAAAAACTAAAACTATATAAAATTACAAGCTGTATTTAAGACCTAAAGTTAATCCTAAACCTGAGATTCCAACGTAAGAGCTTAACTCATCCATTTTATCATTTGGTCTGGTTGTGTCTTTAGTATCTGGAGTAGAAGTGTTAGGGTTAAATAACGGGTTATTAGAATTAACATCTAATCTATCTCTGTAAACTGTATATCTTTGAGCAGTTGTTCTTGAAGCTAAAGCATCATTACCATTAACTGTAAATTCTGTAGTTTCTTTAGTTTTTCCGTGAACTGTAAAGTTACGGTACTCTAACTCAGCAAAAACAGAGATGTTTTTTCCTAATTTGTATGAAGTACCTAAAGCAGCTGTGAAACCTAAAGTTGGATTTGGTTTTACTTTATCAACACTGTGAACATTTCCAAAAGCAGTTGGAGCTCCCGCAGGGCTAAAAGCAATTGGTGCATATGCATCAGAAGTAATTTCTAAATCTCCGTGAACAGGAATTAAAACACCTACTTTTGTGTAAGGCTCAAATCCTTTGTGCTCTCCTAAAAACAAAACTAAAGCAGGAGCTAAATCGAAAGCTGTAATCTGACCTACAGATTTGAAGCTGTAAACTCCACTTGGTGTAATAGGCACATCCGATCTCGTTTGAGCCATAGTTTTATCCTTACTTGTATAATAATTAACTCCTAATTCAACTCCTAAACGAGCATTAAATCTATATCCTGCAGTTATTCCGGTCCTGAAACCTTCTCCAAAAGATCCTGTAACACTTTCTTCAGAAACTAATTTTCCTCCAACATAAGTCCTGTCCAATGGAAGGTTTCCTCCAACAGTTGGAAATTCAGTAGCTGCAGTTTGAACAAAATAAGATCCTCCTAATTTAAAATACCAGCTTTCCGGTTTATCTGCTTTTTCTGTTTGCGCCATTGTGGCCATAGAGCAAACTAATAACCCTAATAAAAATAGGTTCTTTTTCATAATTTTGATTTAATTAATTTTTACAAACATAGATTATTTTAACATAATCTTCTGGTTTGCGTTGTTAGACTTGGAACGAAATCGTTGTAATTTTGAGCAATATTACTAAAAAACTATTATGCATGCATAATTTTAACTTAAAAAAAATACATTCTTTTAAATTTTAACTGTTAAAATCTAATTTAGCTTAAAATTCACCTGCATTTTTTCCAATTCTATCAATAAGTCTGTTGAAATTTTCACTTTTAACCTGCGGCTTGGCATCGTTAATTTGTTTACGACCTTAATTTCCTCAACTTCATTTACTTCCTGAATCTTGGTTTCTTCCATTCCGTCATCTTCCCTGTCATTTTCTTCTTCAAAAGTAGTTTCTTCAAAATCTTTCGGTGTTTCGACCTCCACCAATCTCTTTACTTTTTCCAATTCCATGATCTCAAAAGTCACCGAATTGTCTCCTTTATTCTCGCTAAACAAATGACTTAGTCTATGAATAAAATCTGCCTGAAGATCTTTTATGTTTAATAATAAAATCAGCTTTTTGGCAAAAGCCTCCAAAATATCCTGTAATTGTCTTATTTCGACAAATTGCATTCTTGGATCGGATTTCTTACCGGTGTCATGATTTACCCAGCCGTCTTTTATTAGTATTTTGATGAAAGCAAAATTATTCTGAATTAGAAAATGGCGGAATTTTAAATATTCTTCCCCAAAAATCTTGAACTCGTAACTTTCATCATAACCCTCTAAGTTAAAAACTGCCCAGCCTTTTCCATTTTTAGCCACACGGTGCTGAACATTATTTATGATTCCTGCAAAATTCAGATTTTTACCCACAAACTCGTTCATACTTTTCAAGGATTCCAATTTGTTATTGCAGAAGTATTTCATCTCAAATCTGAAATCGTCTAAAGGATGTCCTGAAATATAAATTCCAACTACTTCTTTTTCCTTCGCCAGTTTTTCCATGGTACTCCAGTCTTCACAAGGAGGTACGACAGGTTCAGCAATCTGTACTTCGCTGGTTTCTCCGAACAAACTTACCTGTGATGAATTTTCATTTTCCTGAAACTTCGATCCGTAACGCATCGCTTTTTCATAAAAAGTAATTCCATCTCCGTCATCATGAAAATACTGTGCTCTGGTTGTTCCTTCAAAGGAATCGAAACCACCTGCCAACGCCAGGTTTTCAATCGCTTTTTTGTTGGCTGCACGCAAATCAATTCGTTTCGCCAGGTCAAAAATCGATTTGTATCTTCCGTCTTTTCTATTTTCCACAATTGTCTCTACGGCTCCGGAACCTACTCCTTTAATCGCTCCCATTCCAAAACGAACGGCATAATCATCATTTACAGTAAATTTATAGTACGATTCATTTACATCTGGCCCCAAAACCTGTAAGCCCATACGTTTACATTCTTCCATAAAAAACGATACTTGTTTGATATCGTTCATGTTATTCGAAAGTACCGCAGCCATATATTCTGCAGGATAATGCGCTTTCAAATAAGCCGTTTGGTAAGCAATCCAGGCATAACAGGTCGAGTGTGATTTGTTGAAGGCGTAACTCGCAAACGCTTCCCAATCTTTCCAGATTTTCTCCAGAATCTTCGCATCATGGCCTTTTTGCGCTGCTTGTTCGACAAACTTCGGCTTCATTTTATCCAGTACGTCTTTTTGTTTCTTACCCATCGCTTTACGCAAAACGTCGGCCTCACCCTTTGTAAATCCTGCCAAAGACTGAGACAAAAGCATTACCTGCTCCTGGTAAACCGTAATTCCGTAGGTTTCTGATAAATATTCGGCACAGGCATCTAAATCGTATTTGATTTCCTCGTCACCGTTTTTTCTTCGAACGAAAGACGGAATATACTCCAAAGGTCCCGGTCGATACAAGGCGTTCATGGCAATCAAATCTCCAAAAACTGTTGGCTTCAGATCTTTCATATATTTCTGCATCCCAGGCGACTCGTATTGGAAGATTCCAACAGTTTCACCTCTTTGGAAAAGTGCATACGTTTCTTCGTCATCGATTGGAAAAGTATCAGGATCCAGATCAATATTCGTTCTGTATTTTACCAGTTTTACGGTATCTTTTATCAGTGTAAGGGTCTTCAGACCCAAGAAGTCCATTTTCAGCAATCCAGCACTTTCTGCGACCGAGTTATCAAACTGAGTTACATATAAATCCGAATCTTTTGCGGTGGTAACAGGAACGTAATTCGTAATATCCGATGGTGTAATGATTACCCCACAGGCGTGAATACCGGTATTACGCATCGATCCCTCAAGGATTTTTGCCTGCTGAATGGTTTCTCCCGCCAAATCATCTTCATTAGCAATGGCGATTAACTCTTTTACATTATCAAATTCGTCTGAACGAAGTGCTTTTTTAACCTCATCTTCACTCTCAGAAATAAAACGCGCCAAATTCCATTTTGAAGGCATCATTCCCGGAATCAGTTTTGCAATCCTGTCGGCTTCAAATAATGGTAAATCCAGTACACGCGCCGTATCACGAATCGCCGATTTGGTTGCCATTTTACCATAGGTAATAATCTGTGCCACCTGTTTTTGACCGTATTTGTTGATTACATAATCCATTACACGTCCACGACCCTCGTCATCAAAGTCGATATCAATATCGGGCATCGATACACGGTCAGGGTTTAGGAAACGCTCAAAAAGTAAATCGTATTTAATAGGATCAATGTTCGTAATTCCGAGACAATATGCTACCGCAGAACCGGCAGCAGATCCACGGCCGGGACCTACCGATACGTCCATTTTTCTGGCCTCAGCAATGAAATCCTGTACAATCAGGAAATAACCCGGATATCCTGAATTCGAAATCGTCATTAATTCAAAATCCAAACGCTCCTGAATCGATTCGGTAATTTCACCATACCTTCTTTTGGCACCTTCCATAGTAAGGTATCGCAGGTATTTATTTTCTCCACGAACACCGCCATCTTCTTCATCTTCGGGAACCATAAATTCGTCAGGAATTTCGAATTTAGGAAGTAATACATCGCGATAAAGCGAATATCCTTCAACCTTATCAATAATTTCCTGAATATTGATAATGGCTTCCGGCAAATCGGCAAAGAGCTTTTTCATCTCGTCTTGCGATTTGAAATAGTATTCCTGATTTGGAAGTCCGTAGCGGTAACCGCGACCACGTCCGATAGGTGTTGCCTGCTTTTCACCGTCTTTTACGCAAAGTAAAATATCGTGTGCATTCGCGTCTTCTTTATTTAAATAATAGGTGTTATTGGTTGCAATTAACTTTACATTGTGTTTTTTCGAAAACTCAATAAGGGTTTTGTTGACACGATTTTCATCTTCCTGATTGTGGCGCATTACTTCCAGGTAGAAATCTTCACCAAATTGTGCCGCCCACCAAATCAAAGCTTCTTCGGCTTGATTCTCACCAATGTTCAGGATTTTACTCGGAATTTCTCCGTATAAATTCCCGGACAAAACCATGATATCACCTTTGTATTGTTCAACAATGGTGCGGTCAATTCTCGGAACATAATAAAAACCATCCGTATAGGCAATCGAAGCCATTTTGGCCAAATTGTGATAACCTGCTTTATTTTTAGCCAGTAAAACAACTTGGTAACCATTATCTTTTTTGCTTTTGTCTAAGTGATTTTCACAGATATTAAATTCACAGCCTACAATTGGTTTTACTTCGGTTTCAGTCGGTTCTTCTCCAGCTTCAACCAAGGCTTTATTTTTTCCTGAAGCTGCTTTATTATGGTTCATAACGGCACTCACAAAATGAAAAGCCCCCATCATGTTTCCGGTATCGGTCATAGCAACGGCCGGCATTCCGTTTTTGGCTGCAGCCGAAACAATATTTCCAATTCCGATAGTAGATTGAAGTACCGAAAACTGTGTATGATTGTGTAAATGTGCAAATTTTGCAGCTTTAAAATCCGCTTTATCTTCTTCTGAAACTACATTTTGCCCGTCATCTCCAGCTAAAGCTTTTAATTGTTCTCTGATTTTATCAGAAGCCGCTTTTAAGTTGATGTGTTTTAAACCAATTAACGGAAATTCCTGCGGATTTCTTTCCTGAAATTCTTTGAAATAATCCTTAGGAACGTCCAGCTCTTCTTTAGTAAAAACCTCTCTTCTGATTAACTCCAGAAAACAACGCGTGGTTGCCTCAACGTCGGCAGTTGCGTTGTGCGCTTCTGCGAAAGGCTTGTTGAAAAGGTAACTATGCAACTCCGTTAAGGTTGGCAATTTAAATTTACCTCCACGTCCTCCCGGAAGCTGTAATAATGAAGCGGTAACTTCGGTACAGGTATCCAGAACAGGCATCGACCCCATAGGCGAATCTACTCCCATTCTATGGAATTCTGCTCCCATAATATTAACGTCAAAACCTAAGTTCTGACCAACAATAAACTTGGTTTTACTTAAAGCAATATTGAATTTCTCCAAAACCTCAGCCAAAGTGATTCCATCGGCATCGGCCAATTCTGTCGAAATTCCGTGAATACGTTCGGCATCGTACGGAATATTAAATCCATCGGGCTTAACCAGATAATCCTGATGCTCTATGAGCTGTCCCATTTCATCATGAAGCTGCCATGCGATCTGAATACAGCGAGGCCAGTTATCAGAATCGGTTATCGGAGCATCCCATCGTTTTGGTAATCCGGTAGTTTCGGTATCGAATATTAAGTACATAGGTATAAAAAGACAAATTTAAAATTCCAAATTCTAAGTTTCGCACCACATAAACAACTGATTACATGAACCATAAGGAAAATTGCGATACAAAATTGAGGAAGTTCAAATTTAGTCTTTTTTTTAGAGAAATAACACGGGTTTTATTCACCCGGTTAATATTTTTATTCTTTACCATTTACAAAAACCATCAGTGAAATGGCCAAGTAAGGAATGTCTTTTAAAATAAAAAAATCAGTTACCGGAAATCCCTCAACCATTTTAAAAACACCCGGAGTGGTCACCAAAAAACTCAATGTTGTCACAAATATAACCGCTGATGCAAAGCCCGCATAAAAACCAATTCTTTTTAAAAACAAAGAAGCCAGCAAACCAATCCCCGTTAACACTTCAAAAATCCCAATAAGATTTGAAACCTGTTGAACCGACATTACTTTGTACATCCAACCCATAGCAAAATGATTTTCAACCAATTCTTTTATAGCCCCGGCTTCAACTGCTGTAAACTTAAAAAGCCCTACCCAAAGCAAAATAATTACAGTTCCCAAAACTCCCAGTTTGTATGCAAATTCATTTAAATTCATAACATTATTTTTAAAATTAGAATGTTCAAAATTAGCACTCGCTTTTAAAAGCAAATGTCGGATACCCGTCATTATCTGTTAATTTCTTCACGAGCAATCCTCTACTTCTTCATTTAATTTCATTCTAAAAAAGAAAAAAATACGCTTCTTGGATGTCGTATTATTTCCATTAAAAAAACACAAAAACCTATTCCTTCTCCATGAGTCAAAGTAGGCTTAAAAACTGTTTTTATCTGAGATTCCAGAAACTTAAAAAAGAATTTAAAATCAATAAAAATCGCCTTTTTTGTTGATTTTGTTACATTTTTCAAACCTAAAACCTGTATTTCATAGTAATTTCAAGGCAAATTCATCAACTGCTAAATTTCAAAGCTACTCTCCGGAAATTGACTTCGAGAAGAAAAACAATATTTATCTGCCATTCTTTTTTCGGTCAAAAACAGATTTTTCAAAAGCCAATTGCAATTCGTATTTTTAGTTTGGGTATCGTATATAATGAAATATTGAAATTGACCACTTTTTAGCTTTTTTTAATTTTGCTTTCCTATTATATATAAGCAGAAATTGCTGTGGTTATAGAAATTACAATTAAAAAAACAAAACAATGAGTAAGACATTATTTGACAAAGTATGGGATTCACATGTAGTGCGTAAAATTGAAGATGGACCAGATGTGTTTTTTATTGACCGCCATTTTATTCACGAAGTTACAAGTCCCGTTGCTTTTTTAGGATTAAAAGCCAGAGGCGTTTCCGTTTTATATCCGGAGCGTACTTTTGCAACTGCAGATCACAATACTCCAACTATTAATCAACACCTGCCTGTACAAGACGCTCTCTCTGCCAATCAGCTGAAAGCTCTTGAAGACAATGCCAATGAATATGGGATTTCGCACTGGGGACTGGGACACATTAAAAATGGAATTGTACACGTGGTAGGTCCTGAAAACGGAATTACTTTGCCGGGTGCTACTATTGTTTGTGGTGATTCACACACCTCTACGCACGGTGCTTTTGGAGCGATTGCTTTTGGTATCGGAACTTCTGAGGTTGAAATGGTACTTTCTACGCAATGTATCATGCAGCCAAAACCAAAGAAAATGCGTATCAATGTAAACGGCCAGTTAAGCAAAGGAGTTGGTCCAAAAGACGTTGCTCTTTATATTATTGCTCAGTTAACTACTTCAGGCGGAACCGGTTATTTTGTTGAATATGCCGGAGATGTTTTCGAAAATATGACTATGGAAGGCCGTATGACGGTTTGTAACCTAAGTATTGAAATGGGTGCCCGAGGAGGGATGATCGCTCCGGATCAGACTACTTTTGATTTCCTTGAAGGAAAATTATTTGCTCCAAAAGGAGAAGCATGGGATAAAGCAATCGCCTATTGGAAAACCCTGAAAACAGATTCTGATGCTGTTTTTGACGCCGAATTGAACTTCAACGCCTCAGATATTGAACCAATGATTACTTATGGTACTAACCCGGGAATGGGAATTGGTATCTCAAAACATATTCCGAACGCCAATCAGGTTGAAGGCGGTGAGGAAACGTATAAAAAATCTCTTGCCTACATGGGCTTTAAGGAAGACGACGTAATGATCGGAAAACCAATTGACTACGTTTTCTTAGGAAGCTGTACCAACGGACGTATTGAAGATTTCAGGGCTTTTGCGGAGATTGTTAAAGGAAGAAAAAAAGCGGATAATGTAACAGCCTGGCTAGTTCCCGGCTCACATGTTGTTGAAGCTCAAATTAAAGAAGAAGGTATTTTAGACATTCTTACAGATGCTGGTTTTGTATTACGTCAGCCGGGCTGCTCTGCCTGTTTAGCCATGAACGATGACAAAGTTCCTGCCGGAAAGTATGCAGTAAGCACCTCCAACAGAAATTTTGAAGGTCGTCAGGGTCCCGGTTCAAGAACATTATTAGCAAGTCCGATTATGGCTGCCGCAGCTGCTGTTACCGGAAAACTAACAGACCCGAGAGAATTATTCTAATTTCAGATTGAAGATTTTAGATTTCAGATTGCTGATCTAAATCTCTTCGAATAAAATTAATTCACATCATTTAATACAAAACATTTTAGATTATCCATTTTACGTTTTCAGAAGAAAATCTAAAATCTAAAATCTAAAATCTAAAATTCCAAAAAATGGCATACGATAAATTTAATATACTTACCAGCAGTGCAGTGCCACTGCCAATCGAAAACGTGGACACCGATCAGATTATTCCGGCTCGTTTTCTAAAAGCAACTACACGCGAAGGTTTTGGAGACAATTTGTTTAGAGACTGGAGATATAACGGAGACAACACTCCAAAAACTGATTTCGTTTTAAACGATTCAACTTATAGTGGAAAAATTCTCGTTGGAGGAAAAAATTTTGGTTCAGGATCTTCGAGAGAACATGCTGCCTGGGCGGTTTACGATTACGGTTTCAGAGCTGTAGTTTCAAGCTTCTTTGCTGACATTTTCAAAGGAAACTGCCTGAATATCGGAGTTCTTCCGGTTCAGGTGAGCCCTGAATTCGCAGAAACCATTTTTAAAGCCATCGAAGCTGATCCTAAAACAGAACTGGAAATCAATTTACCGAATCAAACGATTACTTTATTGGCGACAGGTCAGCAAGAATCATTTGCCATCAACGGATACAAAAAGAACAACATGATTAATGGCTTTGACGACATTGATTATTTACAAAATATTAAAGAAGACATTGTAGCTTTTGCTGACAAACTTCCTTACTAAAAGAAATCTCATGCAGGATATTAGACCCGACAGGTTTCAAAGCTTGTCGGGTCTTTCTAAATTAAATAAAAAAAAATACAGAACGCGGATAAAACAGATTTGCTAACGCAAAAACGCTGAAAAAAACTGATTTTATTTTTTGACTAAGACGGAAACCCGCGTCAAATTGCATCAGAATTATAGATCATCAATATGGAAAAAAGAAAAATTGAAATAATGGATACAACACTCCGCGATGGTGAACAAACCTCGGGAGTATCATTTTCTGCTGCAGAAAAACTAACCATTGCACAATTACTGTTGGAAGAATTAAATATTGACCGAATCGAAATTGCCTCTGCACGTGTAAGCGAAGGAGAATTTCAGGCCGTAAAAGGCATCACTACCTGGGCAACCGAAAAAGAATACATCAATCGTATTGAAGTTCTTGCTTTTGTAGACGGTGGCGTTTCGATAGAATGGATGAAAAAAGCCGGCGCAAGAGTTCAAAATCTGTTGACCAAAGGCTCCTTAAACCATCTCACTCATCAATTAAAAAAAACACCCGAACAGCACTTTTCCGAAATCGCACACATCATCAGTTTGGCCCAGAAGAATGATATTGAAACCAATGTTTATCTGGAAGACTGGAGCAACGGAATGCGAAATTCTCCTGATTATGTTTTTCAATTTCTGGATTTTCTATCCACTCAGCCTGTTAAACGAATTTTACTTCCGGATACTTTAGGGGTATTAATTCCGTCTCTGACTTTTGAGTTTATTTCAAAAATCAGAGCCCGATATCCTAAAATTCATTTCGATTTCCATGCGCATAACGACTATGACTTAAGCGTTGCCAATGTTATGGAAGCCATAAAAGCTGGTATCAACGGACTTCATGTGACGGTAAACGGAATGGGAGAACGCGCCGGAAATGCCCCACTCGAAAGTACCGTAGCCGTAGTAAACGATTACCTGCCTGAAGTAAGCATTAACATTAAGGAGACTTCTTTGTACTCCGTGAGTAAACTGGTAGAAACTTTTACCGGCTACAGAATTCCTGCCAACAAACCGATTGTTGGAGACAATGTTTTCACCCAAACTGCCGGAATTCATGCCGACGGAGACAATAAAAACAATCTGTATTTTAATGATTTGCTTCCGGAGCGCTTTGGAAGAAAACGAAAATATGCTTTAGGAAAAACTTCCGGAAAAGCCAATATCGAAAAAAATCTTCAGGAATTAGGTTTAAAACTAAATCAGGAAGATTTGAAATTGGTCACACAAAGAATCATCGAACTGGGAGACAAAAAAGAGACGGTAACCAAAGAAGATCTTCCATACATTATTTCTGATGTTCTGGACAGCCATACGTATGAAGAAAGGATAAAAATTGAATCCTATATATTAGTTCACTCAAAAGGAATGCGTCCGTCTACAACTTTATGCTTAAAATTCGGAGATGAAATTATCGAAGAAAACGCACAGGGTGACGGTCAGTTTGACGCTTTTATGAATGCTTTATCTAAAATTTATAAAAACAAAAAACTAACGCTTCCCAAATTAATTGATTACGCTGTAAGAATCCCTCCCGGAAGCAGCTCCGATGCTTTGTGCGAAACGATCATCACCTGGGTCAACAATGGAAAAGAGTTTAAAACAAGAGGATTAGATTCTGACCAGACTGTTGCAGCGATTATAGCCACTCAAAAAATGTTGAATATAGTTACCTAAAAAATCTCCTAAGTTGCTAAGACCCTAAGAAACTAAGACTTAAACCCAAAACCTTAGAACCTTAGCGACTCAAAATCTTAGAACCTTAAATAACAAACATAGAATGAAATTAAACATAGCCCTTTTAGCAGGAGACGGAATTGGTCCTGAGGTAATAAACGAAGCGGTAAAAGTATCTGATGCTATTGCAAAGAAATACAATCACGAAATAACATGGACTCCAGCCTTAACCGGAGCATGTGCAATTGACGCCGTTGGAGTTCCTTATCCTGATGAAACCCACGAAATATGTATGAAAGCCGATGCTGTTCTATTTGGAGCAATTGGCCATCCAAAATATGATAATGATCCAAGCGCACCGGTACGTCCGGAACAGGGTTTACTACTCATGCGTAAAAAATTAGGATTGTTTGCGAATGTACGTCCGACTTTCACTTTTCCCTCCTTGATTGATAATTCTCCTTTAAAAAGAGAAAGAATCGAAGGTACTGATCTGGTTTTCTTAAGAGAATTGACAGGAGGAATTTACTTTGGCGAAAAAGGAAGAAAAGACAATGGAGATACCGCATTTGACAACTGCGTTTATACCAGAGCCGAAGTGCAGCGTCTGGCAAAAAAAGGCTTTGAACTAGCCATGACCCGCAGTAAAAAATTATGCTGTGTTGACAAGGCAAATGTTTTGGAAACTTCACGTTTATGGAGAGAAACAGTTCAAGCTATGGAAAAAGACTATCCGGAAGTTACTGTATCTTACGAATTTGTAGATGCCGTTGCCATGCGATTGGTGCAATGGCCTAACTCTTATGACGTTCTTATTACCGAGAATTTATTTGGAGATATTTTAACTGATGAAGCTTCTGTAATATCGGGTTCTATGGGGTTAATGCCTTCTGCTTCTGTTGGAGAACATACTTCTCTTTACGAACCAATTCACGGATCTTATCCTCAGGCAACAGGATTGAATATCGCAAATCCGCTGGCTACTATTTTATCAGCTGCCATGATGTTTGAAGATGCTTTCGGGTTAAAAGACGAAGCAGAAGCAATTAGAGCTGTTGTAAACCAATCCTTAGAGCAAGGAATTGTTACCGAGGATCTGGCTCCAAAAGACGCTAAAGCCTACAAAACCAGCGAAGTTGGAGACTGGCTTGTCGCTAACTTATAATTATTTTTTGTTTCAGGTTTCAAGTTTCAGGTTGTTGAAACCTGAAACAAAAAAAAGGGATCAATAAAAATTGGTCCCTTTGATATATTTAGAAAAAAATATTAATATCCTCCTCTGTTACCGCCACGGTCATTCCCGCCACGGTTGTTTCCGTAACCACCACGGTTGTTATTGAAACTTCTTCTTTCGCTTTCAGGTTTTGGCTCAGATTTATTAACAACAATTGTACGACCTTGAACAGTAGCTCCGTTCAATTCATCAATTGCTTTTTGAGCCTCGCTGTCGTTTGGCATCTCAACGAAACCAAATCCTTTGCTTCTTCCAGTAAATTTATCAGTAATAATTTTAACTGAATCTACTGCTCCGTAAGCCTCGAAAGACTCTCTTAAATCTGCTTCCTCAATACTGAATGGAAGGCTTCCAACAAAAATGTTCATATATACTTATTTATAATAATATAGCAAATGTAGTTTTATTTTTCTCTAATCTACTATATATTAGTTTATTTATGTTTTTATTTTGATTTAAAAAAATAGACATCAATAAAACCAAACTATGGCAAATTATTTTTCTAATTCCCAGATGTTGCCGAAATTGGAATTTTGTAAAAAACACCTTCGGTAAAACTAATTTTTGGCTTTTCAGTATCTTTTTGATCCTCATTCAGGGCGTTAAATTTAAAGGTTCCTGAGATTGTTTTATTCTCTGTATTAAACTCAGTAATCACAATTTGTCCATCTCCTCTATCCGTACCTGTAGAAAAACTGGATGATTGCGACGGCTGCGTATTAGAATAACTTGCAGTCGAGATATTGTCACGCCCAAGGGCATAAGTTTGCACTCCTGTATTCGGAACTTTTAAAACTACTTTCTCAAATCCCAAATTACCTTCAATAACAATACCTCCGCTCGCAGAACTATAAGCATTAAAGGTTGTAGCGCGCCAAAACACATTTTCTTTTAAGCTTTGGAAGGCCGGATTATTAAATTTTATATCTTCAGAACAAGCAGAAACAATAAAAAGCAGCAATACTAAAGAAATTATTTTTTTCATATCACAATAAATTTGAGGCAAAAATAGCCTCAATTAAGATAATTAATTTAAAAAATGACGTTAAAAAGGACATAAATGCTTCAGAAATACACCTGAAATGCATTTAATATGATTTCGAACGTATAATTCATAAAAAAATTATATCTTTGCGCCCTTAATTAACAGGGGTCGAGTACCTCAAAATTTAATCATACGATTATGTCAGTAAAAATTAGATTACAAAGACACGGTAAAAAAGGAAAACCTTTTTACTGGGTTGTAGCTGCAGATGCACGCTCAAAAAGAGATGGTAAATACTTAGAGAAAATCGGTACTTACAATCCAAACACAAACCCGGCAACTATCGACTTAAACCTTGATAGCGCAGTTAAATGGTTACACAATGGTGCTCAACCAACTGATACTGCTAGAGCAATTCTTTCTTACAAAGGTGCTTTATTGAAACACCACCTTGATGGAGGTATCCGTAAAGGAGCTTTAACTCAAGAGCAAGCTGACGCTAAATTAGCTGCTTGGTTAGAAGCTAAAGCTGGAAAAGTTGATGCTAAAAAAGATGGTTTATCAAAAGCACAAGCTGATGTTAAAGCTAAAGCTTTAAAAGCGGAACAAGAAGTTAATGCAAAACGTTTAGCTGCTGCTGCTCAGGCTGAAGCTGACGCAATTGCTGCTGCTACTACTGCTGAAGCTACAGAAGAAGTTGCTGAAGTTGAAGCTTCAACTGAAGAAACTGCTACTGAAGAGAATAACGAAACAACTGAAGCATAATTTTAGCTGGCGGGAATGCGTAAAGAAGAATGTTTTTATTTAGGTAAAATCGCCAAAAAATTTAGTTTCAAAGGTGAAGTTCTGGCTTATTTAGACACGGACGAACCTGAGTTATACGAAAATCTGGAATCAGTGTTTGTTGAATGCAACAAACACTTGATTCCTTTTTTTATTGAAACAAGTTCTTTACACAAAAACGACTTCCTAAGAATTCGTTTTGAAGATGTAAACACAGAAGAAGATGCTGATGCCCTTGTTGGCAATGCCATTTATCTTCCTTTAACTATGTTGCCAAAACTTTCCGGCAACAAATTTTATTTCCACGAAGTAATCGGTTTTGAAATCGAAGACCAGCGCTTAGGTGTTTTTGGAAAAATCGCTGCTGTAAACGATACGACAGCACAACCTCTTTTTGAAGTTTTAAATGGCGAAGTCGAAATGTTAATTCCGATGATCGATCATTTTCTGGTAAAAGTCGACCGCGAAAACAAAAAGATTATCATGGATTTACCTGAAGGTTTGGTGGAGATGTACCTCTAAGCAGATTGTTAGACTGACTTAGATTGTTGGATTTTTAGACTGATTTTAGATTTTCAATCTTCTTTCTTACACTTAAAATCTTGCCATCATTACTACCTAATTCAATCTGAAATTAAAAATCATAAATCTTCAATCACAAATCAAGATGTTTCAATTCAAGCAATTTTCAGTTCTACAAGACAAAACCGCTATGAAGGTGGGTACTGATGGTGTTTTACTAGGTGCCTGGGCACCTATAAATCATAATCCGTTTAGTGTTTTAGACATTGGCGCCGGAACCGGAATTATCGCTTTAATGCTGGCACAAAGAACAAATGCAGAACAAATTGATGCTCTAGAAATTGATGAGGATGCTTATGAACAAGCCGTAGAAAATTTTGAAAACTCGCCTTGGGGAGACCGTTTATTTTGTTTTCATGCAGGTTTGGATGAATTTATAGAAGAACCGGAAGACGAATACGATCTGATTGTTTCGAATCCACCCTTTTATGCTGAAGATTATAAAAGCGAAAACGAACAACGTGACTTAGCGCGCTTTCAGGATGCAATGCCTTTTGAAGAATTAGTCGAAGCTGCTGATTTACTTTTGTCTGAAAATGGAATATTTGCCATCATTCTCCCTTTTAAAGAAGAAGAAAAATTTATTGCCTTAGCCAAAGAATCAGAATTATACCCTATTAAAATTACCCGCGTAAAAGGTACCCCTACATCTGTTGTAAAGCGCAGTCTTTTGGCTTTTAGCCGAAATGAAAATGCACAACCTGAAATTGATGAATTAACAATAGAAATTGACCGACACGTTTATACTCCTGAGTATATTGAGCTTACTAAAGATTTTTATTTGAAATTCTAAACTTGCTCAAAAAGACTTTTAAACTGATATAAGATTCTCTCGATTAAACGCAAATCTTCGGTTACGATCTCAGCACTTCCTTTCATTTCCTGTTGAAAAACAATTTGCTTTTTATAGGACGTTTCCAGTCCGTTTGGAAGCGCTACATCCAGCAATAAATTTCCATCTTTATCCGGAACTAAAGAGATATTTCGGATCTTTCCTCTTAGCACTCCGAATTCTCTGTCGGGAAAATTCGCCAATCTGATGTTCACCATCTGACCTACTTTAATTTTTCCCGAATTTAATGCCGGTGCTTTTACCTTACCTACAAAACCATTTTTGGTATCCGGAATAATCGAGAAGACGTTATCTCCAATATTAATAGTTTGATTCTCCGTCCAAACCTGTAAAAAAGTAACCACTCCACTTACCGAAGATCTTAAAGCATATGCCAGCTCCCAGTCTTTTATTACTTTTTTAAGCTGATAAAAAGACTGCGCCATATTTCTTCCTAAAGTAACTTCTTCTTTTGTCCCGCTGATTTGTGAGTTTTGACTTAATTTAGTATTCGTAATCAAAGCCGACTTTAACTGAGAAATGGAAGACAAAAGGCTCCTGTAATTTTTTTGCGCCTGAAGATATCCCAGTTTTTTAGCTTCCATTTCCTGTGCAGAAATGATTCCTTTATTGAATAAGGTTTCAAATCTTGCCATTTCATTTTTCTGAAGCTGCAATTCACTTTCATTAATCACTTTTTGCTGCTGCAAAATTTCCAATCTGTCTTTGATCTGAACTTTTTCAGAAACCTGTGCCCGATTTTCTACCTCAAAAGGCTGCAAGTTTTTATTCAACTGCTCGGCCAAATAATCCTTTTGAAAAACAGCAAAAGCACTTTCAATCTCTCCTAACTGAGTGTTTTTCAACAAATCGAACGGAAAAGCTTTCTTAGGGTCATTGATATTATATTCGTCAACGATCTTTTTCAACAAAAAAACATCTTTAAAATTAGCGGTGTTTTCAATGACGGCAAGTGTGCTGTTTTTCGAAACGATCGATTTATCTTTTACTAAAATTGCCTCAATACGACCCGATGATTTCGAAACGATCTTCTCTGGAGGAATATTGGTTGTAATTACAATTTGAGTAGTAACAACATCCGGATATTTGATAAACCAGGACACGAAAAAAAGCATCACAATAATGACAAATATCAAAACGGTTCCCCAACGAATCATCCAATGCGGTACTTTGGTTAGAATATCCTGAACTTCTTCACTTCTTAGTTCAAATGTAGTATCTTCTTCCATGTTTTAATTTCCTAATTGTAATTGATTCTTAACCAGTTCAAAATAATTCCCTTTTTGCTCTACTAAAACAGAATGACTGCCAATTTCGATGATTTTCCCTTTGTCTAAAACCACAATTTGATCGGCATTCATCACGGTACTCAAGCGATGGGCAATAACCACAACTGTCTTGTCTTTAAAGAAAATATCCAGTTTTTGCATGATTTCTTTTTCATTATTCGCATCCAATGCCGATGTAGCTTCATCAAAAAACAAAACTTCCGGATTTTTATATACAGCTCTTGCAATTAACAAACGTTGTTTTTGTCCGGTACTCATCCCAAGTCCTTCGGCACCAATTTTAGTATTGTACCCTAATGGTAAACCTGAAATGTATTCTTTTATATTGGCTACATCAGCAGCATATACCAAACGTTCTTTATCCACTTTATCAACTCCTATCGCAATATTGTTAGCAATAGTATCACTAAAAATAAACCCTTCCTGCATAACAGCTCCGATATTAGATCTCCATGCTTTTTGCGAAATATTTTTCAATTGTGTATTTCCGATGTTGATCTCCCCTTTTTCAGGTTCATAGAATTTCAATAAGAGCTTCATTAAAGTTGTTTTACCGCTTCCACTGACTCCTACTATCGCCGTAACTTTATTGGCCGGTATTTTCAATGTCAGATCTTCCAAAACAGGAATATCAGAACCTAAATACCTATAGGAAAGATTATTAATATCGATATCCGAATCAAACGGGACATCACTCGTCTGATAGACTTCTTGCTGTGTTTCGTCTTCTTTTTCATGAATTTCTGATAATCTGGCCAATGATATCTTTGCATCCTGAAGTTCCCTTACGAATTCTATAAGCTGCGTAATTGGCCCGTTTAAACTCCCCACTATCGAACTAATCGCCAGCATCATCCCCAGTGTAATGGAGCCGTCGATTACCAGTTTTGCCGATAGGAATATAATAAAGATATTTTTTAATTCATTGATTACAGAAGAGCCGATAGTTTGTGTTTGTTCTAAAACCAAGCCTTTTATCGAAACTCTAAAAAGTCTGGCCTGTATGTATTCCCACCCCCAGCGTTTTTGTTTTTCGGCGTTGTGCAGCTTTATTTCCTGCATTCCGTTGATAAGCTCCATTACTTTGTTTTGCTCACTGGAAACCTCTGCAAAACGCTTGTAATCGAGCACCTCTCTTCTTTTTAAGAACAAAGTAATCCATCCAAAATAAAGCAGACTACCGGCAAAAAACACCAGAAAGATCTTCAGGTTAAAATAAGCCAGAACACCTCCCATCACAAACATATTGATCACAGAAAATAAGACATTCAGAGATGATGTTGTCAAAATTCGTTCAATTCTGCGATGGTCATTAATACGCTGCATAATATCACCAGTCATTCGCACATCGAAAAACGAAATGGGCAAGTTCATCAGTTTAATAAAGAAATCCGAAATAAGAGAAATGTTTATTCGGGTAGAAAGATGCAATAAAATCCAGCTTCTGATAAGTTCCAAACCTGTCCTTCCCGCAAAAAGAAACAATTGAGCAAAAAGAATCAGATAAATAAAATGAATGTTCTGATTTTGAATCCCGACATCTACGATACTTTGGGTTAAAAACGGAAAAATAAGCTGTAATAAACTACTGGCCAGTAACCCTATACTTAACTGTAATAGAAACGACCTGTACCGAAGTACATATTGTGCCAACAACCCAAATCCGAGTCCATGATTGTCTTCTTTATCAAAATCAGATTGAAAGAATTTAGGAGTCGCTTCAATCAATAATGCTATTCCTTCCTGAGTAGATTCGTCTGCATTGTTTCCGATCCAGAATTTAATAAAATCCTCTTTGTTGTATTCGATCAGACCAAAGGCAGGATCCGAAATATAGTAGGTATTTTTTTTAATTTTGTAAAGTACTACATAATGATTTTTGTTCCAATGCAGAACACAAGGAAGCGGAGCCTCTTCTAATCGTTCGAGACTTAATTTCACCCCTAAAGTTCTAAAACCAATTTTCTCGGCCGCATCACTCAAAAAAAGCAAATTACTTCCTTCACGAGTTGTTTCACTGATGTCTCTCAACTCCTGAATGTTGATTGTTTTGCCGTAATGTTTCGCTATTATTTTTAAACACGTCGGCCCACAATCTTTATAATCGGCCTGCTTATAATTGGTAAATTTTTTCAATTTAATTTAGGGTTAATCATTTATGTACAAACAATCTTAGCATTATCTGTCTTACAAAAATATAATATTTATCCGCCAAAAAATCGCAATTATTTGTTTTTCCTTCTGATTTATAGTTAAAAAACAACAATGATCCTAAAAAAAAGATTTTACAGGGATTTTTCATATCAAGTTTAAGTCTACCAGACCATGTAAAGATCTTATTTCTATTCTTTACCACCTTACCAATTAAACAATATAAATGACTTTCTTAACTTGATCAAGAAGCGATGGATTAATCCAAAAAAAAACAGAGAAGAAACAAATCTTCTCTGTTAGAGTATTTAGAAACATATCTATTAGAAATACAACTTCTTTAGGACATGGCACTGGTTAACCCTAACCAATTAAAATCAACTCAGTGACCAATTTCCTAAGAATCCCTACACCAATCATCAATGTGGGGAAATTTGCTCAATGTTCCACGATCGAGCGCCTACAAATTAAAAAAAACATGACTAAATTCTAAAAAAGGCTATTTCGTACTTCTATTAAAACGCTAAAAAATTAATATCAAAAACGACCAAAGTCATTTTACCTTGTCTTATGTACTTCAACTCTGAAACATTCTGTAAATGCACAGGTTTATTTAACCTCCTTCTTATATTAAATGCTTCTCACAGAAATAAGACTATAAACAATCCTCAAGCACTGCCGGTATTGTACCGTTCGAACAAATCGAATCACATGTCACAAGAGTAGACGAACCTTTGCCCGGACAAACACAACATCTTTTAGGCGGATTAATTGGCTGCCCACCTATCATGCCTTTTTGCTCGAATGCACTTAGCTCTTGAGCACCTTCTAAGTTTAAAATGATTTTTAACATAACTAAAGGTTTTTGTTTTTTGAACTCCTACTTCAATCATTTTAAGACAGCTGAAGCTTCTGTCTGTTGCAACTATTTTTAGCTATTATGCTGTTTTTTCCAAAATAACTTCCTCTTTCTCTTCGATATAATCGTTTAAGAAGTATTTTAACTCTCCTAGTTCATATTCTGCCGGAAAAATTTTATCATTTACAATCTTAACTGGTGTGTAATTAAAATCGTTTTTAGAACACCATTCATATTGCTTGTTGATTTCCTGTGTTACCATCATGCTTACAGAATCAACAGTCCATTTTTTCAACCATTTTTTAAGACTCATATTTTTGATATGCCAGTCAGAAATAGCCTCAACCGTTTTTCCCGGTGTAGATCTGTTTATTGTTAAAAGTCTTTCAACTACTGCTTTATATGGATTTTCGGCATTCTCAGGATTTACATTAAACAACACATTTAAATGTATCTTTTCCGGAAATCTCAACACTAAATCAAATGCCTCCTGAAATGTTTTATGACAATGTCCACAACTAGGGCTGATGATTACTGATAACTTAACGGCCGCATTTCTATTTCCAAAATGTAATCCTCTTAGAGCATCAAGTCCATTTATATGAGGCACTTTTTTAGACAAGAAGTTCAATAAAGAGTAATTTCTTTTAAACTTTTTCATCTCTTTAAGTGAGCCTTCAGTCCCTAAGATATTTTTTATAATTGTTTTCAAAACTGCCCAAATGGGAACAAGAAGCGCCAATGAGAACAAGAATGGAAAAATTTCGGTAAAACTAAAACTCAACGTAAACAAATCTGACGCAAACCATATAGTACTTTGTACAAAAATCAAAGCAGACACTATTAAACACATTACACACCATCTTTGAATTTCAAATTTTTGAATCCAGATAGAAGACACAATAACCGGTATCGCTAATAAGCTTAAAAAACCTATGAAAATCGAAGATTCCAGTGGTTTTACCAGAATTGCAATCAAACTGGCCCCAAAAAACATTAGTGGTAAGTCCGGAAAGCTAATCCATTTGCTTTCATTACCTTCTTTATTATTGATTACAGAGCTACAGGAAGAATTAGAACTAAAATTGCAAAGTTTTGAAATGATACTATTCTTAAATCCCAGTTTTTCCTGAACAATGAAAATACTTACAATGAATCCTAAAATTGATGTTGTTAAAAAAACCAGGCTAAATAAATTGTATGTATTGTAAAAAAATGACAATCCAACTACCAACAAGAGCGGCAAACCATATTTTAACCAGCTGAATTCAACTTTTATTCTCTCTCTCGCTATAACATTGTTTGGTTCAATTGCAACTATAACCCCATTCCAGTCTAATAAAAACTTTTCATAAGCCATTTTCTGACTTCCTTTCTTCATTGTATTGATTCGAACAAAATTCTTTGCTTTTTCCACTAATATTAACTCTTCTTTGAAATAAGCCAAAAAATTTGAAGGCAAATCTACTATTTGCTCTTTCGGAACTCTTATCGCAGCATTCTCTACAGACAGTAAATCCAGAGAATCTGTTATCGCAAATAAACTAGGATAATTTGGATGAGAAAGGAACAAATCTTTAAACTCATTTTTAATCTCCGAGTACTTGTTTATTTGTAGAAATTTTTGGACAAGTTTTAACATCTTTTCGAGTCTTTAAAATCATAATTACACTGCAAAGATTGTTGTTTTTGTTGAGAAAAAAACGCTAGTAGTACACATTTTATTAATTATACTACATACAATTTATAAATTATATCAGTCTGAATAAAATCATAATTATCTGATTATCAATATTTTAATGCTTAAAAATTTTATCAGAACCCTCAAAAACCCTATTCTCGATTAAGCGTTTTCCTTTTTATATAGTTTTGATATATCAATAATCCTAAATCAAACAAACATGTCAAATCGAACACAAAAAATGGAAGATTTTCTATCTGAAAAACTATCCAAAAAAGAGCAAAAAATTGTTCAGGGAGGAGACGAACCTTGTACCCCTGGTGATCCAAATAGAGGGAATGGAAAAGGGTCTAATTAATCATTTAAAAAAATCAAATTATGAAAAATAAAAAATTAAACTTCGAAAATTTCAAAAGCAATACACTTTCAAAAAAAGAACAAAAAACGGTTCGCGGAGGTGATGATTCTAATAATCCTATAGAAACAATTACAGGGGATCCGAGTAGAGGAAATGGAAAAGGATCTAATTAATCAATTAAAAAAATCAAATCATGAAAAATAAAAAATTAAACTTCGAAAATTTCAAAAGCAATACACTTTCAAAAAGAGAACAAAAATCGGTTCACGGAGGTGATGATCCTGGTACTCCCATCGAAACAATTGCCGGTGATCCAAGTAGAGGAAATGGAAAAGGATCTAATTAATCGCTAAAGATCTACTAAAAATGAAAAATAAAAAATTAAATTTCGAAGATTTTACAAGCCATACACTTTCAAAAAAAGAACAAAAATCGGTTCACGGAGGTGACAACGATAGTAACAGAGGAAATGGCAACGGATCTACACAACTAATAAACCTACAACAATGAAAACTAAAAAAATAAAATTCGAAGATTTTGGGAACGAAAAATTATCCAGAAAAGAGCAACAAACAATTTTCGGAGGTGACGGTGACCCTTCCAGAGGGAATGGGAAAGGAAGTACTGACGAAATTCCTTAATAAAGATCTAAAAAACTTTTTAGATATTATTCGCAAACTGAGCTGGAGACACTCCAGTTCTTTTGCGAAATGATTTAGCAAATGACACTGCATTTTTGAAACCTACACTTTCTGCTATTGCCTGAGTTGAATATTTACGATACATATGGTTCGTAATCATTTCATTAATAACATAATTAATTTTCAACTCATTCGAATATTCACCAAAAGACTTACCAAATCGTTTGTTTACCACATAAGACAAATAAGTTGTATTTGTTTTTATTTTCTTAGCCACATAAGGCAAAGTAAAATCAGCATGCAAAAATTCCTGTTTACTCTCTAAAGCCAGCAATTTTTCTACTATTTTATTCTCTTTTGCCTCATCAATACTTAAATTGACATTCTCTTTCTTAAGCTGTAACTCCTCAGACTCCAGAACAGCAATCTCTGGTTCTGGTTCGTTTTTCTTCTCTAAATTAGCTTTAAACTCTTCTATTAAAGCATTCATTTTTTTATGCGCTTTATTCTTATCCCGTATGTTTTTTATCAGTAAGAATACGATACCTATAAATAAAACAACATAAAAGACTTTCAAAGCTTTATTCAGAAAAACGTCGTACTTATACTTCTCCTGAATGGTAACCATCTCACTGGTCAAATCTCCTACACCAAGTTTATAATTTACTTCCAGAATCTCATCATTTAATTTTGATTCTGATTTTTCGTAATTGTCAAGGTAAATTTTTGAATGTTTATAAGCCAGTTCCGGCTCTTTTAGTATGTTATAAATCTTTGCCTGATAATAATTTGATTTCAGATGATCTACCTGATTGGTTTTAGTTAACTCACCAATAGAATCTGATTTTTTAAAAAACACTAATGCCTTATCATACTTCTTGGTATTATAATACAAGTCTCCTAAATTATAATTAGTAGTACATAAGATTTCCTGCATATTATTTTGATTGGCCAGAAAGATGATGTCGTAATACGTTTTTTCGGCATTTTTGTATTCTTTCAGCTCACCATAAATATTCCCTAAACTTAATTTCGCTACAATCTTATTGTCCGGAAAATTTTGAGAATAGCTAATGGTTTTTTGGTAAAAATACTCCGCAGAGTCAAGTAAAACTTTCTTTTTAGGATCTTTCATATAAAAGCTTTCATATGATCCTGCTAAACTAAGATTGATGTTACTCTTATTATTAAGATATTGCTGCTTGGTATAAACGCTCTGGTTTTTATCCACAAAATCATTGAGACTCCGCAAATCCTTAATCGCTAATCGATAATTACCTACAGCAACATTTATAGCCGCGATATTACTCTTAAACTTAACAATTTGAATAATATCCCCAATCTTTATAGAAAGTTTTATTCCTTGTTGGTAATTTTCGATCGCATCACTGTAATTCTCTCTTTTCCATTCTGATAATCCGGCATAATTATACAAATAAGACCGAAGTTGAGTTTTCTCTTTATCATCCGGCATTTTATCTAAGTAATTTAATGCTAACTGGTATTTTTCCTTAGATTTTACTGCATTTCCTTTTAACTGAATCAAATAAGACAATGCAGCATTTGCAAAAGCCAGATGTTTATTGTTATTAGATCTTGCCAGCTGATTAGCATATACGATCGAACTGTCAACATTAGCATTTGCCGTTAGTCGAATTTTGTCTTGTAATATTAAGTACTCTTGTTCCGTAAAATCCTTTTTCTCCTGAGAAACAGCGACATTTACAACAAAAAAGAGTATAAAAGAGATGATCAGCCTCATTCAATTCGTTTTTGAATCTCAAAAATAGCTTATAAATTCACAATAAACTAAAATTAATTCGTGTTTATACTATTTTCCTTCTTTGCCATTTATAAAAATATAACAATTTAACAGCATTTTGTTATATTTTTATTGCGTAGATTTGTATTATAAAACTATCAAAAATGAAACCAGACCTATTTCAAGCACCAGATTACTATAACTTAGATGACTTATTGACAGACGAACACAAACTAGTTCGCGAATCGGCACGAGCCTGGGTCAAGAGAGAAGTTTCCCCAATTATAGAAGAATATGCTCAAAAAGCAGCATTCCCTACACAAATTATAAAAGGACTCGGCGAAATCGGTGGTTTCGGACCGTATATTCCGGTAGAATACGGAGGTGCGGGTCTGGATCAGATTTCTTACGGTTTAATTATGCAGGAGATAGAACGCGGAGATTCCGGTGTTCGATCGACTTCATCCGTTCAGTCTTCCTTGGTAATGTATCCGATCTGGAAATATGGAAACGAAGAACAGCGAATGAAATATTTACCAAAACTGGCTACCGGAGAATTCATGGGATGCTTTGGTTTGACTGAACCGGATCACGGTTCTGACCCGGGAAGCATGATCACTAATTTTAAAGATATGGGAGATCATTATCTTTTAAATGGTGCCAAAATGTGGATTTCTAACGCTCCTTTTGCCGATATCGCAATCGTTTGGGCAAAAAATGAGGAAGGAAGAATTCACGGTTTGATCGTTGAGCGCGGAATGGAGGGCTTTACCACTCCTGAGACACATAATAAATGGTCTTTGCGTGCCTCCTCAACGGGAGAATTAATCTTCGATAATGTGAAAGTTCCTAAAGAAAACTTATTACCTAACAAATCCGGTCTTGGTGCACCTCTTGGATGCTTAGATTCGGCACGATACGGAATTGCCTGGGGAGCTATCGGAGCTGCAATGGATTGCTACGATACTGCTTTACGCTATTCTAAAGAAAGAATTCAATTTGGAAAACCTATTGGAGGAACGCAATTGCAACAGAAAAAACTAGCTGAAATGATTACCGAAATCACAAAAGCACAGTTATTAACCTGGCGTCTGGGTGTTTTACGCAACGAAGGAAGAGCTACAACCACACAAATCTCAATGGCGAAACGCAACAATGTTGATATGGCCATACATATTGCACGCGAAGCCAGACAAATGTTGGGCGGAATGGGTATTACAGGCGAATACTCGATCATGCGCCATATGATGAATCTGGAAAGTGTTATTACTTATGAAGGAACTCACGACATTCATTTACTAATAACGGGGATGGATGTAACTGGAATTCCAGCATTTAAATAATGAACAACTATTAAAATATATACAAAACCAATACAAAAAGCTTCTTCTTAACGAGAAGCTTTTTATATTTGCATAAAAAATTCGAAAATGAATATTGAAACTATCAACAATAGCATTCAACCCCAAAAAGATCAACTTCTACAACATTCATTATACAATAAAATTCAGAGCATTGACGATCTTCATCGTTTTTTAGAAACTCATGTTTTCGCTGTTTGGGATTTTATGTCCTTACTAAAAGCATTACAATCTAAGCTTACCTGTACTTCTACCCCTTGGTTCGCGACAAAAAATCCTGAAACAAGATACTTAATCAATGAAATCGTTTTGGCAGAAGAAACCGATTTAAGTATTGATGGAAAAAGACAAAGTCACTATGAAATGTATATTGAAGCCATGGAAGATTGTGGTGCTGATACAAGCGGAATCAACAACTTTCTGGCCGAAGTAAACTCCTTGCATAATATTTTTGTTGCCATAAAACAGAGTTCCCTACATCCTGACACAAAAGCTTTCTTAGATTTTACTTTTAGAGTAATCGAAGAAGGAAAACCTCATCAAATTGCCGCAGCATTTACTTTTGGAAGAGAAGATTTGATTCCGAGTATGTTTACCGCGATCCTGAAAAACTTCCAGAAAAATCTTCCTGAAACGGATCTAAATAAACTTTTATACTATTTCGAAAGACATATCGAATTGGATGCTGATGAACACGGACCAATGGCGATGCAAATGATCACTGATTTGTGTGAAGATGATGCACAAAAATGGAAAGAAGTGGAAGAAATTTCGATTTTAGCATTAGAAAAACGTATCGGACTTTGGAATGCTATTGAAGAAGAAATTCTGATGAAAACTGAAATGGTCTAAAAACCGAAACAAGTTATTTAACGTAACTATTTGTTTAAAATGAACCGAAACTTAATTTGTCAAAATTATGAAACTGCATTTCAAACAAATAGTTATTGTTATCCTCTCTATATTCCTGCTAAGCTGCAGTTCTGACGAAACGAATTCGGAAATAACTACTTTTCCAATTACTCCTCTTTTCGGTTCCATCAAATATTTGGCTTTAGGAGACAGCTATACCATCGGACAAAGCGTCTGCGAAACCTGTGGATTTCCTGAACAGTTAAAATCGAGTTTAACAGCAATTTATCCACAAGCTGGTTTTTCATTAAAAATAATTGCGACCACCGGATGGACTACTACTAATTTAATTTCGGCAATAAACACCCAAAATCCGGATCCTAACTATGATTTAGTCACGCTTCTCATCGGGGTTAACAATCAATATCAGGGCAAGAGTTTTTCGATCTATGAGAAAGAGTTTCCGGAACTTGTAAACAAAGCAATTGTTTTAGCAAAAGGGAATAAAAAAAGGGTAATAGTGATCTCAATTCCGGATTATGCTTATACTCCTTTTGGCAAAATACAAATGGAGGGAGAAGGTGAAAGAATTTCAAGCGAAATCAATCAATACAATTCCTTTGCCGAGAATTACTGTAAACTTAATAATGTTGTTTTTGTTTCGATAACCGATATTTCACGTAAAGGTCTTGACAATCCTGATCTGGTAGCTGCAGATGGCTTACACCCTTCCGCCAAGGCTTACACTTTATTTACTGAACGTATTTTACCTTCGGTAAGGATAGCATTACAGGACTAATATTTAAAATATCAATTGGAAAAATATCCTTAATTTTATCAAAAGTTATTCTTCACCAATCAAAAATGACCTCATACAATTGACTTTTGAAGAAGTAACAATAATTGACTGCAGTCTATAATCTTTTAAATAATGCAGATTTCACCATCAGTAAAATTATCACCTTACATTAAACATTATCTTTTTTTAGATACTAAAGAGGTATCCGAACAAAAGCTTCGTCTGTTTTCTGATGGTAATACCGGTATAGTATTTTCTGTAAAAGGCAATCTTACCTCTGATCTAAACAATCAAGACGTTCGGAGCTTCTTACCGGATTCCTTTTTATACGGGCAACTTACAGGGTTTAAAGACATTTATTCGAACCATGAAATCAATCTTGTAATTGTTGTTTTTCAGCCTAACGGGATTCATCAATTGTTGGGCATTCCGGCTTATGAATTTCTCGACTCTATTGTTTCTATTGATACTATTTTTAACAGAGACGGTTTAATTCTTCAGGAGCAGCTATGCGAAAATTATACGATCTCAAAGAAAGTTGAACTTCTCAATCATTTTTTCGGTACTTATATTTCCGACAAAACAGCTTCTCACCAATTAATTATTGAAAGTTCACTTCGTTTTATTACCGCGTACAAAGGAAGTTTTAATGTAAACCAACTGGCTAAATTTACAGGTTATACCGAACGTCATCTGGAAAGAAAGTTCAAAGAGTGCATTGGATTAAATCCGAAGAAATTTGGAAATATTATCAAACTGCATTATTTCTTAAAACTATTAAAAGATAAGTCTGTCGATACAAATCTCACAAACATTAGCTACGATGCCGGTTTTTCGGATCAGTCTCATCTGATAAAGGAATTCAAAAAACACACGGGAATCACTCCAAAAGAGTACTTAAACAATACCGGAAAGCTAACCAATAATCTCATTAAAACTGTTTCGTCTATTCTGCTTTAGAATGTCGGTTTTGTACAATTTTTTAAATAATACTGATGCTACTTTTGTCTCCAATCAATAGTAAGCATTATGAAAAATTTAAAAATAGCCACTGCTCAGTTTGAGAATAAAAGCGGCGACAAAAGCTATAACTTGTCTGTAATTGAAAAACTTTCACAACAGGCAGCAAGTCAGGGCTGCGATGCGATCTCCTTTCACGAGTGTTCCATAACAGGCTATACTTTTGCCCGACATCTGTCAAAAGAGCAAATGCTAAACCTGGCAGAATTAATTCCGAGTGGAGAAAGTATTTTGAAATTAATCGAAATTGCCCGAAACCATAACATTGTGATTCTGGCGGGGCTCTTTGAAAAAGATGAAAACGATAATTTATTCAAAGCTTATGTATGCGTAGATGAAAATGGTTTGGTTGCCAAATACCGAAAACTACACCCGTTTATCAATCCACACCTTACTCCGGGTGATCAATACTGTATCTTTGAAATTAAAGGCTGGAAATGCGGAATCTTAATTTGTTACGACAACAATATTATTGAGAATGTTCGCGCTACCACTCTTTTAGGTGCTCAAATTATTTTTATGCCACATGTTACGATGTGCACTCCTTCGACCCGTCCAGGTGCCGGATTTGTCGCTCCACAGCTTTGGGAAAACCGTGAAGCTGATCCTACTTCTCTCCGACTGGAATTTGACGGCATGAAAGGCAGAGACTGGCTGATGAAATGGCTTCCAGCAAGAGCCTATGACAATGCGATTTATGCCGTATTCTCGAACCCAATTGGAATGGACGACGATCAACTAAAAAATGGCTGTTCGATGATTGTTGATCCTTTTGGGGATATTCTTTCCGAATGCAGGTCTTTTGAAGACTCTTTTGTAACGGCAATATTAACTCCTGAAAAGTGCCTTCAGGCTGGTGGAAATCGTTACATAAAAGCAAGAAGACCAGAATTATATAAAGACATTATTGGCCAGGAGCATCAATCCGAACAAAATGTGGTCTGGCTGGATTCTAATACAAAAAGTTAAAACTGACGTATCATGCGACTTTACGCGTCTTAAAGATTTATCTTTGGAAGATTCATTAATCTACAGCATACCACCCAATAATGGAATTTTTTAAAACTACAAACGAGGATATCGATGCCGTTTTTGATCTCTACAATGCCGCTACCTCTTATCAAAAAACAGTCAACAACAAAAGCTGGAGAGGCTTTGAGAGAACACTTATAGAAAAAGAAATTGCCGAAAATCGTCACTTTATCATCAAAGAGGGAGATGAAATTGCCTGTACCTTTGTTCTTACCTTTAACGATTTGATTATCTGGAAAGAAGCCAGTGCAGACCCTGCGGTTTATCTCCATCGCATTGCAACCAACCCTAAATTTAGAGGTCAGTCGTATGTTAAAAAAATCATCGAATGGGCAAAAATATATGCTAAAAAAAACAACAAATCATACATCAGACTTGACACACACAGCGGTAACGAAAGGATAAATAAGTATTACACCAGCTGCGGTTTTGAATACAAGGGAATCAGCACCATCGAATGGACAAGTGAACTACCGGAACATTATAAGGAAGGTTCTTTTAGTTTGTTTGAGATTAAGCTGTAACATCTAATATAAGTAAGCTCATTAAAAGAAACGGCTTGTGAATAAAGTTTCACAAACCGTTTCTTTTTTATTTGAGATTCACATTTAATTTATTTTTTAGTTTTCCAAATAAAGCCATCTAAAATATAGTGTGTAAACTGAGGTACACTCAGAAGCGGCACTAATAGAAATTGCCATCCTGAAAAATCGAAATTACTTACCGTGATATTTTCATTCCAAACGAAAAACTCCCAGAGAAATTCTTCTGAAAAAGCAATTAACACTAATATGCCAATGTAAATTAAAATGCCATTGTATCTCTTTAAATAAGCCAAAGCACCTATTTCTTTACTGCTCTTTCCATCAATTTCTTTAAAATACACTAAAGCCATATAAGGAATTCCGTGTGAAACTACATTTAGCAAAGTAAAAATAAGGTCGTCGTTGAAGTAAACAATTCCAAAATACCACGAAAGTACAGTTCCCAAAATAATGCTGTTTTTAGGGATGTTAAAGAATTTAGTTTTAACGGAAACGATTGTAGTGCGAATAACGTAAAGGGATAGAATGGCACTATATACCCAAAACAAAATTTCTAAAATGGCTTTATTTTCAAAATGAAAGAATTCATTTTCAACAAACCAATTGAACTTTCTTTTGGAAGAAAAAAACCAAAACAGCATTGGGTAAACTGTAGCAGCATAAATTGCCAGATTATCAATCCAGACGGAGGCCTTTGTTTTCTCTTCCTTGCGAGCATATAATCGCATAAACCCATATTGCTGCCGAATAAAATGAAAAACAGCTATATACGCCAGAAAAGACCAAAAAACTAAGCTTCCGAAAGAGAATAAGACTAAACCGGTAAGAAAACAAATAACAGGTAAAAGAATCAATCTCTTCTTGTCTTTCAGAAATTTCTCTTTTACAAAATAGGTTTTAAATAAGGTGGCATAAACATGTGCTACATCAATAAATACAATTAAAAAAAGCCAGGTGTAAAACGAATAATTATTTTCGATCGAAGTAATATAGTTCTGAAAAACAAAAATAACGGCCAGCACAAAAAATGACGGTCCAATGATTAACAATGAATCTGTTTTTGCTTTATGAATCCAGGGCTGTTCCATCTAA
Source organism: Flavobacterium sp. CFS9 (assembly GCF_041154745.1). Classification (NCBI taxonomy): domain Bacteria; kingdom Pseudomonadati; phylum Bacteroidota; class Flavobacteriia; order Flavobacteriales; family Flavobacteriaceae; genus Flavobacterium; species Flavobacterium sp. CFS9. The sequence continues at coordinate 2,156,130 of NZ_AP031573.1, read as the reverse complement.
TATTTTATTTACGGCATTAATTCCCTGATGAAAAGCTTCCTCAAAAATTGAAATCCCCGACAAATCAGAGTGTGCAAAATAGATTAGATTTTCAATATTCTGTGAAGCTTTCTCTTTTGCTTCTCCAAAGATAAAATCAGGCACCGGAGAGATCATACCATGTCCTAATAAGAAAACTTCCATTTCTTCAGTATCATTTTCAATGTCCGGATGTGCAATTTTCAGATCATCAAGAACAACCTGTTTCCAATATTCTTTGTCTTTTTTGTAGATTTCTTTACGTGTTTTCTTTAGATCTGCAGATGAGAAACTATGATAATACGTAATCACTTTTTTGTCCTGAACCTGATTTAATGTTTGATGCTGTGCATAAACGTAACCGAGACCTTTTGCTTCATAAATCACATTATCCCACGAAAGAGGAAAACTTAAATTATCTGTCAGATTGTTTACCACTAAAGTCGCCAAAAGCCAAGGTGTGTAATGAAAATGTTTTGTAAATTGTTTACGGTCTTTTATGAGGTATTGATTTACAAATTGCGGCGTTGCCATGATAACGCTATCCGCTATTATTTCTATTGAAGACTTGTTAACATCATCAAATGCCTGAACAACAACCTTCTCTTTTTCAATTTTCACCTCATAAACCAAATGATTTTTGAGTGTTTTTTGCGCTGTGTATTTTTTAAGATGATGTGCTAATCTGGCATTTCCTTCCGGCCAGGTTAAAACGCTATCGGATTTTTCTACAGCTGCATCTTGTTTTCGTCCTGCAAAATAATGAATTCCCGCCCAGGCTGAGACAAAAGTAATTCCTAATCCAAAATCATCTTTACAGCAATAATCAATATAATTAAACAGGGGTTTTGATTTAAAATTATTCTTCTCAAACCATTGCTGCATAGTAATTTTATCCAATGCTCTTGTTTTTTGATCCTTGGAAGAAAGACGTATTGGAATATCAAATAAGTATTTCTGATCTTCTCCTTTTGCGCTTCTAAAAGCATCCATTTCTCTGAAAAATCGTTGAAATTCTTTATGTTCTTCTTCTGAATTTCCTTCCTTTGGAACAACTCCTTCCTGCCAATTGTTTTTATAAAACAACCTTTCATCCGGTGCAAAAGTTAGTTGCAATTCATCAAAAACCGGAAGCCCTTTTTTATCATAACTCAAAATAATCTTTTCTTCTTCAAGAAAACCAAGAAGCTCTTTATCATTAAAATTTGGAAGAGGCAAATAATGTGCTCCCAGAGGGTATTTAGAATATTTATTTTGACCATTTGAAGAGTTCCCTCCCAAATGATCTGCCATTTCAATTAATAAAAAATCAGAGATTCCCTTTTTATGAAACTGACGTGCAGCGCTCAAACCTGAGATTCCACCACCTATAATTAAATAAGGAATTTTTACCTGTTGTTGTGGTTTCGGAAAATCTTTTATCCACAATCGATGTCCTAAAAGATGATTTGTTCCTGATAACCGGATCATCAGGACTGCTATTTTATCAGAACAAAACTGTATAAAAGGAAGTAAGAGCAAAGATGCTGTGATTCCTTTTACGAAATTCCGTCTTCCTTTATTGCAATTTTCCCCATTCTTCATCAAAATAGCGTACTAAAATCTGGTTATCCAAACGATTAATTTCTATTTCATTTGAAATCATATCGTTGGTAAAATAATTAAATCTGTCAAACTGATAATTGTAAAATTTCAATCCCGGACTTTTTCTATGCACTTCGTTAAAACCGGATCCAAAACCATTGATTGCAATGGTATAACCCCATTCTCCAAACGAAGGAACGTAGGCATGATAAGCATCTACCTGAGGAAAAACCTGCATTACTGTTTTATTGATACACCAGAATGACTTAGGCGCAAAATAGGGTGAAGTCGTCTGAATGACAACTGCCGCATTGGGTTTTAAAATTCCTTTTATAGTTTGATAAAAATTCAAAGAATATAACTTTCCTAAGCTATAATTTGACGGATCGGGGAAATCTATAATCGCAACGTCAAACTTCTCCTGACAACTTTTTGCCCAGATATAAGCATCCGTATTTATAACTGTAACTTTCGGATTGTTTAATGAATTTTGATTGAACTTCGTCAATACTTTATTAGTTTTAAAAAGTCTGGTCATCCCTTCGTCCAGATCGACTAAAGTTACTTTTTGAACCTCTTTGTATTTCAGAATTTCCCGAACTGCCAATCCATCACCTCCTCCTAAAACCAGAACATTTTTTACCACTTTTGCCATTGACATTGCCGGATGAACTAAGGCTTCATGATAACGATATTCGTCTACAGAACTAAACTGAAGATTGTTGTTTAAATATAGTCTGTAATCGCTTTTATTATGTGTTAGAACAATACGCTGATACGGAGTTGTGTTGGTATAAATTATGTTTTCACCATATAGTTTCCCTTCTGAATAAGATAGGATTACATCGGAAAAGATAAAAACCGTAAGCAGAACACCGAATGAAAAAATAGCTTTTACTTTTAAAAAATAAGGCTTTTTCAGTTCTTTTTTAAGCAAAAAACACAACACTATGGCGATACTAACGTTGATCATTCCGAAGAAAAGTGAAGTTCCCATTATCCCTAATTTCGGAACTAAAACCAAAGGAAAAAGTATTGACGCCAATAATGCCCCGATATAATCGAATGTAAAGACATTAGAAACCAAGTCCTTAAATTCGACTTTGTCTTTTAAAATGTTCATCAGAAGCGGAATCTCTAATCCGACCAAAAAGCCCGTTACAAAAACAAACAGGTATAGTATGAACTGAAAAGACTCGACGCTTTCGAACAAAAGAAATAAAACAACGGAACTTAATCCGCCTATTAAACCCACCAAAATCTCGATCTCGACAAATGTATTGAGCAGGTTTTTGTGAAAAAACTTTGAAAAAAAGGAGCCAATACCCATCGAAAACAGGTAAACTCCAATAATAAATGAAAATTGTTTTACGGAGTCGCCTAATAAATAACTTGCTAACGTTCCTGCAACTAGCTCATAGATAAGCCCGCAGGTCGCAATAATAAATACGGCAAACAGCAAAAGAAATTCAAACCTTAGAAACTTTTTACCCATGAATCGCTGCACTAATGATCATCGAAATCCCGATGATGAATGCGGCCAAAACAATTGCAACGGCAACATTATTTTTCTCCCCTACCTCTTTCCAGGTGTTTTCCGGTGTAAGTTTTTCGATAATTAAATAAGCTACCAGTAAAATGATAATTCCTAAAAAAGAAAAAATAACTGAATTAACTACTGGTTGAACATGTATTAAATCCATAGTAAAATATTATTTGTGATAAAAACGGTTATAAGAAGTCCGGCTTCCAGTTGACTTGTAATTTTCTGTGGTTTCGCAATCGCAAATTCGGTTTCCCGCAATTGCAAAATAAAGATAAACTCCAAAGCAAAAAAGTCCTATTGCTAATGAAGCTGCATTATTATAGATAAAATCCGAAATTTTTTTCATGACTATTTATTCATCGTAACGAGAATAAGAACTATCAGCCCATCTCTCTTTTTCAAAATTATACGTAAAAAACCATATTATTAAGTAAATGACAATCATACCAATAACGACCATCCAGACATTTCTGTTTGATGGTTCGTTCCAAACTACATTTACACGCATTTCACTATTATTGACATCTTCCGGTGCTTTCATTGGGGTTATCAAAAGATGATATCGTCCTGCTTTAACACCGCAAATATTAAACTTCTCCATATTGTCCCCTTCTGTCCATGATTCTCCATCAGAATAACCGTGATAAAATTCTATGTCTTTATTGGCATAAATTTCATCATTGGTCATTTCATCTACTAAAGCAACATTAAGATTTGCCCAGGAATTATCAACATCTGTAGCAACTGTAATAGTCAGCGGTGCCGAACCGCCATTTAGAATAAAAGCATCACTTGTAATTTCTTTATTATTAAATTCAGTAAATTTTATGGATTTGGAAAATACCTTTTGTTTAAATTGATCCTTATAGATAAACCAATTGGTTGCTATCAGCAATGCAGCAATACAGCAAAAAATAATTGCTGTATTATTAAGGTTAAACCGGGATGGCTGAATCATGTTTACACCAAACTTATAAGGCAGTACAACATTTTTAAAAGCCTTTTTTATTTCTTCCTTTTTAATGTATTCTCCATAAAAAGCTGTTTCAACTCCATTCATTCTTTCAACAGAAATCATGTAAGGTGGTCTTATATACTCCACTAAATGAATATTCTTATTCTGAGGCAATTCGAAATCGAAAAACCCCTGAGCGTTTATAATTGCAGCATCTGAATATTCGAAAATATTATAGTCTTTGTCATTATGCTCCAGAACCAAAGGATGTTTTTTTACCTCAAAAACCTCTTCCATTTCAGTTAGTAAAATCCAATGTCCGTTAGAAACCGAAAGGTAAATACACTCGTTTTCGTGATTCTCCAATATAAATTCTGTCCATCTGTAATCAGGATGAACTTTTTTCACCAAGATCCCTGTGACTTTATATTCGCTTCCTTTCAAAAAACCAACATCACCAATAGCCAACGGAAAATCATTAAGTGTGGTTTTATACTGAGATCTTCTGCGAAACTGCCCTTCATCATCACGAGTATACAAACTCTGACAATTGGGACATACAAAATTCACAACATCAAAACCAACTCTTAATTCAGTTTCTGTATTACAATTGTAACAAGTAATTTTCATATCCTATCGATTGATTTCAAAATCTTTAATAATTCTTCCTTCAAAATAGCTAATATAATCCGCCATAACATCTTTAACTTTCTGTGAATTATCCTGAAGATAGTTACACAGATAAACATCCAATGTAAGTTGATTGTATTCGGGCCAGGTATGTATGCAGATATGAGATTCTTTTAAGCAGAATGAAATTGTAAAACTATCGTTGTCGAAATTATGTACAACCACCCCTACCTTTTCCAGTCCATATTTTTCTAAAATCATATTGGTCGCATCAACAAAGCCCTTACTATTGGTTAGTTTCTGAGTTTCATCGACATGTAAAGTAACCAGTTTATGCAATCCTGGTGAGTAAGGAGGTAAATCCATTCTAGTTTTTTAGGGAACAAAAGAGGCCAAATATATAATAATTTCTTTAATAAATTTAACTTAAAAATACGTCTTCAAAATCTTCGACAATCTTCTATTTTTAACCTTCTGAAGGATTGCTTTTTCTGTTTTTAAAACCCTTTTAATATTACTTTTACTAACCATTTGATTTTTGATAAACTTATTATTGGTGAACTTCCATAATGGAGTTGTGCCAAAGTAGAAAAACCGTATTTTTGTATCAATAATGAAAAGCGTATCTTACAAAAACGAACTTGTTTTTTACCAAAATCGATCATTCTTTTATAATTTTAAATATCTTTGAATATGAGCATAGCAGAAAAACCATATCATATAGGGCGAAAAATAAGTCGTATTCGTGAACTGAAAGACATGAAACAAGAAGCATTGGCACAGGCTTTAGGTATATCTCAACAATCTGTTTCTACTATAGAAAACAGCGAAACCATAGATGAAGAAAAACTAAAAGAAGTGGCAAAAGTTCTTGGAGTTACGGTTGAAGCCATTAAAAACTTTTCAGAAGAAGCCGTTTTTAATTATTTTAATAATATTTATGATAATGACTTTAGCCATAGTAACGGAGCCATTCAATCAAATAATTGCTCATTCAATCCTCTTGATAAAGTTGTAGAACTTTACGAACGTTTAGTGCAGGCTGAGAAGGATAAAAATGAATATTTGGAGAAGTTATTGAACAAGAAATAAGTTTTTAAAAAATACCATAGAAAAAGATTTTTTTGTTTAGATCTCAAAAGTAAAAATCCCACAATTTCAAAAAAAAGAAATTGTGGGATTTTTTTATTATGATTTTAGTTTTTAGCATTAATCCTACTTTTTTTTAATATAAATTTGAAACCTAATTATTCAAGTAAATTCCTCATATGAAAAAACTATTACTTTTTATACTTTTATCAAACTCCATATCCATTTTTCCCCAAATTAATTTCTCTACAGAGCAAATTTTTGTAGATGAAAGAAATACTGCAACTAATATCTCAAATTCTTTTAGTGCAGACTTAAATAACGATGGTTTCAAAGAACTAATTACAAACACAAAGGATAATACTCTTGTTTGGTATAAAAATGTAAACGGGAATTTACTACATGAACAAAAAAAAATCGTTGACAATACTCTTTACTTAAAATGTATTTATGCAGCAGATATTGATAATGACAACTTAAATGATATAATAACAGTTGATTATTTCCTAGATAAAATTACATGGTATAAAAATTTAGGCAATGAAAAATTTTCTAAAGAAATAATTATCGCATCCATAGATAACCCACAATCTGTGGAGGTGGCTGATTTAAATAAAGACGGCCTCAATGATATTGTTGTTGGTTCATTAAATAAAGATGGAGTAGTTTTTTATCTCAATAAAGGAAATGGCGTCTTTACTGAAGGAAAAAAAATTAGCACTTCAGTATATGGCTTTGAAAAAGTAAAAATAATTGATCTTAATAATGATGGCTTTTTAGACATAATGTCTCTAAGTGAAGATAACACAATATTTTTGAATAAAAATACGGGAAATGGCTCTTTTGAACCTCCTGTGTATGTTGCATACATAGCTGATTATGGCAGTTTTGATTTTATGGATATAAATATGGATGGTTTTTTAGATCTTATCTCTTTTAATGCTAGTAACAAACTATCGTACTATATTAGTCAAAAAGGAAACAAATTCGATCCTCCTACTGTTATTGATAATGAGGAAAGTAATTTTACTAAATTATGTGTTCGAGACATGGATAATGATGGCTATCCTGATATCATTACTTCAAAATCATCAATTCTAGGATGGTACAAGAATAACACTGACAAAACTTTTACTTTTCAAACAGTAAGCAACAATACTATAAAATTTATAAAAGATCTAATTGCTGACGACTTTAATAAAGATTCGCTTCCGGAAATAGTATGTCTCTCTACTTTAAAAACTGAATATTCTGAAAGAGAAAAACTTTCATATTACTCTTATAACCCATCTACTTTGTTATATGATGAGACTATTATCAGAACTCCATTAGGTGCGATTTCTTCTATTAGAATTGGAGATCTAAATAATGATGGGCTTAATGATATTGTTACTGGATCTAGTATTGTCATGTGGAATAAAAATTTAGGAAATGGAAATTTTTCTTCTCCATATCTACTCCCTACTGATATTACATCAACTCTTAGCTCCGAAATTGAACTCGCAGACATGAATGGTGATGGCTGGCTTGATATTATAGCCTCCACTCAATATAAGTTTGAAATCTACAAGAATAATGGCAATGAAAAATTCACGTCAGTTTACAGCATCCCTCTTCTTTCTTTTCGAGATATAGAAATAGCTGATTTCAATAAAGACGGAAAACCGGATATATGTTTTACAAATCCATATCAAAAAGGGACTAATTTTGGTATAATTAAAAATTTGGGAGATTTTAATTTCGAAAATGTAAATCAAATTAGCTTTCCTACAAATTATAGATTTAAACCAAATAGAATAAAAAGTGGAGATATTGATAATGATGGAGATATTGACATTGTTGTTAGTTCAGCAGAAACTTCTTCAATTCAAATACTAAAAAATGATGGACAAGGAAATTTCACTATAAATACGGAGCTAACCAGTATCTCAACTAACCCAATTGAATTAGCAGATATTGATAATGATGGCTACCTTGATATAATTTCCGCAGACTCTTATTCCTATTCTCCTCGTAACGTGTATTGGATAAAAAACGACAAAGGAATATTTGATCCAAATTCAACAATAAAAACTATTGACAACCAACAGAGCTTACAATCTATTACTTGTGGTGATCTTGATGGCGATGGAAATATAGAAGTCATAGGTGTGTCTTATGAATATTATGCTCCATATGATGAAAAATTAATTGCTTATTCTTTTCAAAAAAATGCTTTTCAAAAAACCATAATACATAATTTAGGAAATGCAAGTAGTTTGAGTCGAGATGTTACGTTAGGGGACTTAAATAAGGACCATAAATTAGATATTGCAACGAGCTATTACTTTATAGGTAAAGCTAGTTTTTTCATAAATACTTCAACATTAAGCATAGAAGATGTAACCGATTCTAACAATAATGAAATACGTATTTACCCAAATCCCACATCGGATAAGATTTCATGGGACTCCGATGTAAATTATGACATTACAATTTATGACCAATCAGGCAAAACTGTTTTCAACAAAAAAAATTATTCAACTTCATCATTAGATTTAAATTTTTTAAATACTGGTATATATATAATGAAATTTAAAAACGATAACCAAAGCATAACCAAAAAAATTATAAAGAAATAAAAAAAGCGCCACAAAAATTGTGGCGCTTTTTTTAGCAGAGAGAAAAGAATTTGAACTCTTGATATAGTTACCCTTATACTGGTTTATTGGAATTTGCAAAGTGCAAAATTTACACATTGCTTTTCCATCTTCAAAAAGTATTTTGATATTCAACTTAGTACAAAAAAACAATAGTTTGGTCTACTGTTACACCTTTGTTTAATGTGAAATTGATAATTGAAGAAAGTTAATAAAAAACCCCGAAACTTTTGTTTCGGGGTTTGGTATTCTTTACGTTAAAAATTTGCAGAGAGGAAGGGATTCGAACCCTCGATACAGTTACCCATATACTAGCTTTCCAGGCTAGCTCCTTCAACCACTCGGACACCTCTCTAAATTGGTCTGCAAATAACATAAAAAAAAATGACTTAGAAAAACAAAATCGGATATTAGTTTACATACTTTTTCTAAATTCTTCCATAAACAGTTTTACGGCCTTTTTTTGGTAGCCTCCAAGGGTCAGCATAAACGATTCTCTTTTTGTTGGAACTCCCGTAATCTGAATCGCTTTCAGGTCGTCCCAGCCTTTTAGGGCTTTCTCGGCAACTATAGTAGCCCAGTCACTGTCCTGCACCATTTGCAGTAAGGCATGAATCGAGTTTAATTCGATGGAAATCTTGGGTCTCATTTTGTTTTTAGCAAATAGTTCTTCCACAAATTCTCTCGAATTCGACCCTTTTCCCGGTAAAACAAGCGGAATTTCTTCAATTTTCTTAAACACAATTTTGTCTAAAGTTGCCAAAGAATGTGTTTTTGAAACCACCAATACCATTTGTGAAGTAAACAAAGGAACTTTCTCAACGGGAATATTTATTTCATGTGACGAAATCACCAAAACTAGGTCTAATTCATTCGTTAATAATTTTTGTTCTAAAGCTTCTGTTGTACCGTATTCAACTACAATTTTTAGATTGGGGTATTGTTTTGCGAACGTATTGATAACGGGCAGAATTAAAAGGCCGAAGATATAGGTTACACCAATTCGCAGTTCACCGCCAATCATTTCGTTTAAATCTTCAATAGCCTGTTTTCCGTTTTCTACATTTTCGATAACTTTTTTGGCGTGAATCAGGAAAACAGCGCCGGCTTCGGTAAGCTGTACTTTTTTACCGATCCTTTTAAACAAAGGCATTTCGAGTTCTTCTTCAAGTTTTTTTATTTGCTGTGATAAGCCCGATTGGGTTACAAAACACAACTCGGCCGCTTTGGTAAAATGAAGTACCTCAGCAGTTTTTATAAAATATTCCAATTGATAAATTTCCATATTGATAAGTTTAAATACTTATTATAAGTAAAATTATTAATTTTTCTAATGAAATCATAATCCCGAACTTTGTAAAAAAATATCAGGCATTATGTTTAAAGCGTTAAAATCAAAAAACTTCAAGTTGTTCTTTTACGGACAATCTGTTTCTGTAATTGGAACCTGGCTTCAAAAAACAGCTGTAAGCTGGATGATTTACAGCGTTACGGGTTCGGTTTTCTTACTGGGATTAGCGACATTTTTAAGCATGATCCCGTCCTTGTTTCTGGCTCCCTTGGCCGGAAGTATTATTGGCCGTTACGACAGACACCGCGCTATGATTCTATTGCAATCTTTGGCTATGCTTCAGACTGGTGCTTTGGCACTGTTAATTTATCTGAAAATATACAACATCAACTTTATTCTGGCCTTGAGTTTAATTCAGGGAATCATCAATTCTTTTGACATGACTTGCCGACAAACGATGATGATTGATATTGTTGACAATAAAGAGGACTTACCCAATGCAGTAGCCTTAAACTCTACGCTGAATAATTTCGCCCGAATTGCCGGACCTGCCTTAGCCGGAATTATTCTGCACAATTACGGTGAGGACATTTGTTTTATTGGAAACTTCTTAAGCTACATTCCGGTTCTGATTTCTTTATTGATGATGAAAATCACACCTCATATTAAAGCAACCGAAAAAATGAAAATGGTAGACGATTTTTTGGAAGGTCTGGATTATATTAAAAAAGAAAGCGAAATGGCCAAAATGCTTCTGATGTTAATGTGCAGCAGCTTGTTTGTTATTTCGTTCAACACTTTAATGCCTGTTTTTGCCAAGGATATTTTTAGCGGAAATGCGCAGACTTTCAGCTGGTTTGAGAGCGCTGCCGGAATTGGTTCGATACTGTCTGCTATTTATCTGGCTAATCTTAAAAAAGCGGACAATATGGGCAAAATAATGATCGCTGCGAGCTTATTATTAGGCTTTAGTATTATCATACTGGCTTATTCAAATAGTCTGACTGTGGCACTTATTTGCATGGCTCTGAGCGGCCTGGGAATGATGGCACAAACCTCGTCTATAAACATTTACGTTCAGACACAAAGTCCTGTGCACCTGCGTTCGAGAAGTATTAGTTACTATCTGATGGCCTATCAGGGAATGATTCCTGTGGGAAGTTTGATTATCGGATATGTTTCGCACATTATCGGGACCCGAGAAACTGTGGCCATTCAGGGTATTATTTGCATACTCTCCGTAATTGTTTATGTGTACTACAAAAAACAGAGTTCTGAAGAAGAGTTTGGAACTTGTGAGGTTCGCTACAAAAATTGATTTTTAAAGCCCAAAATAAAAATTCCAAATTCCAAAATGAAGATATAATCAACAAACAATTGGAATTTGGAATTTTTATTTTGGAATTTTATTTTACAACGAAATCTCCCCGCGTAAAGCCGTTTCGAAAATTGCCTTAAATTCAGTTTGAGGAATATTTTGTCCCAGCAGATACATTAATTTTGTAATAGCTGCTTCGGTAGTAATATCTTTTCCGGAGATAACTCCAAGAGATTTTAAAGCCGTACTGGTTTCGTATTGTCCCATATTGACACTTCCGCCTGAACATTGCGTCACATTGACTACGTGCAATCCGGACTGAATTGCTTTCTCAATCAAATTCAAAAACCAGTCTTCTGTTGGCGCATTACCGGAACCATAAGTTTCCAAAACAATTCCCCTTAGATCTTTAATAGCAAGAATTGAAGCTAAAACCACTTCGCTCATTCCGGGGAACATTTTGATAATCGCGACATGATTGTCCATTTCTTTATGAACGATTAGTTTCGCGTCTGTCTTTACAGGAAGAAACAAATGGGTGTTCAGTTTTAAATGAACTCCCGACTCTACTAATTCCGGGTAGTTTGGTGCTGTAAATGCTCTGAAATGTTCTGCATTTACTTTTGAAGTTCGGTTACCGCGGTACAGTTTATATTCAAAATACAAACAGACCTCCGTGATTACCGGTTTTCCATTTTCCTGAAGTGAAGCAATCTGAATGGCTGTAATCAGGTTTTCTTTTGCATCGGTACGCAAGTCTCCTATCGGAAGCTGGGAACCTGTAAACACTACCGGTTTTGCCAAATTCTCTAACATAAAACTCAATGCCGAAGCAGAATACGACATGGTATCTGAACCATGTAATACCACAAACCCGTCGTAAGCACTATAATTTTCCTCAATAATAGTGGCAATTTTTGTCCACTCCTGAGGATTCATATTCGAGGAATCAATCGGGTCTTCAAAGGATACCGTTTCAATATCGCAGTCTAATTGTTTGATTTCAGGTATCTTTTGTAATAACTTACCAAAGTTAAACGCTTTGAGCGCGCCTGTCTCGAAATCTTTGCTCATACCAATGGTTCCACCGGTATAGATTAGTAATATTTTTGGTTTAGATGACATCCTGATATTTTAATTTATTAACAACCGGATTAGCATACATGGCCAAAAATCCTTGTCTTGTTACCGGGTTATCACTTCCGATACGCATTTCTAAACGACGCTCGAACAACGATTTTTCACTTTCTTTGTACAGATGTGCGAACTTATTGGTCTCGTTTAAAATATCGTAAGCAATAAAATTAGTGGGCCATAATTGGTAATTTTTCAAAACCGAATCGTCAATAACCTGAGCCAAAGCCTGTACTTGCTTGTTGACATTGTCATTTTCGGCTACAATCTGATCGATTTCTGTATCTAAAACATCTCCTACCGAAATGTGTATTCTTTTTTTAGTTCCCATGATACCGCTTAGGATATTCATGAAATCTTCGTTTTTGTCTTTAACATAAACCTCATTATTGGCTTCTGCCATTAACTGCGGCATCTTCAGAACATCTGTTGGATCGTATTCATATGAAATGGACACGGGAACAATTTTTAATTTCTTAAAATAATCCATTAAATTAGGTTCATCAGATCCCATTCCGATCATTTTCAGAACTCCCGGATTGGTTTCGTCATTTCCGTCTTTGGTACGGCCTTCTCTCTGCGCAATCCAAACCGAACGATTTTCACGAAGCAATAATTGCCCGATATATTCGGACAATAATTTAGAACTCTGCAGCATTTCTCTTGGCGATAAACCTCTTAGAACCAGAAAGTTTCTGTTTAATTTTGCCAAAGTACTCAGGAATGCTTTTTTAACCAGATTGTCTCCAATAGCAGATGCTGTCATGACTAATCCATGCTCAAAAAGGCAAACGTTCAATAAAGTAGTATCTAATAAAATATCTCTGTGATTAGAGATGAATAAGTAAGATTCATTTTTTTCCAGTTTCTCAAATCCTGAAGTCGTAAGACCTTCAGAACTTTTCTCTAAAACCTTTTGTATGGTGTTATAAATAAAATTGCATTGAAAATCACGAATAGAATGTGTCTTTTTTAGCTGCTCTTTCCAAACCTCATCTGCTACTTCCGGAAAAGTAAAATTCATCATGGTTTTCATCATTGGATGATTGACCACATCATGAAGTGCTTCATTTATTTCAGAATCATAAAACGGTCGAATGGCATCAAATCTCTGCATTATTTATATTGGTATTAAGTGAGCAAAAGAACAAAAAAAAAATTAAACTATTGTAAGGTATGGGTTAAATCCCGAAAACGTCTATTGAGTTTTGAGTGGTTCGCGCTGCAATTTCTTCCTCAGAAACGTCATATAGATCGGCTAATTTGGCAATAACATTTATCAGATAACTGCTTTCATTTCTTTTTCCACGATATGGAATCGGTGCCAAATAAGGAGAATCGGTTTCGAGAACGATATGCTTCAAATCGATCTGATTTAGAAACTGATCGATTTTTCCATTCTTGAATGTTACGACCCCTCCGATTCCCAGTTTCATATTGTAAGACAGTGCCTGAAGTGCCTGTTCGTACGTTCCTGAAAAGCAATGGAAGATCCCAAATAAATCTGCTGATTTTTCCTCTTCCAGTACTTCAAAGATTTCGTCAAAAGCCTCACGACAATGAATCACAATAGGTAATTTGTATTGCTTGGCCAGTTGAATTTGTCTTTTAAAAGCAATTTGCTGTTCTTTCAAATGTGTTTTATCCCAGTACAAATCGATTCCGATTTCCCCCACAGCATAGAACTTTCGTTTGGCCAGTTCGGTTTCTACATGTTTTAATTCCTCTTCATAATTGTCTTTCACGTAAGTAGGATGCAATCCCATCATCAGGTATACATAATCCGGGTAATTTTGCTCGAGATCGTACATCGACTGTGTTGCAGCGGCATCAATAGCAGGAATAAAAAAACGGGTTACTCCGGCCTCTATAGCTCTTTGCATCATCTCGTCACGATCCTGATCAAATTCTTCAGAATATAAATGTGTATGTGTATCGGTAATTATGGGCTTCAAATTCAATTGTTGTAATTTTTAATGGCCCAAAATTACGATAATATTAAAAACTTTCCCAATTTGAGTGTAATGATGAAACATCGCTTACGGATTCACTTTGTGAAAACGCGAATAAAACTGATATTTAAAAAGTAAACCCGACAGGTTTTAAAAACCTGTCGGGTTTGAATAAGTATAAAATAATTAGCTGTTTCCCTGTTTGAACAATCAATCCAACTCGTCCAATAACTCCTGAACGTCGTCGTAGTTTTCATAATCCTGCGAAATGGTCTGCAGGATTTCTCTGCAGGCATTGTAATCTTTCTGTTTTAATTTGGACAGTGCCAGACTCCATTTGGCTTTTTCTTTGTAAGCTGAATTACCTGATTTTAGTTCATTAAAAACGGCTTCTGCTTCTTTATAATCACTTTCTTCCAGTAAAGAAACTCCATAAAAATATTGTATTTCGGGTGTTTTATTCTCCCTTAAAATTTCTTCAAAAAACGGAATCGCCAGTTCATAATTCTTTTCATTGAATGCTTTTTCTGCTTGTTTTAAAGTTTCGTCCGCATCACCTCGTTCGACAAAAGAAGCAGTTTCGGGATGATTAAAATCTTCAAAATCTGGATTCTGATTGTAATCAAAAAAGAACAGTCCGAATAAAATAACGACTGATGCCGCAGCTGCGAAATACCAAGGCCGCATTTGAACCACTTTAGGCTTGTTGGCATTAAAATGTTTCTCTGAAATCTCCGTCAGATTTGCAGTAAAGGCTTCTCTTTCTACTTGGTGTGCAAAATTATTTTTAAGCTGCAACTGCACTTCTTTGAAAGTTTCAAACTCCGAAGCCAGTTCATGATCCTCAGACAATTGTTTCTCAAAACTATCTTTTTCCTCAACAGTCATTTCTCCCTGAAGATATTGATCGAATAATATATAGCGTTCTTCGTTCATGACTAATTATTTTTTAACGATTTAAAATTTTTGGCTTCCTGAATCCACTGTGTCAATTGCCCTATACACAACGATTTTTTCTTACGAACATACGCGTAAGTCACGTTGAGCTTCGAAGCAACTTCTTCCATCGTTTTGGTGGTGAAACTTAGTTTTAACAACTCCTGACATTTGTCTCCTAATTTCTGAAACATGGCATCAAACAGCTGCTGTTTTTCATCAAATTCTTCGGTCTGACCAATTAACTCCAGAGCAGATTCATTCATAGATACTGCATCCTCATTAATTGTTACCCCTTTATTGGATGTTTTTTTAAGTTCGTTAAGCCATTTCCTTTTGCACAATAAAAAAAAGTAAGCGTCAAAAGGACAAGTCAATTGCAGTGTCTTCGCTTTGGCCTGATTAAAAAGTAAAATCATGACTTCCTGGACCACATCCTGAGCATGTTCCTTATCTCCTGAATTGTTCATAACGAACATCACTACTTTGGGAACGAATTTTTTGTAAATGCTTTGAATGACTGCAGAATTATTTGCAGCAATGCCCTCAATATACATTTGATCGGGATGAATTTTACTCTTTACCATAAAGAACCATTTTGTAGCTAATTTAAAAAACAATTGGAAATAAATTTCATGTCATAGGGTAACAATTAACAAATCAAGTTGATGTAATAGCGAAGAACTAACAAAATAGTCTCCTATAAGAATCTAAAAACCATCAAAAATCAGGAAAATGGAAACCTATCAATTTGTAAACGAAAAGAGTTTGGATCAATTTCATCAGATGATTTCTGCCAAAACACGAAATGGATTTGTGGTCGTGGAGCATAACGAAAAGCTTCCGTATGTGGTTTTATCCAAAAAGCCAAAAGCAATCAATCATCCGTTGCACCTCTTTCTTACCTGTATCACATTCGGACTCTGGATTACAGTATGGATCTATTTTACAATAACGCTTTCACGAAAGACAAGTATTCTTGTTGCTGTAGATGAAGACGGTAATTTATTTGAAGATAAATGTCTTTCAGAATAAATTCAGAAAAAACAAAAACAGGGGTAACAATTGTTTATCAAAGTTGATTTACTACTAATAAGAACAAGTTCAGAAATAAATTTCAATAATAAGGGTAACAATATCAAACCCAAATTGATATAGCAATATAATTAACAACCGAAATCTGAAAACCACCTGATCATCAGGACAGATTTATAAAAACTAGAAATCATGAACACACATTTTAAAAAAATCGGACTTTTATTTTTATTGGCAATGAGTTTTGTAAGCTGTGACAACAGTGACGGCGACGATAATCTTATTTTGCCTCCCTCGGCTACCGCTTTTAAAAGCATAAGCGAAAAAGGGGTGAAGAAAAACACACAAAACTTTACCATTACTGCCGGAACCGGTGTGGTAACTTTAACTTCGGCTAAAGGAGTAAAATTAAGCATCAACGGAGACTGCCTTACCAAAAATGGAGTTGCGGTAACGGGAGCGGTTGCAATTGAGTACATCGAACTTTTTGACAAAGGAACTATGCTGGTTACCAACAAACCTACCATGGGAGTTATGCCTGACGGAAAGAAAAACTTATTGATTTCCGGTGGAGAATTTTTCATCAGAGCTACTCAGGGCGGTGTTGAGCTTAAAAGTTCCTGTTCTATGAATTTAATTGTTCCTGCTGCTTTAACAGATGGTGTAGACAATGCCATGACTTTATGGGTGGGTAAAATTGATGAACAAGGCGAACTGGCATGGGAACAGCCTAAACCAAATGCTGACGGAACCGGAGGTAAAGGCGGCGTTCAGGGCGAAGGAACCAATTACTACGTGACTTTTGGTAATTTTGGATGGACAAACGTTGACCGTTTTTACAGTGACCCAAGACCGAAAACCACTCTTTTGGTTGATGCTCCTGACGGTTACGACAATAACAACAGTGCAGTTTATTTGTCTTATGATGGCGAAGGTACTAATGCGCTTGCAAAATTAGATACTTACACAGCTGCCGGATTGTTTAGCGAGCACTACGGACAGATCCCAATTGGTTTAAAATGTCATGTGATTTTTGTAACCGAAGACAATGGTCAATGGCGATATGCGATTAAAGCCGTAACGGTTGCTGCAAATGACATCTACACCTTTACACTGGGGGAAACAGTAGTGGGGACTGAAGCACAATTGGTAGCTGCAATCAATGCTATTCAGTAAGTTACAAAATACTTTTTAAGAAAAAGTGATGATTTGCTCATCACTTTTTTTTACATTTAATCCAGTTTTCAAATTAATTCTGATGCTTTTCAGAAGCTAATCCTGCTGTCCGCTGTATCTTTTGTCCCGAACCCCGGTACAAAAGGATGCCGCTCCCATCAGGGCTAAAACCCTCTAGTTATGAAACCACTATCGTCGATTTTATTGATTCTGTTTTCTGTTTTCGCGATGGGTCAAACGAAAGTAAAAGACACCATAACGCGAAGAGCCAATATTGTTTTCATTCAAAACGGAAATACGGTTACTTATAAACCCGAAACTCCTCCTTTGATTCCTATTGCCGGTGCTCCAAAACCCAGTTATTCTTATTTGTGGGAACTCGGTGACGGGCATTACAGCAAAGAAGCCGAACCAAAACATGTCTACAAAAACAAAGGAACCTATACGACCAGACTTGCCGTAACCAACAATTACGACAATGGAAAACCTCCGGCAACACGCCCGAAAAAAGTGGCCGTAAATGACCTTACCGACACCAACTATAAAGACATTGCTTCTATCGCCGATCAAAACGGATTTGCCATTTTAAAAAACTGTGACCCGATTCCGGAACAGGAAATGGTAGTCGTAGTGAGTTATCAGAATCTGGAGAATTATGTTTCCAGCGGAAAACTGTATTTGTTTTATAATGAAAAGCAATTTAAGAATAATAATTTCGAACTGGTTGATTTCAGAACCTATGCCAACGAGCGTGAAGTAAAGGAAAAAGCTGTTGCTTCTGTGGACGATCTGGACGATTCTAAAAATTATACTGCTTCTGTCGAAAACACTTTTAAAGCCAAAAAATACAGAAATACAACCAGCGAAGAGGACCTGGATGCTTCCCTGCTTGATGCCCATAAAACCTATCATAATGTTTCGGTTTTAGAGTTTGAGGATGCGAATCCTAATGAGACCCGAAATGTTTTTTATACTTTTAAAACGACTCCCGAAATGATTAAAGATACCAGTGCAACGGTTACGATGCGTGGTATTTTTGTCCCGAATAGAAGCTATAAAAACCATAAAATCAAGAATCTGGAAATGGAAATCGTAACCTCTCATGACCCAAACAAAATGGGCTCTAACGGACGTTTTATGAATTACAGACTGGTTCGTTTTAAAAGAGTAAATTTTAAAACACGTTTTCAAAACAACGGTGAAGGTCCTGCACGTATGATTAGACTTGAAACCGATATTCCGGATATGTTTGACAAAAAAACTTTCCAGATCGAAGACATGTATCCCAAATGTCCCATCTGTCCAAAAGATGAAGTTCCAACGACAAGCTGTCTGGATACCATTATCAAAAAGAATCAAATCTTTTTTACTTTCAAAAACATTTACTTACCCGGAAGCGAACAGAAAAATGTACATGAAAAAGACAGTACAAAAGGTTTTGTAAAGTATTCGATGAAGTTTGGTGAAGATTTTCACAAAGTAAAAACCCGAAGCCGAACGGCTATTATATTTGATAAAAACGAACCCATCATTACCAACTATGCCACAACGCGGTTCCTTCCCGGAATTTCAATTGGAGCTAAAGCCGGTTATAATTTGTATCCTGATCTGGAAAAATCGACGAGTTATTTTGTGGGGGCGACTATTTCGCCATTTAAATCGTATCGGTTTTACTGGCAGGCCGAATGGATTAATGCCCTGAACAAATACGAAAGCGGTCTAATGATAGTTGATCAAACGGTAGTAAGTGCAAACGGTGTGAAGCAATTGCAACGTACCACCTCTACAACCGAAAACAAAAATGTAAACTGGGAAATCCCGGTCTTGATTCGCTATAACCTTAACAATTATATAGGAGTCGGAGCCGGAATTCAGGCCAATTTTGACATTTCATCAGAAGAAAACCAAACGAAAAAAATTGAAAACTTTGAAGGCGGAACAGATCAGTTTCTGATCAGTACCCGATCGGAATCCAATTCGGTAAAGAACGGTTTTGGAAATTTAAAAACGGGAGTTTTATTCGATTTAACAGCCGGTTTTGCGAGAATCGGGCCGAGTTTTGGAGCGCGTTATGTGATTAATTTTGAGCAGAATTTTAACTATTTTCAGTTTTATGGGATTTGGAAGTTTTAAGAGCTATTTCTTCGCCACTGAATGTCACCCTGAGCGAAGTCGAAGGCTCCCTTACAATAAAGGTCTTCGACTTCGCTCAGACGGACAATCGTAATATTGCATCTATTATTTTATGAACTTATATAACTTATGTGGATTTTAGAAGTTTTAAGAGCTATTTCTTCGCCACTGAATGTCACCCTGAGCGAAGTCGAAGGCTTCCTTACAATAAAGGTCTTCGACTTCGCTCAGACGGACAATCGTAATATTACATCTATTATTTTATGAACTTATATAACTTATGTGGATTTTAGAAGTTTTAAATGTTATTTCTTCGCCACTGAATGTCACCCTGAGCGAAGTCGAAGGCTTCCTTACAATAAAGGTCTTCGACTTCGCTCAGACGGACAATCGTAGTATTACATCTATTATATGAACTTATATTGCTTATATGTTTCAATCTTCCTTTTTTTCAATCTGAATGTTTTAGGACAGAATCAGGAAGATCAAATATATACCGCAATTGACATCTTTATTGCTCACCCTTCCACAAAAGCACTACAAAATCTCACTGATACAGAAGCTGTTTTCTGGAAAAATCCGAAATCTAAAACCAAAGGGGAATTACTGGCGATTGTAGTTTTAAACTGCAATAAAGCGTATTATGAAAATCAGTTTGGGAAAACAGAGAAAGCAATCGCGAGTTATGAAAAAGCCTGGCAAATTTATCAGAAAAACAAACTTACAGATTATGATATCATCGAATACTGCCTGAAACCCTTAGGCAATTTGTATACAGTTTTGGGGGATTATGACAGTGCGGAAAATACCATAAAGCAGTATTTTTTTATTGTCAACACTACTCCAAAATATCCGGATGCCCAAAAGCAAAAATTTGCTGCGGTTCTGAATTTATCCAATGTCTATCAGAGTTCGGGCAAATTCAATCTGGCTATTGATTTATTGGAACAAATCCTGAAAACGGAGAAACTGTCTAATGTTCAAAAAGGAATTGCACTAAATAATCTGGGCAACAATTACCTGTTAAGTTCCACTGGTAATTTAATACGCCCTGAGCTGTATCAGAGAATCGAAAACACCTTTGAGTCGTCTGTAAATTATTTGAAAAGCGAGAAAAACCAATCCGAGACTTTATCTAATTCTTACCGGAATCTGGCGATGTTAAATCGGCAAAGACATCAATTTGAAGCTTCCAATTCTTATTTAGCAAAAGCGGAAAAACTTCTACTGGAAACCCCTCAGGTACAAACCCGAAAAATAGCAAAGCTGTACTATGAAAAAGCTTTATTGCTTTTTGATGAGAGAAAATATGCTGAAAGCACCAAACAAATTAAAGCCGTTTTTAAATTTTTAATCCCAAATTATGAAGACTCGCAAGCTCTTCCGAATCAAAATCAATTGTACGCCGAAACGGTTTTAATTGATGCACTCGATTTACAGGCCCAGCTTTTCCTGAGTCAAAATCAGCTTAAAAAAGCATTGGAATCTTATGAACTTTCGCTTCATATCGAAGAGCTCTTGATGAACCTTACTCTTTACGAAAACTCGAAGATAATCAGTCAGATTCGTTCCCGAAACCGTACCGAAAAATGCCTTTTGATTTATGATCGTCTGTTTCAGAAAGAAAACAAAACGGAATATCTCGAGAGCGCTTTTCAATTGGCGGAAAAAACAAAATCAGGAGTTTTAAAAAATTATCATTCGAATATTAAAAAAGCAACTACAGAAGAAAAATCACTTTTACAGCGGCTTCAAAATTTAAACAATGTTATTGTTAAAGAGCAGCAAAAGGGCCGTCTGGCCAATATTGCAAACATCAACATAGCGATCAGAAAGCAAAATGAAGTAATGCTCTCGCTGAAACAGCTTCAGTCTAAAAGCCCTGACTTACTTCCTGAGATCAGCGATCTAAAAACCTTATTTTCGAAACTGGAAAAAGACAAAGCGGTTATGGTTTACTACTTTATGGGAGCTGAAAATTTGTATTATTTCACCTTGCAGAACAACCGAATCAGTCTCAATCATCTTTATACGGCACATACGGCTATGCTGGATATTCTAAAATTTATAAACTTTTTTAATACCTCAGCTGCCATTACAAATGATATTTCGGGATACAACTACTATGGCAAAAAAGTATATGATTTATTGCAGATGCCACGAAATACTATTTACCAAAACCTCATCATTGTTCCCGATGGCATTTTAAACTTCTTGCCTTTTGAGGCTTTGATTACAAAGGACTCAAAAACCACCAATTTTTCCAGAATGCATTATTTACTGAATGATTTCAGGATTGCTTATGCTACTTCTGCAAACCTGTATCTTAACCCTAACCCGGTTTCAAATTCAGAAAATACCATTTTAGGCGTTTTTCCGGTTTTCGAAAATACTTCTTTTGAATTGCGTTATTCCAAAAAGGAACTAGAGGCCATCAAACGTAATTTTAAGGGAAGATATTTAGAAAACTCAGAAGCTACTTTCTCCAATTTCAAGAATAATGCGAACCATTATTCGATTTTACACTTAAGTACTCACGCTTCTTCAGGTGATATTGAAACTCCTGCGAGCATTAAATTTTACGATCAGGAAATTTTATATTCCGAATTATACAATCTGAATGTCAATCCTGATTTAGTAGTTTTGAGCGCCTGTGAAACCGGAATCGGTAAATTGTACAAAGGTGAAGGTGCTATGAGTGTGGCCAGAGGTTTTCAGTTTGCAGGGGCACAGAATTTATTGTTCTCTTTATGGAAAGTCAACGATTATACAACCTCTGTTTTTATGACCTATTTTTATGAAAACATCAAAAGGGGGCAATCCTATACGGAAGCCAATACAAATGCAAAACGTGCTTTTTTACAGGACAAGTCCATTTCGAATGCTAAAAAATCTCCTTATTACTGGAGTTCTTTTGTGTACTATGGTGCTATCCAAACAGAGAAACAATCGACAAATTATATCTTTTATATCATTAGTTTATTGGGGGTAATTGGTTTATTTTTGGTTTTCAATCACAATCGAAAATGGAAAATCTTCACGAGGTTCTCAAAAAAGAGAAATACAGAAAAATAAAATTCAAGGTTACCAAAACACAGCATTTATTGATTAAGGCAAAAATCAACGGTATTTCGGGAAATTTTATTTTAGATACCGGGGCCTCTAACTCCTGTGTAGGATTTGAAAGTATTGAACGTTTTGAACTGACCGCAAAGAATTCAAAAACCAAAGCTTCGGGTGCCGGAGGAACGGGAATGCTAACCCAAATTTCAAAGCACAATCGCCTGCAGCTCGGAAGTTGGAAAAACCACGATTTTAGTCTGGTTATTTTTGATCTCTCTCATGTAAATGAAGCTTTGGAGTCTTACAAAGCAAAACCTGTTCATGGTATTATTGGTGCAGATATTCTGCTTGAAGGCAAAGCAATTATCGATTATTACAACCATTATTTGTATTTAAAATAATCGATTACAAATTTAAATACTGAAATTTTTAGTCCGTTTTTTTGTATATATTTGTTTGCCTATTTTTAACAAACCGATACGTATGAAAAAAACTCTACTTTTTTTTATTTTATTGTTTTCCAATTATTTTTATGCTCAGGTCAGCGACATTGAGCATTGTTACGGGAATACTTCCTTTAATTTAACTACTCAAAAAGCACTTTTAATTGGTAATTTAAACCCTGCCGAAACTACGGTTAGTTATCATTTAAGCCTTGCAGATGCAACTGATAACTTAAATGCTATAACAAATCCGGCAAATTATACCAGTGCAGAAAGTTCTAAAACTATTTATGCCAGAATAGATAACAATGGAAGTGTAACGACTAATTACTTTAATATAAAAGTATATGATCCAATAAACTTTACTCCTCTTACAACACCTGTTCGCTGTTTCGGACAAAATGACGGCACCATAACTGTTGCGCCATCAGGAGGTAAAGCGCCTTATGCTTACAGCCTGAATAGTGGCCCTTTTACGATTTATACCGGTAATCCTACAGCTAACTTTACCAATTTGTCACCTGGCTATCATACAATAACCATAAAAGATGCCCTAGGCTGTACTTCGATGACTCAAGTTGTTCAGATCGTACAACCTCTTATATTAATGGCTGACGCAAAGGTTGAATATGTAAATTGTGTTCCAAGAATAGTCATTTCAGGAAGTGGGGGTAATTCTAATTATGAATATTCCCATTTTGGAGTTACGTATACACAAAATAATACTGTTATCAATCCAAGCCCCGGAAATCAAACCGTATATGTTCGGGATGGTAATGGCTGTGTCGCTTCGAAAACACTAATTGTAGAATCTTTAAAACCATTGTCTTGGAGGGTTAGCAACAGGACAGGCATTACCTGTCAGGGAGGAAACGACGGTTCTTTTCAAGTTACCGGGACAGGAGGAAAAGCTCCTTATCTATATTCTATTGGAAATGAGTTTACCACAGTGGATGTTTTCAAAAATTTAAGCGTTGGAGACTATACGGTAAAAATACAGGATGCAACCGGATGTACTATCTCTTTTAGTTTAAATATGCCTCTTATTAATACTGCTGTAACTATAAGTCCAATTATAACAAATGACAGTAATGCTACGAATGCGGGAAAAATAGAACTGATGGTTTCCGGTGGAGCTACCCCATATAACTATTCCCTTAAAGATAGCAACGGAACCCTGATTCCTTCTAAAACAACTAATCCATTTACAGGTTTAGCGGCCGGATCGTATGAAGCTATTGTAACAGACAGCCGCGGATGTACTTTTTCACAAAAAGGAATCAATATCCTTAATGAGCCTACACCGCTTACGACAACAGCAGCAGTAACTCCTATTACATGTATCATTACTACCGGAACGATTACGATTACTCCAAATGGTGGAACTTTGCCTTATCAATACTCAATAGATAACGGAAATACGTATAGCAGTTCTAATGTATTCTCTAATTTAAATGCAGGAACTTACAATGTAAAAGTTCTTGATGCACAAAACGCTGTAGCTACGGCAACTGCAACTATAGATCCAATAAAAATACCCGTAATAAACACAACTTATAAAAGTATATTGTGTCACGGAGATTCTAATGGTTCCATATTAGTGGGAACCAATAACGGAAAATCGCCTATTCTTTTTTCAATAAACGGAGGGCCTTATACTTCTAATAACCTATTTGAAAATTTAGCTGCAGGGAATTACACTTTATCTGCCAAAGATGCTAACGGCTGTATTGTTTCAACAACAGTATTATTAGAGAATCCTGCTCCACTAACCGCCGATGTTAAGTATTTTGACAGATCTGTAACTATTACTGCAAGTGGGGGTTACGGAAAATATGAATATTCGCTTGATGGAGGTACTTACCGTGAATCAGGAATATATTCGAATGTAAGTTATGGCAACCACACGATTACCGTAAGAGATCCTAATAACTGTACTCTAACTGTACCTATAACAGTAGTACAGCCTACTCCGCTTGTTGCTTCTTATGTAGTCGACAAAGGTACCGTTACGATTACTACCAGTGGGGGTATCTCGCCTTACAGTTACGTCCTTGAGAAATCGACAGGGTTTCCAATAACTACAAGTCAGAGCAATATATTTACAAACCTAATCAATGGTTCGTACCAGATAATCGTAAGAGACGCAAAAGGCAGTCAGGTTTGGTTCTCTGATATCATTATTTCTGAATCGGCTCCATTTACTGCAACAGCTACTTCAACTCCTATCACCTGTACGGATCTAAAAAGTATCCTAACGGTAACAGCAACCGGAGGCTCCGCTCCTTATCAGTATTCTATGTCGAGTCCGGAGAATTTTGTAAATTCAAATGTCTTTTCTAATTTAAATGCCGGGAGTTATCTGGTAACCGTTCGGGATTCAAATAATTTTAAAACTACTGCTTCGATTACAATTTCAAACGCAAAACCGGTATTGGCTTCAGCACAGATTATCTCTGCAATAAGTTGTAATAGTTCCAGTGATGGTGTAGTAAAAGTAAATATAACTCAGGGACAGTCACCCTATACCTACGCTCTTGATAATGGTTCATTACAAACTGATGATACTTTTAGAAATGTTAGCCCGGGAACTCACACCATAAAAGTTTTAGATAAAAATGGCTGTCAAACTACTGTATCTGTCACATTATCAGAACCTGCTTTCATACAATCCACACTTGCTGTTAATGGCAACTCGATTACTGCATCTTCAACAGGCGGAACACCGCCTTACAAGTACTCTTTAGAAAGTAATAATGGAATAATTATGGACTGGCAAGATTCTAATAGATTTGATAATCTGCCTGTAGGGATTTATACTGTTCGAACGATAGATACAAAAGGATGTCTTTTTCAACCAAATTTTATAGAGATTGTTCAGCCTCCTGTTCTTCTCGTTTCAGCTGTAGTAACTCCAATTACCTGTGAGAATACTAAAGGGACCATTACGGTTACTGCAACTGGTGGAACTGCACCTTATGAGTATTCTATAGACAACGGTAATAATTATACTTCTTCAAATGTATTTCCTAACCTTGTTGCCGGAAGTTATCTGATAAAAGTTAAAGATTCACAAGCTGCTACAGCCAACACAACTGCTGTTATAATTGCTTTAAACTCTTTAACTGCTACAGCTACTGTTACCAAAACAATAGATTGCATTAGCAATGGTACTATACATGTTATTGCTTCAGGAGGTAACGGATCTTATCAATATTCAATAGACAATGGGGTTACCTATACTCCCAATCCTGTTTTTACCAATTTAATTGCAGGGACTTATTCTGTTCTGGTAAGAGATAT
Source organism: Flavobacterium sp. CFS9 (assembly GCF_041154745.1). Lineage (NCBI taxonomy): Bacteria > Pseudomonadati > Bacteroidota > Flavobacteriia > Flavobacteriales > Flavobacteriaceae > Flavobacterium > Flavobacterium sp. CFS9. The sequence continues at coordinate 2,129,885 of NZ_AP031573.1, read as the reverse complement.
TCTAAATTGTACTGCACTTGTACATGCTATAACGCTGGAACAGCCTGCTCTTTTAACAGCGACAGTCACTCATACCCCCATTACAAATTGCTCTTCTCCTGTGAGTGATGTCGTTATTAATGCCGTTGGTGGTACTGTTCCGTATCAGTATTCATTAAATGGTCTTCCTTTTCAATCTAGTTCTTTCTATACGGGTATAAATCCCGGAAATTATATTCTGGAAGTCAGAGATGCAAATGGATGCAGCTTCAGTACAGTATTTACTATAGAAACACCGGTTTCTTTCGTGGCAACTGTAGCCATTAATCAGGCTCAAAATTGTAACGATTTTGATGTCGCAACCATTACCGCAATCGGAGGACAGCCACCGTATACCTATTCTGTTAACGAATCTAATACATTTTCAGCAGCGAATACCTTCACTTTAGCTCCCGGAACCTATACCTTAAAGGCCAAAGACAACAATGGATGTATCACTGCCGTAATCGCTACGATAACCCCAAACACTGCACCCGAAAGTACATTGATCATTACCAATGCAACAACTGCAACCAGTAACGACGGAGCTATAATCGTAAGTGCAACCAGAGGAACAGCACCTTATACTTACACCCTTTTGAACAGCAATAACACAATTATAGTTCCGGCACAGAGCGCAAATAGCTTTTATAATCTGGCTCCCGGAACCTATGGTGTGATTGTTAAAGATGCCAGAGGCTGTTCTTCATTACAAAATCAGGTAACCATTTCGGCTCCTAATCCGCTTTTAGCAACAGCTGCTGTTGTTCAGCCAGATTGTAATAATCCAATGGGAATAATAACCGTAACGGCAATGGGAGGTATCTTTCCTTATCAATATTCAATCGATAATGGTGTAACTTATAGTCATTCCAATACTTTTACAGTTCCCCCTGGCAGCTATAGTATAAAAGTGCGTGATTTGAACAATGCCCTATATACTTTTGTTACAACGATTGTAGCTCCAAATCCGGTACATCTTACTGCGGTAGTTATTTCCTCAGTATCCTGCGTTTCAAACGGAGTAATCATGGCAAATGCTATAGGAGGACAGGCTCCGTATACTTATTCCATAAATGGAAGTCCTTATCAGGCAAGTAATACCTTCGCGAATTTAAATGCCGGTGTTTACACCATAACTGTAAGAGATACTAATAATTGTACAGAAACAACCAGTTTAATGTTGCAAGCGCCAATTCCTGTAGCTGTTTCAGCAACTGTTTACAATAAAAATATAACTGTTACAGCAACCGGTGGCACTGCTCCGTATCAATATTCATTAGATTTAAATACTTTTCAGTCAGGCAATACTTTTACAGTTTTCAACTATGGGATGTATCAGGTAGCTGCAAGAGACGCTATGGGATGTATTGCATTAACTCATGTTACTGTAGATCCTCCTGCACCTTTAATAGAAGGTAAAAATACAATAACAGTCGATTTTAAATCAGGCCAGACTTTAGGAGATCTTGTTATCGAAGGTCAGAACATAAAATGGTACAGCACTAAAGGTCTTTCAACAGGTAAAACGAGTAAAACTTCTGAAACTCCTTTGCCGTTGACCACTGTTTTAGTTGACGGAGTTACGTATTATGCCTCCCAAACAATAGACGGAATCGAAAGTACAGAACGTCTTGCCGTTACAGCAAAAGTAAACGGATCGCTGACTACACCGGATTTTGTACTGTCAAATTTCAGATTTTATCCAAATCCTGTTCAGCACAACTTATCCATACAGAACAGTTCGGCTATTGATGAGATTGAATTAATCTCGGTTTCCGGAAAGACTATTTTAACGAAGAGAATAAACCATACACAATCTGAAATTGATTTATCTAATGTTGCTACAGGGTTCTATTTCCTTAAAGTAAAAGCAGAAGGGCAAATCAAAACCATTAAAATAATCAAGAAATAGAGCCACAAAAAGCTCATAATTTTCTATAAACAAAAGGAGACTGTCTAAAAAATTAGACAGTCTCCTTTTTTTGATTGAGTTAATTGTGTGACTAAGAATTCGCTCCTGGATTTGGAATAATACATCCTGCCCAATTGAAGGCTCCGTTAGCAATATTGTTGTACGTTACATAAAAGAAACCGCTGCGTCCCCAACCTGCTCCCCAGGAATTTTGCACTTTAAAAAGCCCGGTCGCATCGTCATATCCTACGATACATACACAGTGACCTCCTTGTCTGCTGCCGTAAAGACTGGACCAAACATGGTTGTTATTACGAATATCATAAAAACTCTGATTAACATCAAAACACACTGCAACGGCATAATTTTGATTCAGATAATACTTGATATCAGCTGTACTTCTCGGATTCACATTAAACCATCCTCCCGTTTTTCTGGCGGCAGCCCATGTTTTTTGCTGTGCTGATGGTTGTGTAAAACAGCCTCCTGCAATATAAGGCATTTGAGCCTCTGAACATTCTCCCTGATTTTTGATCAGATTCATGGCATCATTCGGGTAAGAACCTGCTCCGCAATTCCCCAGTTTTATCTGATTGTAAATATACGCCGCACTTCTTGAAGCCCCGCTCCAATTACTTTGGTGTACTGAATTATTAAGATATCTGGCAATACTGTGTGCCGCGTAACCCACTCCCCAGCCTACGCAGGAACCCTCGCTTCCCTGATCTCCAACCGGTGGAGTCGGTAAGTTTTTTGCGGCCGCAACTTTAGCAGTCAATGACATTTTTTGAGTGCTTGTCACTAAATCTGGTCTTAACTCAGCAATTCTCGCACGATAATCAACGGGAGTTAAAAATTCAATACTCTTTAAATAGGCATCCGGCATCTGAGCAAGTCCGTATCTTCCTTTGTCTAAAAGATCGACATTACCGTCCATTAATTTTTCCTGGGCAACGGCTTCTGTCTGGTCATTTCCTTTTTCACAAGAGTACAAGGCAAGCAATACCAGCAGTACAAGTGCCATTTTTTTAATCGAAAATTTGGTAAATAGTTTTTTCATAATTCTTTTGGGTTTTGTTGTTAATTTTTAGTTTGTTAAATTATTTAACGAATTTATTATTAATTTTAGCAGAACATTAACACTAAAAAGATCACAACAATAACTTATCTTACACACAAATCTGTAATCGGGATTTAATTAACAGGAATTGTATTTTAATTATCGTCAAAACGAACGTCAATTATTAAAAAATTCGCCTATGGAAATCATAATAGAAAAATTAATAAAGGGCATACAATCACATCCAATCATACAAAACAGTACCCTCTCCGGTGTTACAGAATGGAAAAGAGCACACTACATTATCCTTTCGGAAATAATCTCTGATGTTTTAGAGAAATCGGAATTTATGCAGGGCTCCAAAAGAAATGAACTTGGCTGTTCTATCTCGAGCATGACCTTGCAAAGGATTTTCACCAATGACTCTACTAAAACCAAAAACTCTGATTTGCGGTTTTTAAAAAGTCTTGATAAGCTGGCTATTTTTATCGGCTATCCTTCTTTAAATCATTTTCTGAATGATGAAGCGACAGACACGTTAAAAACTTTAGAGTCTGAAAATAAAATGGAATCAGGTACCTTTTTTGAAAAACTGATTAGTGATTATTGCCGGGAAGAGTTTAATTCTTTACAAAAATTACCTGTCATTAGTATGGATGGATTATGCGATTTTGTATTCAAAGAAGGCCCTTTTGCCAAAAGGATTAAGGATCTCTTTGAGAATTACTCTACCTTAAAATATCATTTAAACTGCGAAGATAACCGGTCTAATTATGAACTTTATGATTTTAAGATTTCAAGTATCGAAGAAAATATCGCTATTCTTACGGTGAAGGAGTTTTGGAATCTGGAATGGAAAAACGAAAATGACGTCACTACGATTGTACTGAATAAGGTGAACAGACAAACTTATTTCATCAAAAAAAGAGACGATGTATGGAAAATCTGGGACAACTACAACCCCGATTATAACGAACTGTCTACTAAAATACACACGGCTATAGAAAACCAGCACATTAAAAAAGTTCTCATTTAACCCGTTGAGGGTAACTTTTTTTAAACACATAGAAACATAGTTTTTTCATTGAAAACTAGGCATTTCACTTCAAATAAAACTCATAGTTCTAGGTGAAGGAAATGTATTTCTTTTTAAATATTCTTTATCGTTTGTTAGAAATCTATGTTTCTATGTGTTGAATATTATTATTTTTTTTTACTTCCAAAAGAGTATTTATGAATGCTTTTACGAGTCAATTTCTTGTCAATAACTATCAAACTTTTAAACCACAAAAAATCCCAAATTCCAATTTAATAAAGGAATCTGGGATCTTTCGTTGAAATTCCAAGTTCGGGCTATAGAATTTCGTTATTAAAAATCAAAACTATTAATGGGTATGTTTAGGATTAAAACCATCTTCGCTTAATTCTGTTGGCGTATAATCGGCGAACATTTCTGCTTCGTAGTTGATTTTTTCTCCTTTAGAGAATTTATGAATGATTTTCTCCATGATATTATAGATAACCGGAACCACAATTAAGGTAAGGAATAAAGACGAAATCAATCCTCCGATAATTACCCATGCCAAACCGTTTTTCCACTCAGCTCCTGCTCCTGATGCTAATGCAATTGGGAACATACCGAATACCATCGCGATAGTGGTCATCAAAATTGGGCGCAAACGAGCGTGGTTGGCCTGAATTAAGGCTGTACGAATGGATTCACCTGCTGCTCTTCTCTGGTTGGTATAATCGACTAGCATGATCGCATTTTTACACACCAGACCGATCAACATGATGATCCCCAAAATCGTAAAGATATTCAATGAGTTGTTGGTCAAAGCCAAGGCTAACATCGCACCGATAAACGAAAGCGGGATAGCAAACAATACTACGAACGGGTGAACGAAACTGTCGTAAAGTCCCACCATTACCAGGTAAACCAGGATAATAGCGGCTAACAAAGCGATTCCTAAAGTACCAAATCCTTCTGATTGGTTCTCCTGGTCACCACCCCAGATGTAGTTTACACCAGCCGGTTTTTTCAGTTTGTCTAATTTGGCTTGCCATTGCTGAACGATTGTTCCAGATGGCACCCCAACGTTTTGTCCTTTTACCGTTACCGAAGCCGATTTATCTCTTCGCTCTAACTGGCTAGGCCCTGAACCTTCTGTAATGTCTGCAAACTGAGACAATTTAATTTGCTGACCTGCTGCGTTAATAAAAATCAGGTTACTAACGTCCGTAATACTTTTTCTGTCGAATGCATTGTATCTGATGTTGATATCGTATTCGTATTCACCGGCTCTGTATTTACCGTCTGTATTTCCACTAAAAGCAGTCTGCATGGTTAAACCAACGGTTTGAAGTGTTAATCCTAACGCTGCCATTTTATCACGATCTACTTTAACGTTGATCTCCGGGTTTCCGTCCTCAACCGTTAATTTGATCTCTGTCGTTCCCGGGATTGTACGTAATTCTGCTTCTGCTAATTTAGCAAATGCCATAGCACTTTCTGTTGACGGACCTGTTACGATCAATCCTAATGTAGCATCTTCGGCTGTTCCTAAGATACCAACCGGAACGGTTTTTACTTTAGCACCAACTAATACTTTTTCTAACTTACGCTTGATTTTTGCTGCGTAAACGTTAGCATCGTCAGTACGATCTTTTTGTTCGATCATTTTTACGTCGATCTCCGCCTTGTAAGCCGTTGCCTGCGATGCTCCAAAACCTTCACTGGTTTGTCCTACCGTTGTAATCTGACTGTGAACATATTCTTGTCCTTTCAAATAAGCTTCTGCTTTCTGGGTCATGAAGTTGGTTTGCTCTAACGAAGCATCTTTCGGCATTTCGATTTGAACTAAGAACTCCCCACTATCAGAAGAAGCAAAGAACTCTCCCCCAATGAAACCACCTGCCATCAAACCAATTGTTGAAGCAAAAAACAATACAATTACTACTGCAAATGTTTTGATATAATGATCCAGACACCAGGTTAATAAATGAGAAACCCAGTCTGTAAAACGTGTTAAATAACTTTCGAAACCAAGAATAATTCTCCCGAATAAATTCTTTCCTTCAATATGCTCTAATTTACCATAACGAGAAGACAACCAAGGAATAATGGTAAAAGAAGCTAAAAGCGACAACATCGTTGAAATAATTACCGTCACACAGAATTGTGTAATAATGTTAGATACTAATCCGGAGCTCATCGCAATCGGAAGGAATACCACCACAATTACTAAAGTAATCGATGTTACGGTACCTCCAATTTCTGCTGTTCCGTCATAAGAAGCACGAATTCGGCTTTTACCCATCTCCATGTGTCTGTAGATGTTTTCCAATACCACAATCGCATCATCCACCAGAATACCCACTACAAGAGATAATCCTAATAAACTCATCAAGTTCAGAGTATATCCCATTAAATAAATACCGATAAAAGTAGCAATCAAAGAGGCCGGAATCGACACCATTACAATCAGCGAGTTTCTGATACTATGAAGGAAGAACAACATTACGAAAGCTACCAGTACTACCGCAATTAATAAATCATGTACTACAGAGTCTGCCGCCTCTAAAGTAAAAACGGTACTATCCTTTGCTACTTCCAGTTTTAACTGGTTTGCTTTATAATCTTTTTCAAGAGTTGCAATTGTCTTTAATAAATGCTCACTTACCGCAACCGCATTTGCATCTGATTGCTTTACAATTTGCAAAACGATCGCACTTTTCTGATCAACACGTGATATTTTTTCAGCGATCTTTTGAGTATCCTGAACATCGGCAATATCTTTCAAACGAACCTGAATTCCGTTTTGAGAAGAAACCACTAAGTTTCTTAATTCTTCAACACTTTTATATTTACCTGCTAAACGAATCAATATCTTTTGATCACGTGTCTGGATATTACCTGTTGGGAAATCCAGATTCGAAGTCAGAATATTTTGCTGTACCTGCGGAATAGATAATCCGTAACCCTGCATTTTTAGTGCGTCAAGATTTACCTGAATTTCACGCTCTGAACCACCAATAATATTTACCTGAGCCACACCCTGCACACGGGATAAAATAGGAGCAATTTTTTTGTCGATTAAGTCATAAAATTCTGCCTCATCCATTTTTCCGTTGGCACCAAGCGTCATGATTGGTAAATCACTCAGCGAGAATTTGGTTAGTGCCGGGGTTTTTACGTCTTCCGGTAAATCACTAATAATCGCGTTTATTTTTCGCTGTGCATCATTCAGAGAGAAATCGACTTTTGCTTCAGATGTTAGTGTAATCGAAACAATAGATAAACTCTCGTACGATTTCGAGTCAATTTTCTTAACATTCTCTAAGGATGCGATCGCATCTTCAATTTTCTTGGTTACTGTATTTTCTACCTCACTTGGAGAAGCTCCCGGATATATGGTAGAAATGGTAATAACGTTTTGTTCAAATTTCGGGATCAGCTCATAACCTAACTGGCTGTAGCTGAACAGTCCACCTAATGTTAGAATTGTAAAGAGTACAATTACCAACGACGGACGTGTGATGGATATTTCGGCTAATTTCATATATGTTATTTTAGGCTGTAGGCTATACGCTGTAGGCTTTAGGCTCTTATTAAAGGCTTAAAGCTTACGGCGTAAGGCTTAAAGCGGTACAATTATTTAATAATTTCTACTGTGTTACCGTCTTGCAGGTTGATTTGCCCCGTTACAATTACAGTTTCTCCATCAGTTAATCCGTTGATGATTTCTACTTTATCACCCAAAATTCTTCCGGCAGTTACTTTTCTTAATTTTGCAATACCTTTTTCTACTACGAAAATCTGGTTACTGCTCACACTTCCTACGAATGCATTTCTAGGTACAACCATAAGATGTTGTTTTTGTTGTTTCGATGCAAAGTTTGCCGTTCCGTACATACCCGCTTTCAGGTCATTGTTTGTATTATTAGTAATTTCAATTTCAACCGGGAAATTCAAAGATTCATCTGCTTTTGCAGCAATGAAAGTAATTTTACCTGAAAAAGTCTTATCCGGATAAACACTTGCTGTTACGTTGATATGATCTCCTGTTTTTAAACTCGCTACCTGATTTTCGTTTACGGTAACTACTAATTTTAATTTAGAAACGTTTACGATATCAAACAAAGCTGTTGCAGGCATTCCGGTTAAGATAGATCCCGGCTCGATGTATTTTTTGTTGATAAAACCGCTGATTGGAGCTTTTACTCTGGTATCACCAACATTGATTTTTGCTTGTGTCAAATGCGACTGTGCATTGGTTAAAGCCAGTTTTGCCTGGTCTACCTGCTGCTTAGTAACCCCTCCGGTTTTATAAGCATTTTCATATCTCATGTAATCTGATTTTGCATTCTGATAAGCCGCTTCTGCAGTTTGAGCATCAACATTAATAACGTCTCCTCTCATTGTTAATAACGTTTGACCAACTCTTACATAGTCTCCTTCTTTAGCCAGAACACTGATTACTTTTCCTGATTTCTCAGCAGAAAATGTCAATTGCTGGGTTGGCTGGAAGTTTCCGTTTGCTACGAAATCAAGTGAAACTTCTTCTGTTTTAACCGGAGATACTTTTACGGAAACGGCAGCATTCTTTTCTGCTACGATATCTGTTTTTTCCTTGTTCTCTTTCTTATTTTTATTTAAGATATATCCAATCACGCCCAGAGATGCGATTATGATTACGATTGTTATAATAGTTTTCTTCATTGTACTTCTAGTTATTTAATAAGAGTTTTAAGTTCGCCTTTTGATTTGATTAATGCTACTTCAGCTATTTTATAATTTAAAATGGCTCTGGTATAATTATTTTGTGCTTCAAGTGATGCGTTTTCTGCATCTAATAAGTCTGTTAGAGAAGCTAACCCCTGAAGATAATTGTTTTTTGTATTGCTTAAGATTTCTGTCGCTAAGCGCATATTTTCTTTCTGATTAGTGATTGTCACAAGGTTGTTATCGATTTGTGCCATCGCATTTTTATAATCCAGATCAAGCGAAAGTTTGGTATCCTTGATATCTTCCTCAAGCGATCTTAACTCAACATCTGCCTGTCTTACTTTTGCACGAGTTCCGAATCCGGTAAAGATTGGTACGTGCAGGTTTAACGCAATTGCAGAGAAATCTGACCAGTATACTCCCTGAGAAGGTTTTGCAAACCAAGGCATCTGAGGTCCCTGACCAATGTAGTTATACCCTGCTGTTAAGGAAAGTGTTGGGTAATATCCTGCTTCAACTGCTTTTTTATTGAATACCAGAAGCTCTTGTTGTTTTTTCAAAAGCAGGTACTCTGTTCTGTTTTCCGTATTAGGCTGTTCCGTTAAGGAAGCAGGAACCACTTCAAATTCTTCTTTTGGCATGTCAATTTGAGTATCAATTGGCATTCCCATATAAAACTTCAACGCATTTTCCTGTAACGTAATCTGATTTTTAATTTGCTGACGTTCGGTATCAATGTTTGACATTTTTACGATGATACGATCTAAATCAATCTTCTTAGCCAAACCGTTATCAAACTGTCCTTTTACGATATCACGAACTTTAGTAGTATTAACATAATTACTGTCTAATAAAGTAAGCCTTTCTTTTTGTACGTAAACAGAATAGTAGTTATTAGCTACTCTTTCAATAACCTGCTCTTCTGTTAACTGATCGTTGATTTGATAGAATTCACGGGTAGATCTTGCTGCTCTTAATCCTGTAAAAACAGACTGATCAAAAATAGCCTGTGTTAAAGAAACTCCGGCAGTCGAAACCCATTTCTGACCAAATGCTGCCTGAATAGTTGTCCCCGGAGCACCAAATCCTGCACCATCAATTACCGTAGTCTGAATGATCGGATTGTGTGTTAAATTTCCGTTTGCCGAAATTTGAGGCAAAGCTCTTGAGCGTATTTCCTGTATTTTGTATTCACTGTTTTCAACCTGAAGTTTCGCCTTTTTAGCATCGGCTTTATTTTGAAGCGCATAAGTAAGCGCGTCTTTTAGGGTTAAACGTGTGACTTGTGCACTGGCCGACAGACCTATTGTACACAAAAAAATGAGAACTATTCGTTTCATATGCTGTTAGATATTTGTTTGTGTTGATGATTTAAAAAATCATACTATTATTAATTGATGATTATACTTTGATTTTCTTAAGCTGTTTTTCCAATTCTACTATTCCTTTTTCTGTCGCCATAGCTCTGGTGTGGTATTCCAGTGCCTCCAGTTCTATTTTTTGAGCTTCGCTTTCCGAAACGGTAGTTTCATTAATGTGAAAAATTAAGGTATAATAAAATTTCACATAAACGTCTACATTCAGATCTTCGCGATAAAGCCCTTCCCGAATTCCTTTTTCAATATTCTTTCTGAACCAGTGACTGCACAAATCAATTTCCTGACTCAATATGTTTTGATAAATCTCCGGATAATGTTTTTTTAGCTGATAAATGGGCGAAGTATCGGTATTGTTTTTAAACATGTCTCTGAACATTTCTCTGATTTCAAAATTTTCATGAATAGAATTGTAATTTTTCGCTACAATAGTGTCAATTATTTCGTGTACCTGTTTATGAACCAACGATGTACTTTCCTCAATCAGGACCTCTTTATTACAGAAATACTTGTAAATCGTTTTTTTCGAAATACACATTTCACCTGCAATATCATCCATTGTGACACTTTTAAATCCAAGTTTTAAAAACAGCTCACTTGCTTTTGCTATAATTTTCTCTTTCATTTTAATTTTCAAATTGCATCACAAATATACTGAGGAAACTAAACTCACGAAAATAGTTTCCGTAATATTTGTAATAATTTTACATTAATTTACTACAGTCCATAAGATTTATATGCTAAACTCTAAATTTGCAATAAGCTTAATGTCTTTCCCTAAAGCCAAACCTCCATTATGACTGAACGAGTTATAATCTAAACCAAAATCCTGACGCTTAATGTCACCTTTGATTTCAAAAGCAACTTTCTTCTCACCATTATAAGTATTAACCCCTATAAATTCAGCATCAAGTTCTACCACTTTGGTAACATCTTTAATCGTTAAGTCACCCTTGAAAAAATTAATATTGTTGTTTACTTTTTGAAACGAAGTCGATTTGAAACTAATAATCGGATGTTCGTTTACATCAAACAAATCCTGCAGTTGTAAATAAGTATCGATTTGCTGAAAATTATCAATCTTGTTGTTAATGTCAAGCGAAAACTCAACCGATGCGTCTTCTACTTCATTGTCTTCAATATTCACATAACCACCAAATTTATTTGTAGTTCCTCCCATGTAAGCAATAATCGAATGTCTCATTTTAATCAAAACATCTGATTGGCTAGAATCTAAGGTCCATGTTGTTTTCATAAATTACTGTTTTTACTGAGGTTATACATTTCTCAATTCTACAAGGAAACTATTTCAGTGTTTCAAGTTTCCTATTCAACGGTGCAAATATAGACAGGAAACTCTGAATACCAAAAAAGTTTCCAAGTTTTTTTTAAATATTTTTAAAACAAGTCCAAAACCGCCTTCGACTCCGCTCAGGCTGACAAACGCTATCATCACGTAAATGTCAGGTTGAGCAGAGTCGAAACCTTCCGCACTTACACCCAAAACCCATTATCAAATTATCAAATTACCTCTATTATCTAATTCCTCCACCATCTTTTAAAATTTTAAAAACGCAATAATTCATAATGAATCGTATCTTTGGGCCTCGCAAATCAGAATTTCATTTTATGCACGATATTAGTCAGTACCAGGATTTTTTTATTCATTACTTAAAAAACCAAAGCATACGAAAAGAACCCAAAAATCTTTACGCACCTATTGAATACATTCTGGGCCTCGGCGGAAAACGAATTCGTCCCGTACTTACTTTGATGGCCGCTGAAGTTTTTAACACTCCATATACAACAGCACTTCCGGCTGCAATGGCGGTAGAAGTTTTTCATAATTTCTCGCTTGTACATGACGATATTATGGATGATGCGCCTCTGAGAAGAGGGCAGGAAACCGTTCATGAAAAATGGGATCTCAACACCGGAATTTTGTCCGGTGATGCAATGCTTATCCTTGCGTATCAGTACTTTGAGCAATACGAACCGATTGTTTTCAGAAACCTGGCAAAACTATTCAGCAAAACAGCTCTTGAGGTTTGCGAAGGACAGCAATGGGACGTTGACTTTGAAAAAAGAAACGATGTTACAATTCCGGAATACCTGAAAATGATCGAATATAAAACAGCTGTTCTGGTTGCTGCTGCTATGAAAATGGGAGCCATCGTAGCCAAAACATCTGAAAAAGAAGGGGATTTAATCTATGATTTCGGATTGAATTTAGGTCTGGCTTTCCAGCTTCAGGATGATTATCTGGATGCTTTTGGAGATCCGGAAACTTTCGGAAAACAAGTTGGGGGAGACATTATCGAAAACAAAAAAACGTATTTATACCTCAAAGCAAGAGAATTTTCTTCTCCTGAAAAAACAGCTGAATTAGAAGAATTATTTGGTCAGCAATTAGAAGACAATACTCATAAAATTGAAACCGTTAAGGCTATTTTCAATGAATCCGGTGCTTCAAAAGCCACTCAGGACGCCATTGAAATGTATACTCTTAAAGCTTTTGAAACGCTTGACAGAATGGAGCTTACTTCCGAAAAAAGAAACATCCTGCGTACTTTCGGGGAGAATTTGATGGGAAGAAGAGTTTAGGCTTCGACTCCGCTCAGCCGGACATTCGACTCCGCTCAGTTTGACCATCGACTTTGATCAGTCTGACCATCGATTTTACTCGACTTGACAACAGACTTCGCTCAGCCTGACACAATAATTCACATGATAACATTGTGTCAGGCTGAGCGAAGTCGAAGCCCTATTAACCAAGAAATTTCATTCAAAAAACGCGACAGGTTTTAAAAACCTGTCGCGTTTGTCCGGATTAAAAAAGTTCATCCGGATCAACCAACTCTGATAATTTCTGTTTTAAATCTTCTTCTAAAATGGTTAAACCATATTGGTACGAAGCGTTCATCCATCCAAAACCTTCTTCGGGGATGAAATCAAATTCGGTTCCGACGTTTCCGTATTCTGCAAAGATTTTATGCGAACTGATCGATAAATCAAACTTTTCGGGAATGGTTCCGTTATAATCCACCGCATTTCTGGTAATCAGCCAAAGCCAGCGGTACACCATTTCCTGTGCTTCTTCATTAAAATTATAATGCAGCAGGCCTTCCCACAAAAGCATTTGATGCGGTGCCCATCCAAACGGATAATCCCATTGACGTACAGGTGCGTTTTCGTCTACCCCTGCAATCGATTCTTTGGTACTTCCTGCAATTCCGCCTTTCATTTTAAACTTCGGCAGGGTCTTTTTCACCAAAATATCTGCCTGTTCGGGTGTACTGATTTTGGCCCAAAGCGGATAAAAAGTAGTGGCAGCCTCAAAAAAATGCTGCTCTTCATTTACAAAATTATAATCCAGATAACATCCATACTCCGAATTCCAGCACAATTGATTGATTTTTTCTTTTCTCGAAGCTGCTTTCGCAAGCCAATATTCGCCTGAAAAAGACTGATCCTCAAAATATTGAAATTCGTTTTTAAAATACTTCCGAATCAAAAAAGCAATATCGGTTTCGTATTTATAAAGCAGACTATTGATCGCAACGGTATTTAAATTGGCACAAATTTCAACCAGCCTGTTGGTCGTATCATGACCGCTTTCTCGCATGCTTCGGTCGTGAATAAAATACTTATCCAGTTCAGCATCGACCACTTCTCTTTCCAGATATTTTTTTTCGAACTCGCGGGTCGACAAATTGTATTTTGGCGCATATTGTTCCAGAATATCATCAAAATGCCCTTCTTCTACTTCAAACGGAAGTCCAATTCCTTCTGCTTTATAACGATTCAATCCATTAGCGGTAAGTCTTTTGCCTTCTTCCATCCAAACCGTCTGATATTCTTTTATCGCAGTTTTTAAATGTCTTTCAATCCAAAAAATATCCGGATTCGATTTTTCCAGAACATCTCTGATCAGGGACGTATAAAGCGGAGGCTGCGTGCGGGTTAAATAATAACTCCGATTGGCATTTAGTATTTTTCCGTAATGATCTATCTGGTATTTAAAATTCTCTGCAATTCCCAAAGCCAGTTCTATTTTATCATCTATTAAAAGTCCTTTGGCAATAAAATAGCTGTCCCAGCCGTACATTTCATTAAATCTTCCGCCAGGAACCACAAAGGGAACTCCTGAAATTTCATTGTTTTTAATTTGAAGTGCCAAAGCCAGTATGCCCGGTTTTTGATTGAGCGACATGACATATTCAGGTGTAATGTGTCTTGGCATTTGTACCACTTTTAACTTTGGCGTTACGGCTTCCAGTTTTTTGAAATAATCAAAAACGATTTCATCTCCAAAAGGCACATACAAATACGAAATCGCATTTTCTATTTTATTATCTTCCAGTATTTTTTTCACCCCATTGGCATCGATCGTACGGGTCAGACCTTTCCAGTACAGGTTTTTTATTTTTCCGGAGATTCTTTTTACAGGATTCTCTACAATTTGATCGAGACTAATTTCAGCAAATTCCACATTTTCTTTTTTGGCCAAAGCCAATTCCTGCAACAAGTTTGAAAGCTGATAAGTACCTTCAATAACGGTTGAATTTCCTTCTTCGTCATTCAGTAAAAATCGCTTCGGACCATGATCATCAATCGTTATTTTTTTATCGCCGTCAGTATCTTCCTGAGCCAATAGTTTTTCGATAGTTTGGGATATATGTAGTTTAAATTTCATCTTTTGCAGTTATTTTTTTAAGAATAAAAAAGGACACTAATAATAAAGACATTGGAATTAATGTAAAATAAAATGCCTTTTCGGGCCCTTCATTTTTAAACAGCCAGCCTGTTATTCTGGAGCCTAAGGTGCCGCCAAGAGCCGAAAAAATCACAATTAATCCTGTCATCGAACTTTGCAGGTTTTTAGGCAGAGCACTTAATACAATGGAATTTAACAGCGGATAAATCGGCGCAATAAACAATCCGATTAGAGGAAATGCGAAACCAATTAAGGGTATATCTGCGAAGGTATTGATACTTTTTACTTCTAATCCGACGGTTTTTGGAAGTACAAAAACCACAATCAGCATGGCCGAAAGAATACAGAAACTCAGCACCCAGATCCAGCCCACTTTTTTAGTGACAATTCCCGCAATCATCCTTCCGGCTGCCAGTGAAATGGCCAAAATACTAGCCATCATGATGCTTATATTTTCCGGCAGATGAAGCACTTTGGTATTGAATGTAGGCAGCCACGAAAGTATTCCCTGCTCAATCATCACAAACAAAAAGACACTGATGACAAAAATAACCGTTAACAATTTCGCCATTAAACGGAACATCTGCATGAAATCGTCTCTGAGGTCTGCTCCTGCTGCTGCTTCTTTTTCTTCAAACTTCACAAACAATAAAAACATAAAGGACAAAAAAGATAATCCTGCCAATAACCAATATACATTTAACCATGAATTTGGATCGTTTTCATCATTAAAGGCAGGAAATAAAAAATAAGCCAGTGCAATTCCAACCATAAAAAAACCTTCGATACTGCTCATTAAAGCGTTGTGTTCTTTTTTGGTTTCGGTCACGGTACCAATTAAGGAGTAAACCGAAACTTTAATCAAGGCAAACGAAACTCCTACTGTTGCAAAGAGAATTTTAGCATTGTCGAATGAATTTCCAAAATACATAGAAATACAAGCCAGAGTAACCAGTCCCAAACCAATCAGCATGGATTTTCGATATCCGATTCTGGGCAAAAAAGAGGCTATAAAAAAGGAAACAATCGCAATAGGCATGTCCTTAAACGCTTCTAAAATACTCGCCTGAACTTCATCTACTCCATAATTTTTCTGCGATTTCAAAATCACAATGCCCACGCTATTCAGCAGAATAGCGAAGACAAAATAATTAAGGTAAAGTGAGATTTTGATTCCTATGTTTTTCATTTTTTTTGTTTGTCTTTTATTTGGGGAATGTTTCAAGTTTCGAACGTACTCTACATCTCACATCCCACATTCTCCTAAAAATTAATCGCCACCGAAAATCTAAAGGCACGTCCTAAAATTGGTCTAGCCATAAAAACATCACTGGCTGCAGAAGTAGTCTGTCTTGGATCACCTTCGGTTAAACCAATTTCATTGAACAGGTTAGAAGCATCAACTGCAAAACGAAGATTATTATAGGTATAATTTAATCCTGCCCCCACTTCTTTATAAGCCGGCAAAACCTGCTTGTTGTCCTGATTCGTGAATTTTTTATCGTAATAAGAGAACTGCACATAAGCATTAAGCGCTTTCGTAATATCAACTTCCGGTCTTAAGTTACAGAAAAACTTAGGAATTCTTCTGGCTGTATTTCCGTTAAAATTAAAAGTAGATCCGTCAGCATTGGTGCCAGTAAAATTATCGTACTCCGGTTTTTGAACGGTGAAAGTAAAGTTCATTTTTACCATTTTATATCTGGCATTGGTTTCTACCTCAAGACCAATATTGTTTACGTCGGCGAATTTATTCTCAGAGGATCCATCCGATAAAATATCAGTAAAGGCAACATTTTTCAAATTCATATGAAATAAGTTCGCATTCACATTGAAGAAAGAATTAGAATATTTATACCCCAGCTCAAACTGATTTACTTCTGTGTTTTCCAGCTTGCTCAAATCGGCTGCATTATCATAAAAAGACTCTTCAATAGGCGATCTGAAACCGTGGCTGTAACGCACATACGAAGCCATATTATCATTGAATTTGTAGTTTCCGGCAGCGGTATAGGACCATTCACTCACATCATATCTCCAGTAGGTGTATGGATTTCCTTTTACCGTTGTTACCTTATCATCGGCTGTATTGTTGTCTAAAACTCCTAAATTCTCTGCAAAAAATCTCGCATTGTCTCTGTAACCCGAATACTTGTCTTTGTTGTATCGTAAACCGGCATTGAAAGTCAGCTTGTCTGTCGCTTTAATTTCGGCATCAGCATAAACATCATTCAAAACTCCTTTAGTTTGCGCGTCTCTTTCCAGCCATGTAATTCTCTCTACTCCATTCCAGGTATGATTTACTCCCGTAGTATTGTCTTTTACATTTAAAAGTCTCGGATTGTCTGAAACTCCCACTAAATACGAATTCCAGTTCCAGTACTGATTCGATTTCCAGTTGGAATAATAGTAACCAGCAGTCAGTTTTACAGGGTCTAAATCAAACGCAAAAGAGAAATTATTCGCAAAATTGTTCATCTTTTTCTCGATGTGCCAAAGATCTGCTCTCATGATTAAAGCATTCGGATCAAGAGTTGCTCCGTTATCCACATAAGAATACGTCAGGTTACTGGCTGTTGTATTCTGAACTCCTGTTGCATAAGCATCTTGTGTCCACGGACCTCCATTTGGAAAAATAGCATTGTAATTCAAATTGATATTCGTCTGTTTAAAAGCATTCTTGAACGTCACCTTGTCCGATATCTTCTTCTTAAATTCAGCACCAATCGAGTTGATGATCGGATGAGATCCGTCTTCTAAATCTGCTGTAAAAGTTCCTCCTCCATATTGAGGCACATTCAAACGACTGAAATTTACTGAAGTCAATGTTCCATAATTTGGATTAAAGCCCGGAATTCCTTCGATTTTACCATTATTACTTTTTAACGGAATCGGTAAGTAGAACGCATTTCTGTCGTCCAGATGTTTGAAGTTAATTCTCAAATAATCGTTGTCATCAAATTTATAGGTAATATTTCCTTTGATCTGTCCTCCTTTATTAGCGGTAAAACCAGTATTTCTTACCCCATTATCAGCTCTGTAAAAACCTCCAACGTTAAAGAATAATTTATCCTGAATTAAAGCCCCTGATAAATTCAGATCAGTTCTGAACATTCCATAATCCGAAGTCGAGAGTTTAGCTCTTCCCTGAAAATCATTCTGCCCTGTTTTAGAAATAAAATTAATGATTCCTCCCGGAGCATTATTGGCAAAAATAGAGGCCGAACCTCCACGAACCGCTTCCATTTTACTCACCGTTTCGTCTAATCTGTAAAAAGTATCGGCATTTGCAAACTGTAAAGCTCCATCTTCAAAAACCGGCAATCCGTCTTCCTGAATCTGTACATACTCATAAGCTCCTGCAGACGGAATTCCTCTGGCAAAAAGGTTGTTCCCAATTTCCCCTCCCGAAGCTTCCACCACAAATCCCGGAATTGTCTGCAATAAAGCGGCTGTACTTGACGGCGCTCTGTCTTCAATTGCTTTAGCTCCCATTGTGGTAATGGCCACACTGGATTCTAATTTCGATCTCGGACTTGAAGACCCTGTTACTACCACTTCTTTTAAACTTTGCGATTCTCCTTCCAGAAGTAAATTAACCTCCAGAGATTCTCCTTCTTTTATGGTGATTGGCTTCCCGAAAGTTTTATATCCCACATTAGTGGCTACAATGGTATAATCTCCTGCAGGAATATCGGAAAATACAAATCTTCCGTTTTCATCTGTAATCGTATTTTTATCAGTTCCTTTAAGCGAAACATTGGCTCCCGGGATAGTTTGTCCGCTATCATCAAGCACCTTTCCGGAAACGGTATTTTTATTTTGTGCAAACAAATGGTTTGGAACAGAAATTAAGCACAATATCAGTAATAATATGCTTAAATAAGATTGTTGCTGTTTCATGTTTTTTTTGGTTTAGTTAGTAAATCTTTCATTTATGAAATGTAAACTTACTCAAGGAATTAACTCTAATTTAAGAATTCTAAATCGAAAACGTTTTCGAAATCCCCTAAAACGTTTTCGGAAGTTAATTTTTTATTAATACACTTTATTTTTTAGTACTTTTATTTCATGAATGACACCAAATTAATAGATATAGCCTCGGCATTGGGAATTTCGGTTACCACAGTTTCAAAGGCATTAAAAGGCTATACCGATATTAGTAAGTCTACACGTGCCCGCGTGATCGAAATGGCCGAGAGCATGAACTACATGCCTAACTCGGTTGCAGTAAACCTGAGAACCAACGAAACCAAAACAATAGGTGTCATCATTCCGGCTACCGTGCATCATTTTTTCTCCAGTGTTTTAAATGGTATTCTTGAAGAAGCCGAAAAAAGAGGCTATCTCGTCATTATATTACAGTCGAACGAAAAATACGAACTCGAGAAAAAACAGCTTGCTTTGCTGCTTCAAAAACGTGTTGACGGGGTTTTGATGTCGCTCTCTAACGAAACGGATGATTTTACTCATATTAATGATGCCATCCGCAAAAACACGCCGGTGGTTTTGTTTGATAAAATTGCCAAAAGAGTCGATTGTTCCAAAGTGGTTATCAATGATGCTAAAGCGGCGTTCGATGCCGTTTCCTATCTTATTAAGAAAGGATACAAAAAGATCGCACATTTTAGAGGTTCCTATGTTCCGCAAAACTCCATCGATCGGTTCTTAGGATACAAAAGGGCTTTGGAAGCGCACGGCATAGAATACGATTCAAAACTGGTTTATGTGTGTGACAACAATACCGATTTTGAAGACGGCTACGAAAATGCTCAAAAAATAATGACGGAACACCCGGACATAGACGCGATTTTTGCCATCACTGACTTAGTAGCCATCGGAATCATCAAATATTTTAATGAGGCAGGAATCAAAACACCGGAGCAGGTAGCGGTTTTTGGTTTTAGCAACTGGTTTATGAGTACGGTTATATCGCCTAAATTAACGACAATTGACCAGCCTGGCTTTGAAATGGGACATCAGGCCGTTTCGCTTTTAATCGATGAAATTGCCGATCTGAAAGAGCATCGACCGGTGACCCATCAAATTATTGAACTTCCTACAAGAATCATTGAAAGAGAATCGACTGTTAAATGATTTTTTAGTTTTAACTTTGCGCCAATTCTTAAAAAGCCTCAATGTTTCCAATTCCTGCAAATACCGATATTTTATTGGCTGATGCCGAAAGCGAAAATCTATATTTAAGTCTGATTGAGCAAATCAACAAAGACTTTAATTTAGCCAACGAAGGAATAGATTTTCCGATGAGTATTTCTCCCGAAGAACTAAAAATCCAGCTTCACGAGAAAATCTACAGAATGATTCAGTACAAATTTGCCGAATACCTCAATCTGCTTTACATTATTGATGTGCCTGAAAATGAAATCAAAAAACTCGACGGTTCTGATTTGGTAATCTTAGCCGAGCAGGTTTCTTTTTTGATTTTAAAAAGAGAATGGCAGAAGGTTTGGTTTCGGAAGCATTACAGGTAGAGTGGCTAAGGTGCTGAGCTACTAAGATTCTAAGGTTTTAAATTCTTATATCTCACCCCACACAAAAAGCTTTTTATTTTCTTTTACAGCTGACCTTTCATTTTTATCAAATGGAATATATTTATCATTTTCTAAAATAAAAACCTGTTCATTGCTTAAAATTTTATTCAGCTCTTTAGTCAATTCTTTTAATTCTTCATGCTGATTATTTCCTCCCGATGATCCTATATGGAAATGCCAATCACATTCTTTTTCAGAATTTTCAAAACCAATCGTTATTTCCAAATCATAAGTCGAGATCCACAAAAATCTGTTTCCACTCATACTTTTTACAGAACACTCAAAAGATTTATCTTCTTTAAAATCAACGTTTTCTGAAAATTCAATATGATTTTGTATCAAATATTTTAAAGTTACTTCAGAATATAAAGCTTGATCCATTTAAAAATTTTTTATTCTCAATCTAAAACTTAGTACCTCAGAATCTCAGAACCTTAGCCCCTCTAAAAATAAACTCTCACAAAAGGCATAAACCCTGATCCGTAAAGACTGGTGTTTTTATCATACAAAACATCGTAACGTGCTCCGATAGTAACACTTCCGGTTCGGTAACCCGCACCGAGGTATAAGGCGGTATTCCAATAATCATCAGAATAACTTGGTCGAGAGGCATTTGATTTATAGTCGGTATTTATACGAACCTGTTCCAATTCTGCTGACAACTGAATTTCAGGAATCGGATTCACCAGTCCAACAAGGCTTCCGCCATAAACAAAAGAGCTGTAATAATTTTTAGAAGACAAATAACCAAACTGTAATCCAACACCAACCGCCACAATTTCGTTTACATTATAAATGGCACTTGGTGCAACTGAAATGTCCGTATATCCGGAACCAATTCCTAAACCAAGACCTCCTCCAAACTGAACTTTCTCCCAAAAATGATTACTATTGTCTATGACATATTTTTGCTGTGCAAATGCAGAACCCGAAAATGAGACAGCCAAAATCACAAAAAAAGTTTTGAAAACGATTGAAATTTGATTTTTATCCATAGTTGAGTCTATTTTTAACAAATTTTTACGTAAAAGTACGTAAAAAAAAGATTTAAATAAATGTGATTGTTGTACTTTTGCGATTCTATTTAACAAAAAGTATATTCACTCATATTATGGATAGGTTTTCATTTTTAAATGCAGCGCATACAGAGTTTTTCGCACAATTATATGATCAGTATTTAGTAAACCCAGATAGCGTTGAGCCAAGCTGGAGAAGTTTTTTTCAAGGTTTCGATTTTGGACAAACGACTTATAATGACGAAAATCCGGTTCAACGAATCGTTGAATACGTAACAAACGACAACGTAGATTGTAGTTTAGTTTCTGATAAATTACAAAAAGAATTCAATGTCCTAAAATTAATCGATGCTTACCGTACTCGCGGACACTTGTTTACCAAAACAAACCCTGTTCGTGACCGCAGAACGTCGTCTCCAACTTTAGACATTGAAAATTTCGGATTAACAACTGCTGATCTTTCAACAGTTTTTGATGCTGCTCAGGCAATCGGAGTAGCTCCTTCTACACTACAGGATATTGTTACACGTCTTCAGACTATTTACTGCCAGCACATTGGTATCGAATACATGTACATCAGAAACCCTGGCGTTGTAAAATGGATTCAGGATAAACTGGCTGTAAATGTAAACCAGCCAAACTTCTCTTCTGAAGAAAAGAAAACCATCTTAAATAAATTAAACCAGGCCGTATCTTTCGAGAACTTCCTTCATACTAAATATGTAGGTCAAAAACGATTCTCATTAGAAGGTGGTGAATCTATCATCCCGGCTTTGGATGCTTTGATCGAGCAGGCTGCTGAAAAAGGAGTAGAACAATTCGTAATGGGAATGGCTCACCGTGGTCGTTTGAACGTTTTGGCTAACATCTTTGGAAAATCTACTCAGGATATTTTTGGTGAGTTTGACGGTAAAGATTACGATCAGGAGTATTTTGACGGTGACGTAAAATACCACTTAGGTCTTACTGCTGACAAAAAAACAAGAACAGGAAAAAACATCAATATCAATTTAGCACCAAACCCTTCTCACTTAGAAACGGTTGGAGCTGTAATTGAAGGAATCACAAGAGCAAAACAAGACAAATACTATCCGAACGATTTCTCTAAAGTATTACCTATTGCCGTTCACGGAGATGCTGCAATCGCAGGTCAGGGAATCTTGTACGAAATCATTCAAATGTCATTGCTTGACGGATACAAAACAGGCGGTACTATTCATATCGTAATCAACAATCAGGTTGGTTTTACTACTAACTACTTAGATGCACGTTCGTCTACTTACTGTACAGACGTTGCCAAAGTAACACTTTCACCGGTATTACACGTAAATGCTGACGATGCTGAAGCTGTTGTACACGCAGTATCTTTTGCCTTAGATTACAGAATGAAATTTGGACGTGACGTATTTATCGATTTATTAGGATACAGAAAGTACGGTCATAACGAAGGTGATGAGCCTCGTTTTACACAACCTGTTTTATACAAAATCATCGCAAAACATAAAAATCCAAGAGATATTTATGCTGAGAAATTATTGTCTGAAGGCATAATCGATGCCTCTTATGTAAATGCTTTAGAAAAAGAATACAAATCTGCTTTAGAGGAAAACTTAGAAGCTTCCCGTAAAAAAGATTTGACTATTATAACTCCATTCATGCAAAACGAATGGAACGGATTTGTTCAGGTAACAGATACGCAGATGTTAGGAAAAACAGATACTACTTTTGACAAGAAAGGACTGGATTCTATCATCAATACGATCTCAACGTTACCGGCTGACAAGAAGTTCATCAACAAAATCACTAAAATTGTTACCGACAGAAAAGTAGGATACGACAACAACACTCTTGATTGGGGAACTGCAGAGGCATTGGCTTACGGTTCGCTTTTAACAGAAGGATTTGACGTTCGTATTTCCGGTCAGGACGTAGAGCGTGGTACATTCTCTCACCGTCACGCGGTAGTTAAAGTAGAAGATTCTGAAGAAGAAGTAATTTTACTGGATGCTATTGAGAACAAAAAAGGAAAATTCGGTGTTTTCAACTCGCTTTTATCTGAATATGGTGTTCTTGGTTTTGATTACGGATATGCATTAGCCAATCCAAAAGCCTTAACCATTTGGGAAGCACAATTTGGAGACTTCTCTAACGGAGCACAAA
This sequence comes from Flavobacterium sp. CFS9, assembly GCF_041154745.1. Classification (NCBI taxonomy): domain Bacteria; kingdom Pseudomonadati; phylum Bacteroidota; class Flavobacteriia; order Flavobacteriales; family Flavobacteriaceae; genus Flavobacterium; species Flavobacterium sp. CFS9. Next base: position 2,106,343 of record NZ_AP031573.1, on the reverse strand, counting down.
TCATGATTGACCAGTATATTTCTTGTGGAGAAGACAAATGGAACAACCAAAATGGTATTGTTTTATTATTGCCTCACGGATATGAAGGTCAGGGAGCTGAGCACTCTTCTGCAAGAATGGAACGTTACTTACAGCTTTGTGCAAGACACAATATGTATGTTGCCGATTGTACAACACCGGCTAACTTCTTCCACCTGATCAGAAGACAAATGAAAACAAACTTCCGTAAACCATTGGTAGTTTTCTCTCCAAAAAGTTTATTACGTGATCCAAGATGCGTATCGACTGTTGATGAATTAGCAAACGGAAGCTTCCAGGAAACAATCGACGATACTACAGTAAACAAAAAAGACGTAAAATCTTTAGTATTCTGTACCGGTAAATTCTACTATGACATCGTAGCTGAAAGAGAAAACAACGGAAGAAATGATGTTGCGGTTGTTCGTATCGAGCAATTATTCCCTTTCCCTGTAGAGCAAATCAAAGAAATCATCGCACAATATCCAAATGCCGACGATTACGTTTGGGCACAGGAAGAGCCTAAAAACATGGGAGCTTACAGCTTTATGTTGATGAACTTTGACCTTGTAAAATGGAGATTAGCTTCATTAAAAGCGTATTCTGCTCCGGCATCAGGAAGTTACACACGTTCAAAACGTCGTCACGCTGATGCAATCAGAATGGTATTCGATAAAAATTTATTCAGATAAAAAACAATGTTTCAGGTTTAAAGTTTCAGGTTTAGCATAAACAAGAAACTTTAAACCAATCAAACTTAAAACAAAAACAAAGATGATTTTAGAAATGAAAGTCCCTTCACCAGGGGAATCTATAAAAGAAGTTGAAATCGCAACTTGGTTAGTAAAAGACGGAGATTACGTAGAAAAAGATCAGGCTATTGCTGAAGTTGATTCAGACAAAGCTACTCTTGAACTTCCTGCTGAAATGAGCGGAGTTATTACGCTTAAAGCGGAAGAAGGCGATACTGTAGCAGTAGGTGCAGTAGTTTGTTTAATCGATACTGACGCAGCTAAACCATCAGGATCAGCTCCGGCTGCTGAAGCTCCAAAGGCAGAAGCACCAAAAGCGGAAGTAAAAGCTGAAGCACCAAAAGCTGCTCCGGTTCAGGCTCCGGCAGCTACAAGTTATGCAGCAGGAACTCCATCTCCGGCAGCAAGAAAAATATTAGACGAGAAAAACATCGCTCCGGCTTCAGTAACAGGAACTGGTAAAGGTGGAAGAATCACTAAAGATGACGCAGTAAACGCAGTACCTTCTATGGGAACTCCAACAGGAGGAAGCCGTGGAACTGAGCGTACAAAATTATCTATGTTACGTCGTAAAGTAGCAGAAAGATTAGTTTCGGCTAAAAACGAAACGGCTATGCTTACTACTTTCAACGAAGTAAACATGACGCCAATCAACCAAATTCGTAACGAATACAAAGATGCTTTCAAAGCAAAACACGGTGGTTTAAGTTTAGGATTCATGTCATTCTTTACAAAAGCCGTTACAAGAGCTTTAGAATTATACCCTGATGTTAACTCTATGATGGATGGTGATTACAAAATTGCTTACGATTTTGCTGACATCTCAATCGCAGTTTCAGGACCAAAAGGATTAATGGTACCGGTAGTTCGTAACGCTGAATTATTGACTTTCCGTGGAATCGAGGCTGAAATTAAAAGATTAGCACTTAGAGCACGTGACGGTCAAATCACTGTTGACGATATGACAGGAGGAACTTTCACTATTACTAACGGTGGAGTTTTCGGAAGTATGTTGAGTACTCCAATCATCAACCCTCCTCAGTCAGGAATTTTAGGAATGCACAACATCATCGAGCGTCCAATTGCTGTAAACGGTAAAGTGGAAATTCACCCAATGATGTACGTAGCACTTTCTTACGACCACAGAATCATCGACGGACGTGAGTCAGTTGGTTTCTTAGTGGCTGTAAAAGAAGCTTTAGAGAATCCGTTAGAGTTATTGATGAACGGAGATGCTAAACGCGCTTTAGAATTGTAATTGTAATACTTTTCAACAATCATACAAAACCTGCTCATTAACTTGAGCAGGTTTTTTTTCTTAATATTGACTTAAAATCGGCTTAAGATGTTAAAAAATTAAACAATAAAAAATTTTACCCTTTAAAAATTATTTTATTTAGAATAAATAAAAATAGTTTGTTTGGTTTGTGTTCTGCAATTAAATTTGCACTATTAAAATCAATTCTAAATAATAATGAAAACCAAATACACTAAAACATTTTTGGCTTTTCTCTTTGCACTGCTTGCAACTCCAACAATGTGGGCACAGCAAAGAGCAAGCATAAAAGGGCAAATTACACTAAGTAACAATCAGCCCGCTGATAATGTAACCATCCTACTAAAAGGAACAAAATTAGGAACCAATACAGACAGCAGAGGTTTTTACGAAATTAAAAACATCAAACCGGGAAACTATGTTATTAAAGTTTCTGCGGTTGGGCATTCTTCCAAAGAAAAAAGTGTTTCTCTTAATGGCGGAGACGAAATAATTGAAGATTTCACCATCAGTTCCAATTCTGAGCAACTGGACGAAATCGTGATCAACGGTCACGGAAAAAAGAATCCGTTAGCCCGCAAAGAAAACCAGCAGGTATCCAGATTACCTCTTAAAAATCTTGAAAACCCACAAGTTTATTCAACTATTACAGGAGAACTGCTAAAAGAACAAGTCGTAACCAATATCGACGACGCTCTTAAAAACGCACCGGGATTGACTACTCTTTGGGCTTCTACAGGACGCGGAGGAGATGGCGCAGGGTATTTCTCTCTAAGAGGTTTTGCAGTTCAGCCTACAATGATTAACGGATTACCGGGACTGACAAACGGAAGCCTTGATCCTGCCAACATCGACAGAATCGAAGTCATCAAAGGACCATCCGGAACCTTGTTTGGAAGCAGCCTTATTTCTTACGGAGGATTAATCAACATCACAACAAAAAGGCCTTACGATCATTTCGGAGGCGAGATAAGCTACACCACTGCAAGTTACGGATTAAACAGAATTACTGCCGATGTCAACACCCCATTAGACGACGAGCACAAAGTAAACCTACGTATCAATTCTGCTTATCACAATGAAAATAGTTTTCAGGATGCAGGATTTAAAAAATCATTCTTTTTTGCCCCTTCTCTTTCTTATGAAGTAAACGATAAACTTTCGTTCTTCATCAATACTGAATTCATGAACAATAAAGCGACCAATCCAACCATGTTATTTTTGGACAGAGGTGCTCCTTTAAGAGTTCACAATATGAAAGAACTAGGTTATGACAACAAACGTTCTTACACCAGCAACCAGCTTGCTATAGAAACACCATCTTACAATCTGCAAGGACAGATGATTTACAAATTTAATAGCGAATGGACTTCTCAGACTGTTATTTCAAGAGGATCATCAAGATCAGAAGGTTACTATTCTTATTTGTACGAAGGAACTAAAAGTTATCCAAAAGTCACCGAAGGCATTGTGTTAGGCCGTTTTATAAATTATCAAAATTCTACCACACTAACGACTGATATTCAACAAAATTTTATCGGTAATTTCAAAATTGGCAAACTAAGAAACCGAATTGTTGCCGGTTTCGATTACTTCAACAACTCTTCAACAGACAACGGAACAGGATATATCGCTAATGGAAGCATTTATATTGGTAACGCAAGTTTACAAATCGTAAACGAAAATATTTTCAAAATTACCGACCCTACTAAATACATCACAACCGGTGATAACGGGAATTTATCAAAAGCAGCAACTGATGATCTTTTGGCAAAAGCAAAGACCAACAATAACCAAACCAAACAGGAAGTTTACAGTGTTTATGTTTCTGACGTAATCAACTTTACGCCTGCATTGTCTGCCATGGCAAGTGTACGTGTAGACCGTTTTATGAATGCCGACAACGGAGGATACAATCAAACTGCTTTTTCTCCTAAATTCGGATTAGTGTATCAGCCAATCTTGGATAAGGTTTCTGTTTTTGCCAATTATATGGATGGATTTTCCAACGTTGCTCCTGGTGAAGACCTAAATGCCGGCGTAAGAACTCCAAGAATTTACAACCCGGAACATGCGAACCAATTTGAAGTGGGTACCAAACTGAACCTTTTCAAAGACAAACTTTACGCAACTTTCAGCTACTATGATATCAAAGTTACCGATCAGGTTTACAGCATCAGAACAGATGCTACAAACTCTACTTCTTACCAAAACGGAGGTCAGAGAAACAAAGGTTTCGAAGCTGAAATCGTTTCTAACCCGGTTGCCGGTTTAAACATTGTGTTTGGTTACAGCTATAATGATGCGGTACTTACAGCGGGTGATCCTGAATTTGTAAACTTCAGACCGGAAAGTGCAGGAGCAAGAAACCTGGCAAATCTTTGGGCCAGCTACAAATTCCCTGAAGGACCACTACAAGGTTTCGGATTAGGCTTTGGAGGAAATTATGTAGGCGATAACAAAATCATGAACAGAAAAACGACCGGAGCCTTTACGATTCCTGAGTATACCGTACTAAACTCTTCTATTTTCTATGCTGCGGAGAAATTCACTTTAACCTTAAAGATGGATAACATTGCAAATGCAGATACTTATGACGGATGGTCTACGATTCATCCCAGAAACATGAGAAGTGTAGCGGCAAGTTTCGCTTATAAATTCTAATAAAAATCAAAAAAAACACCTTTCCCGTAAAGAGAGGTGTTTTTTAAATTTCGTCAATCATGATCACAATTGCAAGCCTTATTGTCTTTTTAGCTTTTTATACATTGTACTATACCTCAAAAAGAGCCACATTATCGTATGATTTAGGCTTTGAGAAATGGATGAAAAGCAATCCTAAACCAACCAAACTTTTGGGGCTGGGACTTCTTTTACTGGCTTACGCACTTTGGCTGTTTACACAATCTTTGTGCTGCGGAACCCTAATGTTCTTTATTCAGCTCATGACCATTGGAAGTCTGATTATCATTCTAGCTCCTTTAAAAAAAATAAGCCGTTTTGCGATTCTCGGTATTTTTATCCTCGCAGCTCTCCTGGAATTTTATTACTACTAATTTATTTCTAATTAAAATATGCCGGCCAATCCAAAATATTTAACCCAATCCAAATGGCAAAGATTTGCCAAAATTACAGCTGCTATCTTAGGCGGCTATTTTGTTTCAGTCACCTTTCATTTGGCCTTAGCAGCCTGGTTCAGCCGTGCCGATATCTTGATGACCATGGCTTTTAGCGGATTCATCCTCTGGGTAGCCCTGATGGTTGTTGCTTTTCTGGCCAAAAGCGGATGGAAAATATGGGGAATCTACATTCTTCTTACTTTAGTTTTTTCGCTTATAATTTACCTTGGTCAAACCTACAATCCAATAGCAAAATAATCCATGAACAATCGTAACTACAACATCTATTTTCATACCCACACCGTTAGCGGAATTGTGATCAGCGTAGTGCTTTTTGTGATTTTTTTCGCAGGATCCTTTTCTTTCTTCAGAGATGAAATTATTAATTGGGAAAGAAATGAATCTACTGCTTTAACCAAAGAAATCCAGCTCAACTACAATTCAGCCTTACAAAAACTGGACAAAGAATATGTCTTACACGGAAGAAACATTACCATTTCGAAACCAAGTACAGAACGAAGAGTGGCTGTTTATATGGAAGGTACAAAAGATACTTTGGCGCCTAAAAAACAACAAGAAGGATCCTTCTTCTATCTCGATACCAAAACCTTCAAAACCTTTACCTACGAGGACTCTTATTCTTTAGGAGAATTTTTATACCGCTTGCATTTCCTCGCACAAATTCCGTATCCGGCCGGATATTACCTTTCGGGTTTCACCGCATTGTTCTTTTTATTTGCTATCGTAACCGGGCTTTTACTGCATTGGAAGAAAATCGTCTCTAACTTTTATATTTTCCGTCCAAAAGAAAAACTAAAAACCTTATGGACAGATGCCCATACCGCTTTAGGAATGATTGGTTTGCCTTTTCAATTTGTATATGCCGTAACCGGAACTTTTTTCATGATTAAACTTTTAATCGTGGCACCAGCTGTGATGGCTTTGTACAAAGGCGATCAGGACAAATTATACAAAGAACTGGAATACACGGATCCCGAATACAAATTCGACAACAAAAAATTAGCCGCTCCATTTAATATTGATCAGCTTGTTGCGAAAACAAAAAGCAGCTGGAAAGATTTTGAAATCACCCGCGTTTTCATTCAGAATTACGGAGATGCCAACATGCACGTTTTAGTGGAAGGTGAAATGCTGAGTCATAAAAAATTCACCGGAATCGGAAAGATCGTGTACAGAATTGCAGACGGAAAAGAAATCGCCCGAAAAAATCCGGTTACTCAAACCAGCTATCTCGACGTGGTAAAAAATGTACTCTATCGCATACATTTTGGCGATTATGGAGGTTATGCTCTCAAAATTGTAAGTTTCGTTTTAGGTATAATTACCTGTTTTGTCATCATTTCGGGAGTAATGATTTGGTTAGTCGCCAGACAAAAAAATAACTTACCTGAAAAGAAAAGACGCTTTAATGCCGGAGTCGTTCGTATTTATTTAGCCATCTGTCTAAGCATGTACCCTATCACGGCATTTGCTTTTATTGCTGCCAAAATATTCCACCCTCTGACTCAGGACCAGCTATACATGGTTTACTTTATAGGATGGCTCCTGCTTACCGTATTTTTCATTCTCAAAAAGAATGACGCTTTTACCAACAAATGTTGCTTAATTTCAGGTAGTATCCTCGGATTTTTAATCCCGATTACAAACGGAATGGTATCCGGAAACTGGTTTTGGACATCTTTCATGCAAAATAAAATTCAGGTCTTCTTTGTAGATGTTTTTTGGATATTCCTAGCCTCTATAAGCCTTTATGTCGCGTATTCGTTAAAACTTAAAAACGAAACTGTTTCTAAAAAATAAATAAAATTACTTGCTCCCCATTGATTTTGCGTATAATTTTGCGTTTTACGACAAAATGGGATTCAAAACACAAATACGATTTCTACACAAATGGCTCGGATTAATTTCCGGGCTTATTGTTTTTATTATCAGCATTACAGGCTGTATTTTTTGTTTCCATGATGAAATAAAAGACATCACACGCAAAGAATGGCGCATCGTTGAACCTCAGAACAAACCTTTTGTTCTGCCTTCCGTATTAAAGGAAAAAGCCAAAGAAATTCTTCCAGATTACAACTCGAGTATGGTTTCGTACTACGGAAAAAATCGTTCGGCAATCGTTTTCACCTATGCTGATACCGAAAATCGATACCTCTACTTCAATCCCTACACAGGAAAATACCTGAAAACCGAAGATCCTGATACCGACTTTTTCATCATTGTCGAACGCATTCATTTGTATTTACTTTTACCGGATTATATCGGGAAACATATCATTGGAAGCGCAACCATCATCTTCATTCTATTAGTAATCTCAGGAATCATTCAATGGTGGCCCAAACGAAAAAGTGATCTCAAACGAAGCTTTACTGTAAAATGGTCGGCCAAGTGGAGACGCGTCAATTACGACTGGCACAATACTTCCGGGTTTTATATTTCGATAATAGCCGTAATTATAGCCATAACCGGTTTAACTTTTACTTACGAATGGGTGGGTGACGGAATTTATAGTGCGTTCAATTTTGGAGGAGATAAAACGCAGGAAATAAAAGTACCAGTCATCGATACGACCCAATTCAACAACAACTCCGTTACCGCTGTTGATCGTGCTTTTACAACAACCGCACAGCTTCAACCCGATGCCGAAATGTTTTTTGCAACATTTCCACAAAAAAAAGGTAATATTATCGACACAGGAGCTTATCCGCATGCTTTGCGATACGACCATCAAAGCAACTATTATTTCCACCCCAACACCGGAAAACTGATTCAAAGCGAACCGTTCCAAAAGAAAACTCTGGGCTTACAGGTTGTCGAAATGAATTACGGAATTCATACCGGACAAATCTTAAACCTGCCCGGAAAAATTATTGCCTTTATCGTAAGCTTAATTGCAGCCGCACTTCCTGTAACCGGTTTTATAATTTGGTACGGACGAAACAAAAAATCTAAAAAAAAATAAAGTCTAAAAAAGAACTTACCTCTTTTTAGTGACTTACTTGTTCACAAGGTTTTTTTAAAAGCTCCCGCAGATTTAACAGATCCATTCAAATTGTTTTACCGTATACAAATCAAAAAAATCAGCACAATCTGCTAACCCGAGCGAAAGCGAATTGGCGAAGCAATCTGCGTAAAAAAAGGATCAAGAACAAAAGTCGAAAAAAAAGGCTGAAAGCCTGAAAAGCAACAACATCGTGCGCAGCACTATAAATTAGACTAAGGTGTAGAATTGCCCTGAAAGGGCAAAAGCAAACTTTTACCTTACAATTTTCAATAAAGACCAAACCGCTCTTTTATAAAATAGAATTCAAAATAGTATAAAATCAACTTTTTGCGTGTAAGCTTCTGCCCTTTCAGGGCGTAACCGATATTCGCTATCATTACTCATAGTGCTGCGCACCATTCTATTGCTTAAGCTCTTTCAGAGCAATACTCCCAACTTTTGCACCTGATCCGAAAAAACTAAAATACCGAAATACAAAGACATAAAAAAACCGTCTCGTTTTTTAACAAGACGGTTCTTTTGTATTTAAAATCTCTTTTTAATTTCTATTTGCTAAAGCATTTTTCTGTAGATTCTTAACAGATGTTACTTTGCTGTTTTCATACGCCACTTCGCAAAGATTTTTATCATTGAAGAAAATCCATTTTCCGGTTTTTACTCCTTCTGTATACTCTCCAACAGCCATCTTGTTTCCTTTTGTATCATACGATACCCAAACTCCGTCTAACTTACCGTCTTTAAAGAAACCTTCTTGTTGAATAGTACCATTTTCATAATAATATGTAGCTTTTACTCTATTTCCAACAGCTTCCAATTCCGGTTTTATCTCTTGTGCAACTAAAATTCCAGAGAACAATATTGCAACTAAAATTACACACTTTTTCATATCTTTAGGTATTAATGTTATCAAATCTTTATCAAATATAGTCAATTGTTTACATTAAAAAAACTTTCACTTAACAATTTGGTAACATTGAATAAAAACTTAACATTGGAAATTTCCCAAAAACAAAAAAAGCAAAGCTCAGGCCTTGGTTTTACTGCTATTTCCTAAAAAATATAAAATTTCTATAAACTTGTAATTTTAAATTACAAATTACTTCAATAACGCATCTAATTTCGTCTGAAGCTCTGGAGATGAAGGTCTTTCAGCATCGCTGCTTACTACTTTACCATTTGGATCCACAATAATAAATCTCGGAATTCCGGTAACCCCGTAACTAACTACAAACTCAGATTCCCAGTCTTTATCCGCAAACAATTGAATTCCGCCCAATTTCTTATCCGTTACAAACTTCTTCCATTTTTCGTTATCCTTTGCTTTATCAACGGACACACTCACAAACTCAATATTTTTTCCATGATACTTTTCTTCCAGTTTTTGCAAATAAGGAATCTCAGCTCTACAAGGTGCGCACCAGGTCGCCCAAAGATCAATATAAACGTACTTCCCTTTTAAATCAGAAAGCTTAGTCTTTCCTCCTTTATGATTTTCATAATCAAAATCAGGCGATAAGGTTCCTATCATCTTATTAGTTTGAACAGCTCTTTCATATTCCTCTTTAGCATAATGATTAAAGCTTTCAAAATTCTTTTTCAAAGCCGTTTTAAATTCAGCATCGAAATTACCTTTCTCTAAATTAGCCAAATCAGTATTCAGTTTTGCCTCCAATAGCGACGCAAACTCTACTGCTTCCTTACTAAAAGCTTCTCCTTGGAACTTTTCATCTTTTAAAGCCTGCTGAGCCAGAAAGTTGCTTTCGTCAATCCCTTTACCTTTATACACAATGGTTTCATCAAACTCTTTAGCATCCATCGTCAGATTAATATCCGAATTAGGTTTTAAGTATAAATTAGAACCTTCAGTACCATCCGAAAACATATAAAAACCCTTTGGAGCATCAAAAGAAGCTACAAAAGTTCCTTTTTTATCAATTGGAATCACCTTTCTAAAATTATTTTTTCCCTTAATTACTAAAGTGTCACTGTTTCTGTTCGTAATCTTAGCGGTGAATTTAACAGGACTCTTGGTCTGACCGATCACACCCAGGGTACTGCAGATCAACAAACCGGTTATTAAAAATTTGTTCATATAAATTGGAATTTAGATTTTGTAATCCAAATCTAACGAAATTAGACTCTCGAAATTTAAGAATTAACAAAATATTTCAAATTTCTAAGCATCAAGTCATCACTTTACTATATTAATTTGAATTTTGTGTTTACTTTTGCAGTCTAAAATTTTGATCATGTATAGAAGTCATAATTGTGGCGAGTTAAACGCCTCAAATATTAACACGGAAGTTACACTAGCGGGTTGGGTTCAAAAATCACGCGATAAAGGATTTATGAATTGGGTTGATTTACGTGACCGTTACGGAATTACACAACTTATTTTTGACGAAAGCCGTACAGATAAAGCGGTTTTCGAACTTGCCAAAACACTGGGAAGAGAATTTGTAATTCAGGTAAAAGGAACCGTAATTGAGCGTGAAGCCAAAAACAAAAATATCCCAACCGGTGAAATCGAAATTTTAGTATCCGAACTAACCATTCTAAATGCAGCCTTAACACCTCCGTTTACGATTGAAGACGAAACTGATGGTGGTGAAGACATCCGAATGAAATACCGTTACTTAGACATTAGAAGAAATCCTGTAAAAAACAGTTTATTATTCCGTCATAAAGTAGCCATGGAAGTTCGTAAATATTTATCGGACTTAGATTTCTGTGAAGTAGAAACTCCTTACTTAATCAAATCAACTCCGGAAGGAGCTAGAGATTTCGTTGTACCAAGCCGTATGAACGAAGGACAATTCTATGCTTTGCCACAATCGCCGCAAACCTTCAAACAATTATTGATGGTGGGTGGAATGGATAAATATTTTCAAATCGTAAAATGTTTCCGTGACGAGGATTTACGTGCTGACCGTCAGCCTGAGTTTACTCAAATTGACTGCGAAATGGCCTTTGTGGAACAAGAAGATATCTTAAATGTTTTCGAAGGACTAACCAGACATTTATTAAAAGAAATTAAAGGTATTGAAGTAGATAAATTCCCAAGAATTACCTACGACTATGCTATGAAAACATACGGAAACGACAAACCGGACATTCGTTTCGGAATGGAATTTGGTGAATTGAACGAATTTGCACAGCACAAAGAATTTCCGGTATTTAATGCTGCGGAATTAGTAGTTGGTATTGCCGTTCCCGGAGCAGGAAACTATACCCGTAAGGAAATCGACGCTTTAATTGACTGGGTAAAACGCCCTCAGGTTGGAGCATCAGGGATGGTGTATGCAAAATGTAACGACGACGGAACTTACAAATCTTCTGTAGATAAATTCTACGATCAGGAAGATTTAGGACAATGGGCAAAAATTACAGGAGCAAAACCGGGAGATATGATTTTTGTACTTTCAGGACCTGCAAATAAAACCCGTGCACAGCTTTCAGCACTTCGTATGGAACTTGCGACCCGTTTAGGCTTGCGTAATCCGGAAGTATTTGCACCGTTATGGGTAATTGACTTCCCGTTATTGGAATTAGACGAAGAATCAGGGCGTTACCATGCCATGCACCACCCGTTTACCTCTCCAAAACCGGAAGACATGCAATTGCTGGAAACCGAACCTGGAAAAGTTCGCGCAAACGCTTACGATATGGTATTAAACGGAAATGAAATTGGTGGAGGTTCTATCCGTATTCACGATAAAACAACACAGCAATTAATGTTCAAATATTTAGGCTTTACCGAAGAGGAAGCTAAAGCACAGTTTGGTTTCTTAATGGACGCTTTCCAGTTTGGAGCACCGCCACACGGAGGTTTAGCTTTTGGATTAGACCGTTTGGTAGCCATTTTAGGAGGTCAGGAAACCATCAGAGACTTCATCGCATTCCCAAAAAACAATACGGGGCGTGATGTGATGATCGATGCTCCTGCTGCTATTGATGAAGCACAATTGAAAGAATTGCATATCAAAATTGATTCAATCTAAATCTTTAAATAAATTGATTAAACAAGGCAGCTGAGATTTCAGCTGCTTTTTTATTTTCTACTTTTAAGTACTATATTTTCTTGCTTTAATATGTGATTTTGTTCTTTCAATAGCTCTATCTGATTTTCCAGAGATTTTATTAATTTATCCGAATCCTCAAATTTTGTATTTCTCACCTCGTTTCCCATTAGTTGTGTAACATCAACTTCAAGAACAGCCGCTATATTCTTCAAAATTTCAACATCAATTTTACACCTGTTATTCTCAATTTTTGAATAAGTAGACTGACTAATTCCTATTTTCTCGGAAACCTCTTCTGCCTTAAGATCTTTTTCTCTTCGATACTTTCTTATATTTTCTCCTACGCCCATAATTCAAAAGTTAAGCAATTATAAATATAAAAGAAAATTCTTATAAAAATATTTCAAATTCGAATATTTTATTCTGAATGCAATAAGTATAATCAAGAGATTTATACATACTTTTAAAAAGTAAATATATTCCTACTTTGAATTGTATCTAATAGGAGTAAATTAAAAATAAATAGTATTAGTATTAATCAATTTAAAAACTAACACAATGAGTAAATTAACATTAGATGCTCTAAAAGAAAGAGCAGAAGCTATGGCTTCAGACGAGTTATTAAATGCAATTAATGGGGGAACAAATGGAGACTGTCACTTAACTGGAATCTTAGATATTGATGCCAAACAACCGCCTAAAAAAGAGGATTGTACAATTTGTTAATTTAAAAAACCCCTCCAAATTAATCAATGGAGGGGATTAATCAAAAACACGAGTCGTGTAACAAACTCGAATAATGAATCTTATTAATCAAGACAAAATAAAAGAAACAATTAAACTTCTACTATTAAAAGAAGCCCCTTTACTATTAAAAGAAATAGATTTTAACCATAAAGATGCATTCTTAGAGCCTTTGCTATTTACTTTTTTTAACTACAAAACCGAAGAAAAATGGTCGTCTGAATTATTAACTGAATTTATGCAGGGTTATTTCTTAAAAAATCAAAATCTTCAAATTAATTCTTCACATTATCTAAATAACATTGCTTATCTCCCATACTTAGGATATTTTACAGAAGATAATCCTGAACTATTTGAACAAATACATATAATAGAAAATACAAGTATTGAAATTCTGAAATATCCAATCTATTTTCACAACAATATATTCAGAAATAAACAAAATCAAATTATTAACAGAAAAGAAATAATCGTTACTAATTCTTTGTTTCAAAAAAACATTTCGTATTTAACCAATGCTATTAACTTAATAAAAGAAAATTCTCCCAAATACTTTGGCCTAATAAATCAATGTTGTAAAAAAATTGTTCTTTTTAAAACAAATCCAGCCAATACAAATTCATTTGCTACAATAAAAGCACATGGAATTGCTTTTATAAATGTTTATCAAGATGATTATGACGAAGTCTTTTTTGTAGATGATATAGCCCATCAAGCGGGTCATATTATCTTAACAACATTATTTTTTGATAAGAAAAAAATCTTCAAAATAAATGAAGAACATAAGGTAGAGGAAATTACAAACCAAAAAGATCACAGAACCATAAACACTCTTCTACATGCATTATATACTTACTATACTACTATACTGTGTTTAGATAATTGCCTAAAAAACAAAGTATTCAACAATAAACAAAAGAAGGAATCGATTGCTCGGATTGGTTTTTACTTAAATAAATGTAATATTGACCTAGAAAGATTTGAACAAATAAATGTCTTTTTTAAAGGAATTGAAAATGTCCTAAATTCAGATGGCATAAAGTTTTATTTGTTTATTAAAGAAAATCTTTTGATTTTTTCTGAAAACTGGCTTCCTACAATAAGTACTTTTAATTATAGTAATCAACCTTATAATTTTACATTTGAGCATTTTAACAAACTAAATCATTAGATAATTTTGAAGAAAACTATACTCTTACTGATTATATTTCCATTCACACAATTGTTTTACTCACAAACAAATACAGAATCAAAAAAAAAACAAGATGAAATTATTACAGAATATGTAAATAATTGTGCTGAAAAATATAATTTTTTATATGAAATGGCTGAATGGCAGAACTGCTTAGATGACGGATTAAAAAAAGATAGTACCATTGCTTATTTATGGCAACAAAAAGCAATGCCTTATTTTAAGGTAAAAAAATATGAAATCGGAATGCAATACTTGAACAAAGCCGTCCAATATAATCCTCACGAATGGCTACCATATCGCGCCTTTATTAAATGCATTTTTGCCAAAACATACAAAGAGGCAATTATAGATTTTGAAGATTGTATAAAAAAATACGGAAATGGATATAGAATGGATCATACATACAATTTTTATATTGGTTTATGCTATTTGCAGTTAAATGAATTTAAAAAAGCTGAGGGAATTTTCAAAGAATACATTGACGATATTTATAAAAACAGGCAAGGTTTAGAACACCCTACAGCACTATTCTACTATGGAATCTCAAAATATGAGCAAAAAAAATGGAACGAGGCAATTATCGAATTTAACAAAGCTTTAAAAATATACCCAGCTTTTTCAGATGCAAAGTATTATAAAGCGATTTGTTTATTGAAGACCGGAATAAAATTAGAAGACGTCAAATTATTGGTGGAAGAAGCTAAAATAGATGCAAAAAATGGAAACACCATAACTGAAGACAACACTATTTATGAGATATATCCATATCAAAAAAAATGGAAATGATTAGAAAAAGCTTTCCATTTTTCAGGCAGCTGGACAATAAAGATTGCGGACCAACCTGTCTCAGAATGATCGCTAAATATTATGGAAAAAATTTCTCAAGAGAATTTCTAAGAGATAAAGCCAACATCACAAGAATTGGCGTAACCATGGCAGGAATTGCCGAGGCAGCCGAAGCTATAGAAATGCGAACTCTGGGTATGAGGATTTCTTTCGAAAGTTTGCTTAATGAGGCTCCACCTCCTTTTATTGTTCCCTGGCGACAGAAACACTTTGTAGTTGTTTACAAAACGTCAAAAACAAAAATTTATATAGCCGATCCGGCGCAAGGCATTCTTACATACGATCATAATGATTTTAAAACAGCCTGGACAAACACAACAGATGAAACAGGTTTTGTCCTAATTCTGGAACCAAATGCTAAATTTCAGAAACAACAACAAGCCAAAGATCAAAACACAGGCTTTTCATTCTTATACCCTTATTTCAAACCTTACAAAAAACTAATTAATCAAATACTTATTGGCTTACTGGTTGCGACTGTTATTCAACTGATTCTGCCATTTTTAATGCAATCTGTAGTTGATGTGGGTGTAAACAATCAAGACATACCTTTTATTTACTTAATTCTAATCTCACAATTTGTTCTAATACTTTCACAAACACTGGTTAGCGTTTTCCGGGAGTGGATTCTAATTCATATAACGAGTAGGTTTAATATTAAAATGATTTCAGATTTTTTATATAAAATGCTTAAGCTGCCTGTTAATTATTTTGAAACCAGAAATTCAGGAGAACACCTGCAACGAATTACAGATCATACACGTATTCAAAACTTCATTTCTTCTTCCAGCTTAAACATGCTGTTTTCAATCATAACATTCATCTTGTTCAATGGCATACTAGCGTATTATAATTTAACAATATTCTTAGTCTTTATATCTTCTGCAATTTTATATGTATGCTGGACTTTTTTCTTCTTAAAAAAAAGAGCTGAATTAGATTTCAAAAGGTTTGATCAACTATCGCAGAGCCAAACTTCTTTAATTCAAATAATAAACGGAGTCAAAGAAATTAAAGTAAATAATTCTCAACGAAAAAACAGATGGAAATGGGAATTCAATCAAATTAGTCTTTTTAAAACTTCATTAAGCACATTGAAACTATCCCAATATCAAACCATTGGAGCCAACTTTATAAATGAATTGAAGAATATCATTATCACCTTCCTCTCTGCCAAAGCTGTAGTTGATGGCACTTTAACATTAGGAATGATGACTTCTATACAGTTTATTGTAGGGCAGCTCAACATGCCATTAGGAAATTTCGTCTTATTTATACAATCCTGGCAAGATGCTAAAATAAGCTTAGAACGATTGTCTCAAGTGCACCTGCGAGAGGATGAAGACGATATTTCGGTTAATAAAAGCAAAGAACTACCTAAAGACAAATCTATTATTATCAAAGACCTTTCTTATCGTTATGGCGGAAAATCATCTCCTTTCATTTTAAAAAATATCACTTGTACGATTCCTGAAAGCAAAACAACAGCTATTGTTGGCGCCAGTGGAAGCGGCAAGACAACTTTAATGAAATTACTTTTAAAATTCTATGAACCCACAAAAGGCAGCATTAATTTGGGATCTGCAAACCTAAATGATATAAATACTGAATCCTGGCGACTGAATTGCGGAGCAGTCATGCAGGATACCTTTATTTTTAATGATACAATTGGCGGCAACATTTCTGAATCGGAACAAAATGAAATAATAAACAGAGAAAAGTTGAACAATGCGGCATTGATCGCTAACATCGAAGATTTCATTGAAAGATTACCTAACAAATACAACACTGAATTAGGGACTTCAGGAATACGCCTCAGTGGCGGACAAGAACAAAGAATCATGATTGCAAGAGCAGTTTATAAAAATCCTTTATATCTATTTTTTGACGAAGCAACAAGTGCACTTGATGCAAATAATGAAAAAAGCATCATGGAGAACCTTAATAAATTTATACATGGCAAAACTGCAATAATTGTAGCTCATCGATTAAGCACCGTAAAAAATGCCGACAATATTATTGTTTTAGAAAATGGCGAAATTGTAGAGCAGGGAAATCATAAAGACCTAACTAGATTAAAAGGTACATACTACGAACTGATTAAAAATCAATTAGAACTTGGCAACTAACATGGAAGAGATAAAAGATGGACTAAAAATCTATAGTGAAGAAGTACATGATATATTATCAGACCCTCCTAAAAGTATACAAAAATGGGGAAACAGTATCTTATTTATATTTATTATTATTTTATTGCTAATCTCGTGGTTCATTAAATATCCCGATATTATAACTTCACAGATCATAATAACAACAAATATTCCTCCACAAAAGATACAAGCAAAACTATCCGGTAAAATTGAAGCAATATTAGTAAAAGATAGATCAGAGGTAAAATTAAATACTCCAATTGCTGTTTTTGAAAATTCAGCCAATTATAAAGATGTCTTTGCTTTAAAAAATATCCTGAACACTATAAACATAAAAAAGACTGAATTTCCTTTTGAAAAACTGAAATATTCACAGTTAGGAGATATTGAAAGTGCTTTTACAAATTTTCAAAAAGAAAACACAGCAGATCAACTCAATACAGAACTCCGTCCCTATAAAGTAGAAGGAGATGCACAAAACTATGAAAGCATTCAACTAAAAGAACGTTTACATTTACTGGAATCTCAAAAAGAAATTAATGAAAGTGAACTCACCATACAAACGAATGATTTAAACCGCTACGAACTTTTATTTAAAAAGGGAATCTATTCGACGCAAGAAGTAGAGAAACAGCGATTGCTTTATTTACAGGCCCAAAAAGGCTATAAAACTTTGCTAAGTACCATTTCGCAATTAAAATCCTCATTAAACGAATTAAACAAAAATAACAAAACAACGCAAATCAATGAACGTAAAGAAGATAGTAATGTTAATCGAAATAAAATACAAGCTTTCTATCAACTAAAAAATGCCGTTAAAGAATGGGAATTAAAATATCTTTTAAGTTCCGCAACTAACGGCATCATTAATTTTCTACAACTATGGTCCAGAAATCAACCTGTTGAAGCCGGACAAATCCTGTTTTCAATTATTCCAAAAGATCAAAACGGTTACATTGGAAAACTAAAAGCACCTGTTTTAAACTCAGGAAAGATAAAACCAGGTCAAAAAGTAAACATAAAACTACTAAACTATCCTCAAAAAGAATTCGGTATTATTAAAGGAATCATCATAAAAAAATCTTTAACTCCTGACAAAGAAGGAAATATCTTAATAGATGTTAATTTACCTAGAGGACTAGAAACTTCATACAAGAAAAACATCCCTTTTCAGCAGGAAATGCAGGGAACTGCAGATATCATAACGGAAGATTTGCGGCTTATAGAAAGATTACTGTATCAATTTAAATCTGTATTCGTAAAGTAAATCAACAATCTGTCTTATAAAAGCCGATAAAAGAAATTATTAATTAAAATTGACGCAATTTAAATTCTGGTGATTTCTTAACAAAGAGATACAAACAGTTTCAGTTGTCGTTTTTTTTTATGCATTTTGTCACCATTTTACCCTTTTTTCGTGTTAATAAAATCTTAAAACACAAAAGAAACCCCTAGTAAATACAGGCTTTTTCCCACAAAAATAAGCTTTAAAAAAGCAGACCCCGCTTAATATACAAATTTTTTGTAAAACATAAGCTACTTTTTTAACATTTAATTATAATAATTAATGATTCTCAAATAAAGTACAGTCCTACCAAATTTGATGCAATATAAATAGCGAAAAGACTGTTAATCAATAATTTTTACAAAAATTTAACAGGTATATGTCTTTTGTATGAATTTATATGTTACATTTGCTTTATTATAAATTATTATTACAATTACAATGCGTACAGGTACAGTAAAATTTTTCAATGAGTCTAAAGGTTATGGATTCATTACAGACGAAGAAACAGGAAAAGACATCTTCGTTCACGCTTCAGGAATTAACGCGGAAGAATTACGCGAAGGAGACCGTGTAAGCTACGAAGAAGAAGAAGGAAGAAAAGGGAAAGTTGCTGCTAAAGTAGCAGTAATCTAAGAAAAATATAGCAATTTATTTTTTTTGCCTCTGAATGGTTTTCAAAACGTCCCGAAGTATCGGGACGTTTTTTTTTGCTCAAATCTTAAAAAAATACTAAAATTCTTGGCTGTTATTTATAATCAATAAAAATTAGCCATTAACCCCGTTTCAGAGTACACTTAAATCATTTTTTAGCTTGTGATTTACACAGTTGAAAGTTATCTTTGTGGCTTATTCTTTAAGTAAAAAAGCTAAGTTTATGCAATCTGATCAATACAGTTACATTCCTATTTTAATGCAGTTCATTTTGGCTGTGGGTTTTGTCGCAGGAACCATCGTTATTTCCGGAAAATTAGGTCCAAAAAGAAGTTCTGAAGTAAAAGATAAAAACTTCGAATGTGGTATCGAATCTGTTGGAAACGCACGCATTCCTTTTTCTGTAAAATATTTCCTTGTAGCCATTTTATTTGTACTGTTTGACGTAGAGGTAATCTTCCTTTACCCTTGGGCAGTAAACTTTAAAGAATTAGGCGTAGAAGGAATGCTTAAAATGATTGTTTTCATGTCGCTTCTTTTAGTGGGTTTCTTTTACATCATCAAAAAGAAAGCTTTAGACTGGGAGTAATGAAATTTTAGATTTCAGATCTCAGATTTTAGATTGTTGATCTGGAATTTTAGATTTGAAAGATAAATTTCTCCAAATATAATATTGATTTTTAAAATACTGATTTCGATTGTCCTGATTGCAAAATCTAAAATCTGAGATCTAAAATCTAAAATAAAAAATGAGCGATTCAAATGTAAAAATGGTTGCGCCGCCGGAAGGAGTTACTGGTGAAGGTTTCTTCGCTACAAAACTAAATGATGTTGTTGGTTTGGCAAGAGCTAATTCACTATGGCCATTACCTTTTGCAACCTCATGCTGTGGTATCGAATTCATGGCAACAATGGCTTCACATTACGATTTAGCGCGATTTGGTTCTGAGCGTGTGAGTTTCTCTCCTCGTCAGGCAGATATGCTTTTGGTAATGGGAACTATTTCAAAAAAAATGGCGCCTATTTTAAGACAGGTTTACGAACAAATGTCTGAACCTCGTTGGGTAATTGCTGTTGGAGCCTGTGCTTCATCAGGTGGAATCTTCGATACCTATTCTGTTCTACAAGGAATTGACAAAGTAATTCCGGTTGACGTTTACGTACCGGGATGCCCTCCAAGACCGGAACAAATTGTTGACGGAGTAATGAAACTTCAGGAATTAGTAAAAAGCGAATCTGTAAGACGCAGAAGTTCTCCTGAATACCAAGAATTACTAGCTTCATATAATATTACTTAAGATGGCTTTAGAAAATACCCTGATCCAAGATAAACTTACAGAAACATTTGACACAAGTGTTTTTAACTTTCAACAGGAAAGAGATATTTTTTCATTGGAAACTACCGCTGATAAAATC
Source organism: Flavobacterium sp. CFS9 (assembly GCF_041154745.1). Lineage (NCBI taxonomy): Bacteria > Pseudomonadati > Bacteroidota > Flavobacteriia > Flavobacteriales > Flavobacteriaceae > Flavobacterium > Flavobacterium sp. CFS9. The sequence goes on along the minus strand of NZ_AP031573.1, from coordinate 2,085,841 downwards.
ACTGCCCTGATTCTTTTTTTAAAAAACGATTCCGATTTACGCTTCCACTTTCTAACTGATTTATGCGGTGTTCATTATCCGGACAACGAAACGGATCGCCAGTATGCCATTGTTTATCATTTACACAACTGGTACGAAAACAAACGTATTCGAATCAAAGTATATTTAAACGGTGAAAAACCGGAAATCAAAACCATCTCCAATATTTTCCTAAGTTCCAACTGGATGGAAAGAGAAACATACGATTTCTTCGGAGTCAATTTTATTGGACACCCGCAATTGAAACGTATTTTGAATATGGACGAAATGGTGTCTTTCCCAATGCGAAAAGAATTCCCAATGGAAGACAGCGGAAGAACTGATAAAGACGACAGATTCTTTGGAAGAACAACAACAAATTGCTAAAAATAAATAATTCAACATTATAAAATGTCAGAACTATTATTATCACCAGAGCATCGATATGCTAAAATAATTAAGGACAGACTAAACGAAGACGGAAGTGAGCTTTCGGTACTAAATTTAGGTCCTACGCACCCGGCGACTCACGGTATTTTTCAAAATATCCTGTTGATGGATGGTGAAAGAATTCTTGAGGCTGAACCAACGATCGGTTACATCCACAGAGCTTTCGAAAAAATTGCCGAAAACCGCCCTTTTTACCAGATTACTCCTCTTACAGACCGTATGAACTATTGCTCCTCTCCTATTAACAATATGGGATGGTGGATGACTATAGAAAAACTTTTAGGCATTGAAGTTCCAAAAAGAGCTCAATACCTTAGAGTAATTGTAATGGAGCTGGCTCGTATTACAGATCACTTAATCTGTAACTCGATTCTGGGTGTAGATACTGGTGCTTATACTGGTTTCTTGTACGTTTTCCAATTTAGAGAAAAAGTTTATGAGATTTACGAAGAAATTTGTGGAGCTCGTTTAACAACCAATATGGGAAGAATCGGTGGTTTCGAAAGAGACTGGTCACCAGAAGCTTTCCGCAAACTAGACGTCTTTTTAGAAGAATTCCCTGTGGCCTGGCAAGAGTTTGTGAATTTATTCGAAAGAAACAGAATTTTCCTTGACAGAACCGTAAACGTTGGTGCTATCTCAGCAGAAAAAGCAATGGCTTACGGATTTACAGGTCCAAACTTACGTGCTGCCGGAGTTGACTATGACGTTCGTGTAGCACATCCTTACTCCTCTTACGAAGATTTCGAATTTACTGTTCCTGTTGGAAAATCAGGTGATACTTATGATCGTTTCTGCGTTCGTAATGCTGAAGTTTGGGAGAGTTTAAGCATCATTCGTCAGGCTTTGGCAAAAATGCCGGCAGGAAACGAATACCATGCTGAAGTTCCGGATTACTACCTGCCTCCAAAAGAAGATGTTTACACTTCAATGGAGTCTCTAATCTACCACTTTAAGATCGTAATGGGAGAAGTTCCTGTACCGGTTGCAGAAATTTACCACCCGGTTGAAGGAGGTAACGGAGAAGTAGGATTCTATTTAGTTACAGACGGAAGCAGAACACCATACAGATTACATTTCAGAAGACCTTGTTTTATTTATTACCAAGCCTTCCCTGAAATGATAAAAGGTGCCTTACTTTCTGATGCGATTGTTATTCTATCAAGTTTAAACGTAATTGCAGGAGAATTAGACGCCTAGAAGATTGCAGATTTTAGATTTCGGATTAAAAAGATCTAAAATTTAAAATCAGAAATCTAAAATTAAAAAGATTGCAGAATATAGATTATAGACTACAGAATAACACTGAAATCTAAAATCTAAAATCTAAAATAAAATGGAAAGAAAACATTATAAACAAGAAATAAACATGACTGAAGCATTGATGTCCCGCATCAATGAATTGATCAGTCATTATCCTGAGGACAAAAGAAAATCAGCTTTGTTGCCCGTTTTGCATGAAGTGCAGGACGCTCACGACAACTGGTTGAGCATAGAGTTGCAGGATAAAGTTGCCGAAATTTTGCACATCAAACCAATTGAGGTTTACGAAGTGGTTACTTTTTATACCATGTACAACCAAAAACCAATTGGAAAATACATGTTCGAATTTTGTCAGACTTCTTGTTGTTGTTTAAACGGTGCCGAGAATTTAATGGATTATACTTCTGAAAAATTAGGCATTAAAATGGGAGAAACCACTCCGGACGGAATGTTTACCATTGCCGGTGTAGAATGTTTAGGCGCTTGCGGATACGCTCCGATGATGCAGTTGGGAGACTTCTACAAAGAAAAACTGACAGAAGAAAAAATCGATCAGTTAATCGCTGATTGCAGAGAGAATAAAATAATATTACACGATAAATAAGATGTCACAGAAAATATTATTAGATAAAATCAACATTCCGGGTATTAAAACCTATGAAGTATACCGTCAAAACGGTGGTTATGCTTCTGTAGAAAAAGCTTTAAAAACACTTACTCCGGATGAAGTTACAGAAGAAGTAAAAAAATCAGGACTACGTGGCCGTGGTGGTGCAGGTTTCCCTGCCGGAATGAAGTGGAGTTTTATTGATAAAAAATCAGGAAGACCAAGACATTTAGTTTGTAATGCTGACGAGTCTGAACCGGGAACTTTCAAAGATCGTTATTTGATGGAATTTATTCCTCACTTATTGATCGAAGGAATGATTACTTCAAGTTACGCTCTGGGCGCTAACCTGTCTTATATCTACATTCGTGGAGAATATATGTGGGTTTTCAAAATATTAGAAAGAGCTATCGCCGAAGCTAAAGCTGCCGGTTGGTTAGGAAAAAATATATTAGGTACAGGTTATGATTTAGAGTTACACGTTCACTGTGGAGCCGGAGCTTATATTTGCGGAGAAGAAACTGCACTTATCGAATCGCTGGAAGGTAAAAGAGGAAATCCTCGTATTAAACCACCTTTCCCTGCGGTTTCAGGACTTTGGGCAAATCCAACTGTGGTAAACAACGTTGAAACTATTTCTGCCGTGCCATGGATCGTCAACAACTCAGGTGACGATTATGCAAAAATTGGTGTTGGTCGTTCGACAGGAACTAAATTAATCTCCGCTTCAGGACACATTAAGAACCCGGGAGTTTACGAAATTGAATTAGGATTAAGTGTTGACGAATTCATGAATTCTGACGAATACCTAGGCGGAATGTCTTCGAGCAGACCTTTGAAAGCGTTTGTTCCGGGAGGATCCTCAGTGCCAATTTTACCTGCTGAATTAATTTTTAAAACAGCAAACGGTGAAGACCGATTAATGACTTATGAATCTTTAAGTGATGGTGGTTTTGCTACCGGATCGATGTTAGGTTCAGGAGGATTTATTGTGTATAACGACACTGCTTGTGTAGTTCGAAACACCTGGAACTTTGCCCGTTTTTACCACCATGAATCTTGTGGGCAATGTACGCCTTGCCGTGAAGGAACAGGATGGTTAGAAAAAATATTGTGGAGAATCGAGAACGGCCAGGGCCGCGAAGAGGATATCGAACTATTGTGGAGTATTCAAAGTAAAATCGAAGGAAATACGATTTGCCCGCTTGGTGACGCAGCCTCATGGCCGGTAGCCGCAGCGATTCGTCACTTTAGAGATGAATTTGAATATCACGTTCGTTTCCCGGAGAAAATTAAAAATAGAGATCACTTTGTTGCTGAACCTTTCTCACAAGTAAAGCATTTAGTAGGCAAACAAACAGTTTAAAAATATAGTTTAAAGTTTCCAGTTTTTTTAGTTTCAAGTGAAAGCCTGAAACCTGAAACCTGAAACTAAAAAAACAAAAGTAAGAGATGAAAGTAACCATAGACGGTCAAAGTATAGACGTAGAGCCAGGAACAACAATCCTGCAGGCTGCACGTATGATTGGTGGAGATTTAGTTCCGCCAGCCATGTGTTATTACTCAAAATTAAAAGGCAGCGGCGGAAAATGTCGTTGTTGTTTAGTTGAAGTATCCAAAGGTAGTGAGGCTGACCCAAGACCAATGCCAAAATTAATGGCGTCTTGCGTAACAGGATGTATGGACGGAATGGAAGTGAACAGTAAATCTTCTGATCGTGTAACAGAAGCCCGTAAATCGGTAACGGAATTTTTATTGATCAACCACCCACTGGATTGCCCTATTTGTGATCAGGCAGGAGAATGTGATCTTCAGAACTTAAGTTTTGAACACGGAAATCCAAAATCACGTTTTATTGAAGAAAAAAGAACGTTCGAACCGGAAGATATCGGTCCGAATATTCAACTGCATATGAACCGTTGCATCTTATGTCAAAGATGTGTACAGGTTGCTGATCAGTTGACAGACAACAGAGTTCACGGGGTACTGGATCGTGGTGATCACGCTAATATTTCGACCGGAATTTCTAAAGCAATCGACAATGAATTCTCAGGAAACATGATCGACGTTTGTCCGGTTGGAGCTTTAACTGATAAGACTTTCCGTTTCAAATCAAGAGTATGGTTCAACAAACCTTTTAATGCTCACAGAGAGTGTACGACTCCGGGATGCTGCGGAAAAACAACTGTATGGATGTTTGGAGGAGAAATTCAACGTGTTACCGGTCGTAAAGACGAGTACCATGAAGTAGAAGAATTCATTTGCAACAGCTGTCGTTTTGACCATAAAAATGTAAGTGACTGGGTAATTGAAGGACCAAGAGAATTTGAAAAAGATTCTGTAATCAACCAAAACAACTACACTCAGAAATTAGAGAAAGTTGAAATCGATACAGAGAAAAATATCCTTTTAGGTAGAGATGTTGATCGTAAAAAAATTAGTATGGCTGCAATTCCATTAACTACTAATGATAAAAAATCTTAAGAAATGGAAAGTGCATTTATTATAGAAAAAAGTGTCGTTATTGTTGTCGTTTTTGCGATTACTATGATTATGGCGATGTATTCTACCTGGGCTGAGCGTAAAGTTGCTGCTTTTTTACAGGACCGTGTAGGACCAAACCGTGCCGGATGGGGAGGATTATTACAACCTCTTGCCGATGGTATGAAATTATTCTCGAAAGAAGAGTTTTTCCCAAATACGCCAAATAGATTTTTATTTATCGTAGGACCCGGAATCGCAATGAGTACGGCTTTAATGACAAGTGCCGTTATTCCTTGGGGAGACAGACTGCATATTTTTGGAAAAGACATTATCCTTCAGGCTACTGATATCAATATTGCTTTATTATATATTTTTGGTGTTCTTTCTGTTGGAGTTTATGGTATCATGATTGGTGGATGGGCTTCTAACAATAAATTCTCTTTGATGGGAGCTGTTCGTGCCGCTTCACAAATGGTTTCTTATGAAGTTGCCATGGGATTATCGATGATTGCTTTGTTAATGATGACCGGAACTTTAAGCCTAAAAGAAATTTCCTTACAACAACAAGGAATGAACTGGAATGTTTTTTACCAGCCGCTATCTTTTCTAATTTTCTTAATTTGTTCTTTCGCTGAAACCAACAGAACTCCTTTTGACTTAGCAGAATGTGAAAACGAATTAATTGGAGGTTACCATACTGAATATTCATCGATGAAAATGGGATTCTATTTATTTGCTGAATACGCGAGTATGTTCATCTCTGCCACTATTATTTCAGTATTATTCTTTGGTGGATACAATTATCCTGGAATGCAATGGATGGTTGATAATGTTGGAGTAAATGCCGGAAATATTTTAGGTATTGTTGTATTGTTTGCTAAAATATGTTTCTTCATCTTTTTCTATATGTGGGTACGCTGGACGATTCCAAGATTTAGATACGACCAATTAATGAATTTAGGATGGAGAATTTTAATTCCGCTTTCAATCATTAACATTATGATTACGGGTGCTGTAATATTAAGACACGATATCGCAGCAGCTTTAGGATTCTGATTTTAAAAAACACTTGAGAAGCCAAGTTGCTCCCTCAAGAAAATATAAGGTGTCACATTTTGCGACACCCGGTACAAAACAAAAGGCAATGAGCGATGAATTAATGATTAGCGAAGAACTGGTAATGAGTAAGATTTTAGTCATTAGAGATTAGAAAGTAATAATTGATTCTGAGTTGGCACAACTTTACGGAGTAGAAACCAAACAGCTCAAAAGGCAAGTTCGTAGAAATATAGAGCGTTTCCCTTAAGATTTCATGTTTGAACTGACTGAAATTGAAAGTGAAATTCTAAGGAGCCAATTTGGCACCTTAAAACAGGGAGGCTATTCCAAATACAATTCAATGGTATTTACAGAACAAGGTGTTGCCATGTTGTCGAGTGTCTTAAATAGTGCTACCGCAATTAAAGTCAATATTCAGATTATTCGTGTTTTTACAAAAATACGCCAGTCAATTTCGGATACTTTAGAGATGAAGTTAGAAATTGAAGAAATAAAAAAGAAGTTATCAAATCAGAATAAAAATATCGAATTGGTATTTACTTATTTAGATCAGCTGATGGACAAACAGGAAAACAAAATTGAACGAACAAAAATTGGTTATAAAAAATAAAAAATGTCAATAGAAACTATATCATTATCGGGTAGAAAAAAGTTGGTCTCTAACAAGGAGATGACTTTTATAGAACGATTGTATCTTGTGGCGATTGTAAAAGGATTGTTTATCACGCTTAAACACTTATTCAGAAAAAAAGTGACCATTCACTACCCTGAACAAGTCCGTGAAATGAGTCCGGTTTATCGTGGTCAGCACCAATTGAAACGTGATGAACAAGGTCGTGAAAACTGTACTGCCTGCGGATTATGTGCTTTATCATGCCCTGCAGAAGCCATCACAATGAAAGCCGCTGAGCGTAAAGCAGATGAAAAACATTTGTACAGAGAAGAGAAATACGCCGAAATTTATGAAATTAACATGCTTCGTTGCATTTTCTGTGGTTTATGTGAAGAAGCCTGTCCAAAGGATGCTATTTACCTGACGACTTCAAAAGTTTTGGTACCTTCAAGCTATGAAAGAGAAGATTTCATTTTTGGAAAAGACAGATTAGTGATGCCTCTTGACGTGGCTATCAAAAATGCTCAACTTAATAATGCTAACTAAATGATACATATTCCCGATTTTGCACACGCAACAACTGTACAAATTATATTTTGTTTCTTAGCGTTTATTACGGTGATTACCGCTTTCCTGACTATTTTTAGCAGAAACCCAATTCATAGTGCTATTTATTTAGTGATTTGTTTTTTCTCTATTGCCGGTCATTATTTACTATTAAACTCTCAGTTTTTGGCTATCGTACACATCATAGTCTACTCGGGAGCGATTATGATTCTGTTCCTGTTTACGATCATGTTGATGAACCTGAACGAACAAAAAGAAGTACACCGTCCCAGAATTACTCGTTTAGGTGCAATTGTTTCTTTCTGTTTGATTTGCATAGTATTAATCACAATTTTTATCAACTCTAAACCAATTGTTGGCGAATACGATTCAACGGGTGAAGATTTCCAATCGATCAAAGTATTGGGTAAATACTTGCTGAACGAATATATGGTTCCGTTTGAATTTGCTTCAATCCTGCTTTTAGTAGCGATGATTGGAACTGTATTATTGTCTAAAAAAGAAAAATTAAATAAATAATGGGTAATATATTAAATCAAATAGGTATTGAAAATTACATCTTTTTGAGTGTTGTACTTTTCTGTATTGGTATTTTTGGTGTATTGTACAGACGAAACGCTATTATCGTTTTCATGTCTATCGAAATCATGTTGAATGCTGTTAACCTTTTATTTGTTGCTTTTTCAACTTACCATCAGGATGCTCAGGGGCAAGTCTTTGTATTCTTCTCGATGGCGGTTGCTGCGGCAGAAGTTGCAGTTGGATTGGCTATTTTAGTTTCGATCTTTAGAAATTTAGGTTCGATTAGTATCGATAATTTAAAAAATTTAAAAGGATAAATAAAAATGGATACCAATTTAGCTTTACTTTTAGTTTTATCTCCTTTTTTAGGATTTTTAATCAATGTTTTCTTTGGCAAAAGCTTAGGAAAAACCGTTTCAGGAATCATCGGAACTGCTGCTGTAGTGGTTTCTTTTGCTGTTACACTTTTCTTTTTCAATCAGGTGAGCCAAACCAAACAAGCGCTTCAGGTTACTTTATTTGACTGGATTCAAATTAGTAATTTAAAGATCAATCTTGGATTTTTATTAGATCAGTTGTCTTTACTTTGGTTGCTTTTTGTAACCGGTATCGGATCATTGATTCACTTATACTCTATCAGCTACATGCACGACGATGAGAATATGCACAAGTTTTTTGCTTATTTGAATCTGTTTGTTTTCTTCATGATTACTCTTGTAATGGGAAGTAACTTATTAGTGTTATTCATCGGTTGGGAAGGTGTTGGACTTTGTTCGTACTTATTAATTGGATTCTGGCACAAAAATCAGGATTACAATGATGCTGCGAAAAAAGCATTCATCATGAACAGAATTGGAGATTTAGGTTTATTAATCGGAATGTTTATTCTGGGCTCCATGTTCTCTACTTTAGATTATGCTACACTAAAAACTGCAATCGCAGGAGCAGCGAACTTAAACATCGCATTGCTTTCATTAGCTGCTTTATGTTTGTTTATTGGAGCTTGTGGTAAATCAGCACAAATTCCATTATACACCTGGTTGCCTGATGCGATGGCGGGACCAACTCCGGTTTCTGCATTAATTCACGCGGCAACAATGGTAACTGCCGGTATCTTCATGATCACCCGATTAAACTTTATTTTTGACCTTGCACCGGACGTTCAGACTATAATTGCTGTGATTGGAGCTGTAACTTCATTAGTTGCTGCAACTATTGGTTTGGTTCAGACCGATATCAAAAAAGTATTGGCCTACTCTACCGTTTCTCAATTAGGTTTAATGTTTCTAGCCTTAGGATTTGGTGCCTATGAAGTAGCCGTTTTTCATGTAATTACGCACGCTTTCTTCAAAGCTTGTTTATTCTTAGGATCAGGTTCTGTAATTCATGGTTTACACGGAGAGCAGGATATGCGTAAAATGGGTGGTTTGCGTAAAGCGATGCCAATCACTTTTTGGACCATGTTAATTTCATCATTAGCCATTTCAGGTGTTCCGTTTTTCTCCGGTTTCTTCTCTAAAGACGAAATTTTATTAACTGCTTTCCACCATAGCATCCCGCTTTATGTTGTAGGATCTGTTGCTTCGATCATGACAGCATTTTATATGTTCCGATTGATGTTCCTTACTTTCTTTAAAGATTTCAGAGGAACCGAAGAGCAAAAACACCACTTACATGAAAGTGACGGATTGATTACTTTTCCTTTAGTAATTTTAGCTATTCTGGCTACTTTTGGAGGATTGATCAGTTTACCTGGTAACAGCTGGTTAAATGAATACTTAGCTCCTCTTTTCACAAAAGTAGCGGGTGAAGAACACCATTTAGGTACAACAGAATATACACTGATGGGAGTTGCTGTACTAGGCGGATTATTAGGTATTTTAATTGCTTATGTGAAATACTTCAAACAAGACAATGTTCCGGAAGCGGATGAAAACATTAGCGGTTTGACAAAAGTATTGTACAACAAATATTATGTAGACGAAGCTTACGATGCAATATTCGTTGGTCCTGTTAACGCATTATCAAAATTTTTCAGAGACTATATCGAAACGGGTCTGTCTGCCCTTGTTTTTGGATTAGGAAAAGTAGCCAACGAATTGGCTTTTCAAGGTAAAAAATTACAAAACGGAAGTATCGGATTATATCTTTTTGTGTTTGTTTTAGGGCTTTGTGCCATTGTTTCCTATATATTTTTAGCTAAATAATTTTACAACTATGAACGTTTCTCTTATATTAATTATTCTTCTAATTGGTGCATTTGCCACTTACTTTGCCGGTGACAAACTAGCATCAAAAGTAGCTTTGTTCTTTAGTTTGGCGGCTTTAGGTTGTTCAATTGTTTTATTAAATCATTTTTCAGCTGGTGAGAATATCAGCCTGATCAATACCTGGATTACTCAGCCTAAAATTTCATTTGCTTTAAATGCTGATGGTTTAGGTATGGCGATGCTTTTGCTTACAGTAGCTCTAACGCCAATTATTATATTCTCTTCTTTTGGTAACGAATACAAAAATGCCAAAGGTTTTTATGCTCTAATTTTATTCATGGCTTTTGCGATGACAGGAACGTTCCTTGCAGCAGATGGTCTTTTATATTATATTTTCTGGGAGTTAGCGCTTATTCCAATTTACTTTATTGCCCTTATCTGGGGGAATGGTGATACCGAAGAACGCAGAAAAGCAGTAGTTAAATTCTTTATCTACACACTGGCAGGTTCCTTATTCATGTTAGTTGCTTTTATCTACCTGTATCAAAAAGCCGGAAGCTTCTTAATCGAAGATTTATATAAATTAAATTTATCGGCTTGCGAGCAATTATGGATTTTCTTAGCCTTCTTCTTAGCCTATGCAATCAAAATTCCGATTATTCCTTTCCATACCTGGCAGGCAAACGTATACCAAAAAGCACCAACTGTTGGAACAATGCTTTTATCAGGTATCATGCTAAAAATGGGATTGTACAGTGTTATTCGTTGGCAATTGCCACTTGCACCATTGGCTGCAAAAGAATACATGAACATCTTTATCGCTCTTGGAATTGCAGGTGTTATCTACGGATCAATTGTGGCTTTAAGACAAAAAGATCTGAAGAAATTGTTAGCTTATTCATCCCTTGCGCACGTTGGTTTAATTGCGGCAGGAACTTACACGCTGACTATTGATGGTTTACGCGGAGCTGTATTGCAAATGATTGCTCACGGTTTCGTAGTAGTAGGCTTGTTCTATGCAGCCGAAATTATCTTCAGAAGATATGAAACCAGAGAAATTTCACAATTAGGTGGTATTCGTACGCAATCTCCAAAATTCACTTCAATGTTTTTAATTTTGGTATTGGCTTCTGTAGCTTTGCCAAGTACTTTTAACTTTGTTGGAGAATTTACTGTTTTGTATAGTCTTTCTCAAATTAATATCTGGTTTGCTGTTTTAGGTGGAACTACTATTATTTTAGGAGCTTATTATATGCTTAAAATGTTTCAAAATGTAATGTTGGGAGAAACCAATTCAAAAACTTTTGCTGACGTCTCTGTTAATGAAGGAATCTCATTAGTAGCGATTATTGCAGTATTAATTTTCTTCGGATTCTATCCAAAACCTATTACAGATTTGATTACACCAAGTTTAGAAACGATTCTGAACGTTATCAATAAAAATTAAAAAATATTTTAAATAAAAATAAATTAGGGCGTCATTAGTTTTAGATTTCCTAAATCAAAAAAACAAAAATGAATACATTAATAGCTATAACAGGATTGGGTATTTTCTGCCTATTGTTTGAAATTCTTAATTTAAGAAAAGCCATTATTCCAATTACCATCGCTGGTTTATTGGGTGTTTTGGCTCTTAACTTTTACGAATTCGGATCAACAGCAAGTTACTATAACAATATGATTACAGTGAGTAAGTTCTCTGTCACATTTTCATCGTTGTTTATTGTGTTGACCATTTTCCTGGTAGCATTAAGTCATAATTTTTACGAAAATCATCCAACCAAAATCTCCGATTTCGTTGCGATCAAAGTATTTTTATTAGCCGGTGGAGTAGCTATGGTTTCTTTTGGGAACTTAGCGATGTTTTTCTTAGGAATCGAAATCCTATCTATTGCCCTTTACGTTTTGGCAGCAAGTGATCGTTTGAACTTAAAGAGTAACGAGGCTGGTATGAAATATTTCCTAATGGGATCTTTTGCCTCAGGAATTATCTTATTCGGAATCTGTTTGATTTACGGAGCGATGGGAACTTTTGATGTAGCTGAAATTCATGAAATCTCTTTATCTGCTGAATTGCCAATCTGGTTTCCAATCGGGATGATTTTAATGATTATTGGTATGTTGTTCAAAGTAGCAGCAGTTCCATTTCATTTCTGGGCACCGGATGTTTATGAAGGTTCTCCTGCATTAACAACAGCTTTAATGAGTACTTTGGCAAAAGTTGTGGCAATCGCTACGCTTTATAAATTGGTTTCTGCCTTGAATTTTATTCCATCTCTGGACAATCAGGATCTTCTAGGAACTTTTGAAACTATTGTTGTAATCGTTTCGATCGCTTCTATGACTGTTGGAAATATAATGGCATTGCGTCAGGTAAATGTAAAACGTATGCTGGCATTCTCAGGAATCTCGCATGCCGGTTTTATGTTGATGACTTTATTGACAATCGCAACATCAGCAGGTGTTTTATTGTACTATACTGCAGCTTATGCTTTGGCCGGAATCGCTGCATTTAGTGTTGTTTTATATGTGTGTAAAAATCAGGATAACGAAGATATTACCAACTTCCATGGTTTAGGAAAAACAAATCCTCTATTGGCAGCAATCCTTACAGGTTCGTTGTTGTCTATGGCCGGTATTCCGATTTTCTCTGGTTTTTTCGCCAAATTATTCTTATTCAACCAAACGATTCAGTCCGGATATATTGCTCTGGTAATTGTAGCCGTTATCAACTCAATCATTAGTGTTGGATACTATTTCAAACTAATCTTAGCGATGTACTCTAAAGAACCTAATCAGGAACGTACCGGAAAACCTTTCCTTATTTATGCCGTTGCGGTTATTTCAATTGCCTTGAACATTGCTTTAGGTTTATTCCCTTCTTTGGTTTTAGATCTTTTAAAATAAGAATTTCAATATCAAAATACGAGCCGTCAATTAAGTGTTGACGGCTTTTTTATTTAGAAGAATAACGCTTCAAAACAAATGCTCCGAATTGTTAAAAATTCTATAGGAATCAAGGCACATCAAAAAATATCGATTATATTTGATAAGTTTTTAAAACCAATTACATTATGAACTTTAATTCAAAAAATCCATTTTTAAGCAACAAGCGTTTCTCCTCTAATGCTGTTTCAAAAGCTGAAGAAGTACATCAGGCACAAATTATCGACTACAATCAGGAGATGACTTTGTCCGGTACAATCAACAAAACGGCCATCTTGTTTTTAATTTTATGCGGATCGGCTATGGTAACGTGGTGGATGGCATTTAATGGTATGAATGTGATGCTGCCTGCTATTGGTGGTGCCATCATTGGACTAATTTTAGTTATAATTTCAGCCTTCAAACCACAAGCTTCTCCTTATTTAGCTCCTGGTTATGCTTTATTTGAGGGATTATTTATTGGAGGAATTTCAGCCATTTTTGAAGCCAAATATCCCGGAATTGTAATTAATGCCGTTGGAGCAACTTTGGTAACTTTCTTAGTATGCCTTGGTTTATATAAATTTAGAATTGTAAAAGTAACCGAGCAATTTAAGTCAGTTGTTGTTGCGGCAACATTGGCCATCGCTACTTATTATTTAATTTCGTGGTTGGTTTCTTTATTCACAAGCTGGACTCCAGTTCACTATGGAAATTCAATGATGAGTATCGGAATTAGCGTTTTTGTGATTATTATTGCTGCATTAAACTTATTCTTAGACTTTGATCAGATCGAAAAAGGAGTTCAGCAAAGAATGCCAAAATTCATGGAATGGTATGGCGCAATGGGACTAATTATTACATTAGTTTGGTTGTACATTGAATTCTTACGACTATTATCAAAATTATCAAGCAAAGATTAATTCTTTCTTTTTCTCATAACCAAAGCCTTTTGAATATCTCAAAAGGCTTTTTTTTATATTCTTACCCCTTGAATGACTACTCCAAGTTAACCGCTTTTAGCATGCTTTAAAACTTCATCTGATCAATACTCCGGAATTTACAAACATCTTTCTCTAATACTTCTTTTTTTCATCTCAAAAGGTATCAGCAGCTGTAGAAAAGGTGGCTTTTAAATCAAAAAATGGAGCCTTTTTATCTCTATAACATAAATTACTCAAAATGTTATAAATCTGTATTTTCGTTTTATTGCCTTTATTTTTTCCTCTCAGTAACGCTCACAAATGCAATAAAAATGCTACTTCACAAAACCCATCTCATTTATGCAATAAATTACAATTAATGCAATTTATTACATTATCAATATTCAAAAGCATAATTTTTTATTGTTTTTACTTTTTTATAACAAATATTTTACACATATCGAAAAATACCATATTTTTGTGTAATCGATTACAAATTTGTTTATTGAAGCAATACCCAAAAAATCACAAGAAACTTTATTAACCAAAAAACCACAATTATGAAAAAAAACCTACTCATTCTCCTGCTTTTACTGCTTACAATACCCCTTTGGGCACAACAAGTTCAAATTACCGAATCCTCGGGCTGGCTCGAATCGGCTTTTGTTAAATGGCAACCTGTGAGCAATGCACAAACCTACAATGTGTATTACTCCGGCAACGGAATCACCGATCAAAAAATTGACGATCAATTGATCCGAAGTTACGGAAGCTATTTTCGCGCAGACATACCGGGTCTAAAAGCGGGATCTTATATGGTTAAAATCAAACCGGTCATTTCGGGTGCAGAAGGTACTGGTTCAACAACAGGTTCGTTAACCGTTGCTGCCCAAGACCGTAATGGATTTGCTTTTGAAGGCGGACGAGTTCCGGGAGGTTACAAAGCTGACGGAACTCCGAAAGACAACGCCGTTATTTTATACATCACACAAAATACCAAAAACACTATTTCGATGAATATTACGGGAGCTAGTGCAAACCCATGCGTTGGTTTACAAAACATATTGTACGCCATCAAAAAAGGAAAAGATACACGTCCGTTTATCATTCGTTTAATTGGAAATATTACTGACCTATCTGTGATGGAAGGCGGAGATGTTGTTATTGAAAATGCTAACAATGCGGCCAGTTACCTAACGATTGAAGGAATAGGAAATGATGCTGTTGCCAATGGCTGGGGTGTGCGTTTGAAATCGGCATCGAACATAGAGGTAAGTAATCTTGGTTTTATGAACTGTAACAGTACCGCGGGTGATAATGTGGGCATGCAGCAAGACAATGACCACGTTTGGGTACACAACTGTGATTTATTCTATGGAAACGCAGGAAGCGATGCTGATCAAATAAAAGGAGACGGAGCTTTAGACAATAAGACCTCAACTTACATTACCCTGTCTTACAATCACTTTTGGGACAATGGAAAAGCAAGTCTTTTGGGTCTAAGCGAAGGTACTACGACAGGGCTTTACATTACGTATCATCACAACTGGTTCGATCACTCAGACTCTCGTCATCCTCGTGTTCGTTATTATTCTGCCCACATTTACAACAACTATTTTGATGGTGTTGCCAAATACGGTTCGGGTTCTACATTAGGATCTTCTTTATTCGTAGAAGGAAATTATTTCCGCAACAGTAAACATCCGATGTTAACTTCTTTACAGGGAACGGATATCTGGGACGAAACCAATCAGGTAAATAATGCCGGAACTATGGGGACATTCTCAGGTGAAGCGGGAGGATCAATTAAAGCCTTCAACAATACCTTTGATGCTTCAAACGGAACAAACAGCATGCGTTTTGTAGCCTACAATGATCCTAATCCAGTATACAATATTTCAGGAAAAATTAGCTCTACAACCGATTTCGATGCCTATGTTGCTACGACAAGGGGCGAAACAGTAAGCAGTTCTGTTAAATCTAAATCCGGAGCCAATACCTATAATAATTTTGATACCGATGCTGCTCTGTACGTAAAAAATTTAACAATCGAACAACCGGCAACCGCTAAAACAAAGGTAACTCAATATGCCGGACGTGTTTCCGGAGGTGACTTAAAATGGACGTTTGATAATAGTATTGATGATACGTCGTCATTAGTAATCACAGCACTTAAATCGGCACTTACCAATTATACAGGAACTTTGGTTGCTGTACAGGGTGAAGGCAATCCGCCTGCAAGTTCTCAAACCCTAACTTCAACTGCCAATAACAATCAAACTGTGACAAGCGGTACTGCTATTGGAACAATTGTTTTCACTTGGGGAGGAAATGCAACAGATGCTACAGTTACAGGATTGCCAGCTTCAGGAATTAGTTTTGTAAAAAATACCAGTGCCAAAACGATCACCATTACCGGAACACCTACCGCAACAGTTTCTTACTCTATCGCAACTACCGGAACGGGAACTCCGGCAACGGGCTCAGGAACCATTACGGTAACAGCAGCGGGATCGCAAACACTTACATCCACAAACAATAACAGTCAAACGGTTGCCAGTGGAAACGCAATTGCAACGATTGTTTTCACCTGGGGAGGAAATGCAACAGATGCTACAGTTACAGGATTGCCAGCTTCAGGAATTAGTTTTGTAAAAAATACCAGTGCCAAAACGATCACGATTACAGGAACTCCAACCGCCAATGTTTCTTACTCTATCGCAACTACCGGAACCGGAACACCTGCAACGGGTTCAGGAACTATTACCATTACTACCGGAACACCTGCCGGAGACGAGATTCATAATTTTACAACATCCGGAAAAACGAGTTCATTTTACACCATTACTGGAAATATGAATTCAACTAACGGATCTGTGACCTATGCGGGATTAACTCTCACCGCACGTCTAAAAATTGAATCTAGTACTTCCATTACCTATACTACTACGAGTCCTTCTACTCTGACATTGGTTTTCGACTCTAACTTTACAGGAACGATCAAAGTTAATAATGTTTCGTATACTGCATCGGCCGGAATTGTAACGGCTTCCATTCCCGCAGGTTCAAATACGATCACAAAAGGATCTGTTGCTAATTTATTCTACATCAGTACAGAATACAATAATGGAAGCACGTTACGAAAAGCTCAAACAGCTGAAATTGCTGCAGAATCAAAAACTTCAAAAGTGATTTTATATCCGAATCCTGTTTCTAATGTTTTATACTTCTCCGAATCAGCCCAAACTATAGAAAAAGTTCAGGTATACAATATGTCAGGAACTTTAGTAAAAAGCGTTGGCAAAAATGTGGAAAGCATTGATGTAAGTAATTTAATTTCGGGTACCTATTTAGTAAAAGTTTATACGAATGAAGGCTCGTTTAGTCAAACTGTTCTAAAAAAATAAAGTACTGCAATGCTCCATAACTTAAAAAAGGCTTCCAAATTTGGAAGCCTTTTATACTTTATAACTTTATTAAACAGCTGCTACAAATCAAATTTAATTCCTTGTGCCAAAGGCAGACTTGTTGTATAATTGATTGTATTGGTCTGACGGCGCATGTAAATTTTCCAGGCATCAGATCCTGACTCACGACCTCCTCCGGTTTCTTTTTCTCCACCAAAAGCACCTCCAATTTCAGCACCTGAAGTTCCGATATTTACATTCGCAATTCCGCAATCAGAACCCACTACTGATAAAAATCTTTCGGCTTCACGCAAATTATTGGTCATAATAGCCGATGATAATCCCTGAGCAACTCCGTTTTGAAGTTCGATCGCGTTATCAACATCACCTGAATATTTAATTAAGTACAGAACAGGAGCAAATGTCTCGTGCTGTACAATTTCAAATGAATTCTGAGCCTCTGCAATTGCAGGTTTTACATAACAGCCGCTTTCGTAACCTTCTCCGGAAAGAACTCCTCCTTCTACTAATATATTTCCTCCTTCGGCAACCACTTTGTTCAAAGCAAGCGCATACATTTCTACTGCATGTGTATCAATAAGCGGTCCAACGTGATTGTTTTCGTCTAATGGGTTACCAATTCTTAGTTGTTTATAAGCCGCAACCAAAGCCTCTTTTACTTTATCGTAAATACTTTCGTGAATGATTAATCGGCGAGTTGATGTGCAACGTTGTCCGGCTGTACCTACGGCTCCGAAAACAGCACCAATAACGGTCATTTTAATATCGGCATCCGGAGTAACGATGATCGCATTATTTCCTCCTAATTCTAACAATGACTTTCCTAAACGTCCTGCTACAGCCTGCGCTACAATTTTCCCCATTCGGGTTGAACCTGTAGCCGAAACTAACGGTACTCTGGTATCCGCAGTCATTAATTCTCCTATTTTGTAATCTCCGTTTATCAAACAAGAGATTCCTTCCGGTAAATTGTTTTCTTTGATCACCTGAGCGATAATGTTCTGACAGGCAATTCCGCAAAGAGGTGTTTTTTCAGAAGGTTTCCAAACGCAAACATCTCCCGAAATCCAAGCCAAAGCTGTGTTCCATGACCAAACCGCTACCGGAAAGTTAAATGCAGAAATGATTCCGACAACTCCTAATGAATGGTATTGCTCGTACATACGATGTCCCGGTCTTTCTGAATGCATTGTTAATCCGTGAAGCTGACGTGATAAACCAACGGCAAAATCACAAATGTCAATCATTTCCTGTACTTCACCGTAACCTTCCTGCAATGATTTACCCATTTCATAAGAAACCAACTTACCAAGCGCTTCTTTATTCTCACGAAGCTTTTGTCCAAACTGACGCACAATCTCTCCACGTTGTGGTGCAGGAATTAAACGAAAACTTTTAAAAGCCTCTGTAGCTGCCTGCATTACTTTTTCATAATCCTGAGGCGTTGACATTTTTACTGATGCTATTAATTTTCCATCAACCGGTGAAAAACTGTCTAAAACTTCTCCTGAAGAAAAATTCTCCAGCCCTGTTGATGTCCCTTCGTTTATCGATTTGATGCCCAATTTTTCCAGAGCCTCATTCATTCCAAACTGTGATGCTATTGTTGTCATTGTAACTTTTTTTGTTAAAATTGTTATATTTTTATGTAAAGATATTATTTCGGACCGAAAATAGACCAAACTAATTTGTTAAAATCAGGTAAATTTAGCTTTAATTAAAATGAATTACAGCTTTCTGTCATGATTTATTCGTTTGAATTGATGAAATTTGTGGCACTAAAATTACTGCAATATGTCTATTTTCAACCGGTTTTTAATCTGTTTTCTTTTAATTTCAATTCCTGTCTTTTCTCAAAAAGAACCAAAATCTTCCTTTCAGGTAGTGCCGTTAGGTATAAAAGGAGGAATAGACGAAAAGAATCTTTCAGCCTATTTAGTTGCCCCAACACATACCAATGATTTTATCTGCTTAGATGCCGGAACTGTGAATGCCGGAATTGAAAAAGCAATTGAAAACAAAACTTTTAAAGTTTCTACCAGCGAAGTATTGCGAAAATATATTAAAGGTTATTTTATTTCTCATGCACATTTAGATCATGTTTCGGGTTTGATAATAAACTCTCCGGCGGATTCTTCCAAGACAGTTTATGCTACTGAGAAATGTATGGAAATGATGGAGAATCATTATTTCAACGATCAGACCTGGGCTAACTTTGGAGATAAAGGTCCCGGAGCTCCATTAAAAAAGTATCATTTCCAGACTTTAAATATCGGAGAAGAAATTCCGGTTACCAATACAACGATGACGGCAAAAGCATTTCCGTTAAGTCATGTGAATCCGTTTGAAAGCACTGCCTTCTTAATTAAAAATGGAGAATCGTATATACTCTATTTGGGCGATACCGGCCCTGATGCAGTAGAGAAAAGCGATAAATTAAAATCTCTTTGGACGGCAGTTGCACCTCTCATCAAAAGCAAACAATTAAAAGGTATTTTTATTGAGGTTTCCTTTCCAAATGAACAGCCGGATCAGTTTTTATTTGGACATTTGACTCCAAATTACCTCATAAAAGAGCTTCATGTTTTGGAAGAATTAGCCGGAAAAGGTACTTTGAATGGTTTTCCTATTATTGTGACGCACCTGAAACCACCTGTTAAGAATATTGTGAAACTTAAAGAACAGCTGCAAAAACAAAACGATCTAAAGGTTAAGATTATCTATCCTGAACAAGGAAAAAGATTTGAATTGTAGTATTTAAACTTATTCAACCCGACAGGTTTTTGAAACCGGATTTTCTTTTAACACATAGAAACATAGGTTCTGTAGCCATGTAAAGAGTCGTTTCACTTCATTTAAATACACATATCCGGGACTAAAGCTTATTATCCTAAACAAAGGAAGTTTTTTGTAACATTTATTTAAACCCGACAGGTTTTTAAAACCTGTCGGGTTGAATAAGTATACGTTCATTTCTTTGCCACAAATCTGGGATCCGATTCCATTACAGTTCCACAGTTATTGCAGGTTCTAAGTTCTAATGAATTATAGAAATGTTCGAAATGCGGCAGAAAGTCTTTTTCGATATTGTGCAATTCAAAAAACACTTCATACAATTTATGATTGCAATGATCACAATGCCAAAGCAGTCCGTCTGTATATCCTTTTCCTGCACGCTTACGTTCGATTACCAATCCGATTGAACCTTCGGAACGAACGGGTGAATGAGGAACTTTAGCCGGATGAAGATACATATCACCTGCATGTAAATCCATTTCCTTTCGTTCTCCATCTTCCTGAATAATAACTTTTATACTGCCTTCCAGCTGATAAAAAAGCTCTTCGGTTTCGTTATAATGATAATCTTTTCGGGCATTCGGACCTGCAACAATCATAACGATATAATCACCGGAGTCAACATAAAGATTTTTATTCCCAACGGGTGGTTTCAGTAAATGACGGTTCTCATCGATCCACGTTGCCAGATTGAAAGGTTTTGCTATTGCCATTTCTTTAAAGGTATATTTTTAAGTAGCTAATTTAAGAAAAAGTTTTCAGTTCGCAGTCGCAGTGAGCAATTGAGACTCATTTCGGTACGCAGTCTCAGTCTCACTACACAGTGATCAATTGAGACTGAAAACTGAGACTGAAAACTGAGACTGGAAACTGCCACTGAAAACTCATCTCACCTCTCGAATCAAATAAATATAAACCGGAAAATGATCACTAAATCCAACTTCTGTCAAACTATGCCGCAATGGATAACCTTTATACGATCCTGAGCTCTGAACCAGAAAAGTTTTATTGAAAATTCCAGCTTTCCAAAAGTTAAAAGTTGAAAAATCAGATTGTATGAGTGATTTTGTAATTATGATCTGATCGAAAATATCCCAGGAATCTCTAAATGCAATTGTGCCCAAACCTTTATCGAGCATTGCTGCAAAGGGATTAAAAAGACCTAAATCTTCCACTTCTGACTTCTTTGTCTTTGCACCCAAAACTGTTTTTATACTTTTATTATAAGGCCCATCATTCAAATCGCCCATCGTAATCACTTTAGCATTGGGATTTATTTGCTGTAGTGAATCGATAATTCTTCTGTTTAAACTTCCTGCAGCTTCCCGAAATATACTGCTCGCTTTCTCCCCTCCTGATCTGGACGGCCAGTGATTGACAATAATATGGATTTCCTCTCCCTCTAAAAATCCTGAAATCAAAAGCTGATCTCTGGTAAAAACACGGTTCTTACTGTCGGTTTTAATTTCGACATCATCTTCTTGCTGTTCGACTTCCACTTCTTTATCAGAACTCTTTTTTTGATAAATCTGCAGCGGAACATTAGAGTATGTCGTGGGTCTGAAATATTTTCTCTGATACAACAAGGCAACATCTATTCCGCGTTTATCGGGTGAATCAAAATGAATAATTCCATAGTCAAAAGGGAGTAAATTTGGTTGTTTCACCAGATCTTCGAGAACCACACGATTTTCAATCTCAGCACCACCTATTAACACTGGAGCATTTGCATTTTCAGGTCTTCCAACTTCAGATAGGACTCTGGACAGGTTTTTTAATTTCTGTTCGTACTTTTCCATCGTCCAGTGCTGAGTTCCATTGGGTGTCCATTCATCATCGTTAGTATTGACATCATCATTAATATCGAAGAGGTTCTCAAAATTATAAAATGCAATAGTATGAATAGCATATTTTTTGGGCTGTGCCTGTAGAATTGTAAAACACAAAAAGGCAATACTACAGAATCGAAAAGATATTCCTCTCATAAACTTAACTCTTTAAAAAGTTCAATTTAAACAAATTAAAACAATTTGTAAGAATTTTCTAATAATTTTATTTTTTAAAATATTTATATTTGTTTTATCTTTACGAATGAACCAGCAGAAAAACATGAAAGCGAGCACCCGTCAATACCACAGAAACTACTTTTCTATTTATAAACTCGTATTTCTTATTTTTGCTTTACAATCCATCCACTGTCAATCACAACAAAACATGATAACACCACCTTATTTACAAAAAGGAGATACAGTTGCCATTTTAGCAACAGCAAGAAAAAATATAGATGATAATCTAAAACCAACTATCGATTTATTGCACAGCTGGGGGCTTGAAGCCGTAGTTGGAAGTACTATTGGTTTAGATTTTAATCAACTGGCCGGTACAGATGAACAGCGTGCTGCTGATTTTCAAAAACAATTAGACAATCCAAACATCAAAGCAATCTGGTGTGTTCGTGGTGGCTATGGAACAGTAAGGATGATCGATTTACTTGATTTTACCAAATTCAAACAACACCCTAAATGGATTGTTGGTTTTAGCGATGTTACCGTTCTGCACAATCATTTGAACACGATGGGCTATAAGTCCATTCACGGGATCATGCCGGTAACAGTTCCAAGAGCTACTCCTGCGGCGGTAAGTTCGATGAAATCTGCCTTATTTGGTGAACCTATTTCTTATGCCATTGGACCGGATAAAATGAACCGCTTTGGAAACGCAACTGGGGAATTAGTGGGAGGAAATCTATCTATTTTATACAGTTTGTTAGGTTCTCCTTCGGCAATTGACTGTAAAGATAAAATTTTGTTTATTGAAGACCTTGACGAGTATCTCTATCATATTGATCGTATGATGATGAATTTAAGACGCAATGGATGCATCGAAAATCTAAAAGGAATCATTGTTGGCGGTATGACCAAAATGAAGGATAACGAAGTTCCATGGGGGAAAAATGCGGTAGAAATTGTAGACGATGTTACCAAAAAGTACAATATTCCTGTAATTTTTAATTTCCCGGCCGGACACATTCAGGACAACAGGGCTTTAATTATGGGAAGTACCATTACAATTGATGTCAATGCGTCCGGAAGTACTGTTTCTTTTCAAAAATAATAATCCCTGAGAATTTCTTTTCTCTAAAGAATTTTAAATACCACATATCATATTCTCGCAAAGACGCGAAATCGCAGAGTTTTACCTGATTCTTTGTGACTTCGCGTCTTTGCGTACAAATTACCCTTTACAGCATAAAAACATCATAACTCATAATTCACAATTTAAAGAAATGGCTGAACATAATGAACTTGGAAAAAAAGGTGAAGATCTCGCTGTGGAATATCTGGAGCAAAACGGCTATAAAATTCTCGATCGAAACTGGACTTTCCAAAAGGCCGAAATTGATATTATCGCCAAAAAAGAATCTATTTTGGCTATCATCGAAGTAAAAACAAGATCGACTTTGGATTTTGGTTTACCGCAGGATTTTGTAAAACCTAAAAAGATTCAACTGCTGGTAAAGGCCGTAAATGCCTATATAAACGATAGGGAAATGGATATTGAAATCCGTTTTGACATCATCGCGATACATAAAAACAGGGAATCATTTGCAATTGAACATATTACAGACGCTTTTTTCCATTTTTAACATAATTTTACATTGTTATATTTGTAACAAATTGTTTTTTTATTTATATTCGCAGGATTTTATAACACAAAATTAACTACACTGAACCAATTAAGTTACAAAAAAAAAGAAAAAAACTATGAAAACCGTTTCTTCAATCGTCGAGAATTACATTAAAACAAAACCCTTTTTATTGAATGCGTTATCGCTTGGAATTATCAACCTTACTTCTCTTTCACGGAACATTATGACCGAATTGGAAAGTGAATTTGGTAAAGAAGTAAAACAAGGCGCTGTAGTAATGTCATTAAAAAGACTAACAGAAGAACTGGATTTTAAACTGAATCATAAAATCAATAAAGTAATTAAAAATATAGGCGAAATCACGGTTCGATCTGAATTGACGGATTACACTTTTGCCGCTTCCGAAACTGTTTTGAACAAGCAGGCGGATTTAATCTCTGATATCAATACATTATCTGACATATTTTATACCTCATCACGCGGAGTAAACGAAACCAATATTGTGGTAAGCAGCAGCGTAAATCATTTAGTTGAAAAACACTTTATGAGAGAGAAGCTTATTCAGAAGTTAGACAACCTGGCCTCCATAACCGTAAAATTGCCAAAAGAAAACATTGTGGTTCCCGGGATTTACTATTTCATTTTCCAACGTTTGGCATGGGAAGGAATTATCATCAATGAGGTAATTTCGACTTCTAATGAATTTACCATTTTAGTTGGCGAAGATCAGGTTGACGTTGCTTTTAAAGTAATTAAAGACTTGAAGAACTAGATTCAAAATTAACTTCAAAAGAACCTTACAAAGGTTCGTCCGATATATAATCCTCTTGTCTTCTAAAAAGATAAGAGGATTTTTTTATGATTAAAATTGGTATCTATGAATCTATTGCAAAAGCGAGCGAGTAATTGAGGAAAATCAAGATTCTTAAAATTCATTGCTCTGAAAGAGCTTCAGCAACAGCATGGTGCAACGCACTATGAATAATAAGAATGATCATTTAAGCCCTGAAAGGGCGAAAGCCTGATCTCAAAGAAAAGCAATGATATAATTTTATATGTTTTTTGAAATGGAATTCTATTTTATTAGTATCTATTTCTGCTTGTGCCCTTTCAGGGCGTTACTCATCATCAATTTAGTGCATAGTGCGCTGCACTATTCTATTGCTTTTAGGCTTTCAGCCCTTTTTTAATCATCTCGAATGCTTATGTTAAAGAGGAAACATAATAAATAAATTTACTCAATGTATGAACTGTTGTCCTGATCTGTGAATATTTGAACACGGCTTCCAGCAATCTCCTTTAAAACTGACAAATAGAATTTTCTAACGTAAAATGCGTTAGGGATGGCAGCGATATCCTTTTGCGGCACATGGAATTTTTTGCAACTTCCTAAAATCTCTTGTCGCAAAAGATTTAGCGTACAGCCCGGCCCGGAGGGAAACGCCCAGACTTTTATACTAATTCTACTCCTCCTTATACATATTAAAAAACAAATCCGACAGGTTTCAAAAACCTGCCGGATTTAGAGTATTATATCTTTTAATAGTGTTTACTCTCCTAACATTTCCATTAACTCCAGTGCTCGTCTGGTTGATTTCACATTATCAAAAGTCAGTAAAAGTCTTAAACCGTTAGGAGTTTGTTTCTCTTTCATTTGGCAAAGATTACTATGGGTCTGTACAAATTTGATTACTTTATGAAAACGCTTCGACTGGTAATAATCAGATTGCTGGTCTGAAACGAAATAACCTATCATCTTGCCTTTTTTCATCACTAATTTCTCAATACCTACACTTGTCGCAATCCATTTGATTCGAATACTATTCATCAAGGCATTGGCACGCGGAGGCATTGGCCCGAAACGGTCAATTAGTTTATTTTGAAAGATCACCAGTTCTTCTTCATTTTTCACACTGCCCAACTCGTTGTATAAACTCAAACGTTCGGTAACATTATTGATGTATTCATCAGAAAACAATAACTCAAAATCAGTATCAATTTGGAGATCTTTTACATATTCCTTAGTTTCAATATCGTTCTCTTCCGGATATAAGTCCTTGAATTCATTCTCCTTCAATTCTTCGATAGCCTCATTCATAATTTTTTGGTAGGTATCAAATCCAATTTCATTAATGAAACCACTTTGTTCTCCTCCCAATAAATCTCCTGCTCCACGAATTTCAAGATCTTTCATCGCAATGTTGAAACCACTTCCTAATTCGCTAAACTGCTCTAAAGCCTGAATACGTTTTCTGGCATCATCCGTCATAGAAGAATAAGGCGGACAGATGAAATAACAAAATGCTTTTTTATTGCTTCGACCTACTCTGCCTCGCATTTGATGCAAATCGGAGAGTCCAAAATTATTGGCATTGTTAATAAAAATCGTATTGGCATTTGGTACGTCCAGACCACTTTCGATAATTGTTGTGGCCACCAGAACGTCAAAATCACCGTTCATGAAGCCCAACATCAATTCTTCGAGTTTCGCACCGTCCATTTGTCCATGACCGATTCCTACTCTGGCATTTGGCACCAGACGCTGAATCATTCCGGCAACTTCTTTTATATTTTCGATTCGGTTATTGATGAAGAAAACCTGACCGTTACGCTGAATTTCATACGAAATAGCATCACGGATTATTTCTTCATTAAACCCAACCACACTGGTTTCGATAGGGTATCGGTTTGGCGGAGGAGTTGTAATTACAGACAGATCCCTAGCTGCCATTAACGAGAACTGAAGTGTTCTCGGGATTGGCGTTGCCGTTAAGGTTAACGTGTCGACATTCGCAGCAATCGTTTTAAGTTTATCTTTTACGTTTACTCCAAACTTCTGCTCTTCGTCGACAATCAATAAACCAAGATCTTTAAAAACTACATTTTTATTGACTAACTGGTGTGTTCCAATCACAATGTCCAGTTTTCCTTCTGCTAAATCTTTTAAAGTCTGTGCTTTCTGTTTGGCAGTTCTAAATCGGTTCATGTAACCAATAGTCACCGGCATATCTTTCAAACGTTCTGAAAATGTACGGTAATGTTGGTAAGCCAAAATGGTCGTCGGAACCAAAACAGCTACTTGTTTGCTATTGTCTACTGCCTTAAACGCCGCACGAATGGCCACCTCTGTTTTTCCAAAACCTACATCACCACAAACTAAACGGTCCATCGGACGATCGCTTTCCATGTCGGCTTTGACTTCCTGTGTCGATTTAGTTTGATCCGGTGTATCTTCGTATATGAACGAACTTTCTAATTCGTTCTGCAAATAACTGTCCGGTGCAAACTGAAAACCTTTTTCCAATCGTCGTTTTGCATACAACTGAATCAAATTGAAGGCAATATGTTTAACCCTCGCTTTGGTTTTTTGTTTTAAAACTTTCCAGGCGTTCGAGCCCAGTTTATATATTTTAGGAGGAGTTCCGTCTTTTCCGTTGTATTTTGAAATCTTATGGAGCGAGTGAATGCTCACATACACAATATCATTATCGGCATAAACCAGTTTTATGGCTTCCTGAGTTTTTCCTTCGACCTGAATTTTCTGTAAACCTCCAAATTTCCCAATACCGTGATCGATATGGGTTACGTAATCACCAACCGAAAGCGCTGTTAATTCCTTTAGCGTAATATTCTGCTTTTTCGAATAACCGTTTTTGATATTAAATTTATGATAGCGCTCAAAAATCTGGTGATCGGTATAGGCTGTAATCTGGCTTTCTTCGTCGATAAATCCCTGATACAAAGGCAGAACAACGGTATGATATTGTTTTCGAATGTTCTCTGAATTAGCTTCGTCTAAAGTTTCGAAAATATCATGAAAACGTTTCGCCTGAGTTTCATTCGAACAGAACAGATAATTTTTATATCCGTTGAAATGATTGTCACTCAGATTATTCAGCAGCAAATCAAATTGTTTATTAAAAGAAGGCTGCGGATGAATATGAAAATCGAATGTTTTTGTGGTTTTAAAAACAGGTTTTGAAGCCAATTCTACTATTGAAAAATCCAAAGCACGTTTGATAAACGAGGTTTGATTTAAAAATAGCTTTTCAGGTTCTGCGTGTTTTATTTCTTTTGAAAGTTTCTCGAAAGCTTCTTCGGCTCTGGCGAATTGTTTGTCTAACTGAGTGAAAAGTCCTTCTGTATTTTGAATAAACAAGACGGTCCTCTCGGCAATATAGTCTAAGAAACTCTCTCTATTTTCCTGAAAAAGTTTGTTCTCGACATTTGGGATGATTGTGATCTTTTTATGAGTTTCTATTGATAATTGTGTTTCTACATCAAAACTTCTGATGCTGTCTACTTCGTTACCAAAAAACTCTATTCTGTACGGATGATCGTTAGAAAATGAGAACACATCGACAATTCCGCCTCGAACAGAAAACTCTCCGGGTTCAGTGATAAAATCGACTCTTTTAAATTCGTATTCAAACAAGACTTCATTGATAAAATCGATCGAAATTTTATCGTTCAAAGCGACTTTTAAAGTGTTTTTATCAAGTTCCCTGCGTGTCACTACTTTTTCGAAAAGTGCTTCGGGATAGGTAACAATTACAGCTGGTTTTTTACGGGAATTAATTCGGTTTAAAACCTCAGCACGAAGCAAAACATTGGCGTTATCTGTTTCATCAATTTGATACGGACGGCGAAATGAAGCTGGATAAAACAGTACATCCTGTTCTCCGATCATTTGTTCGAGATCGTTCAGATAATAAGCTGCCTCTTCTTTGTTGTCTAAAATGACTAAAAAAGGCAATTCGGATTTTTTGAAAACAGCACGCAAAACAAATGAAACTGCTGATCCTAACAATCCGTTAAGATGCATTTTTATTTGTTTCTGTTCCAGTAATTGTGTGGCAATCTGCTGATTTTTTGGCAGATCATCATACAGGGTATATAAGGCGTTTTTACTCAACTTTTGGTGTGTTTGGATCTACATTTTTCCCCGGAATCGGAGCTGTCGTCTCGTTTGGAATGGCACGAGCGGTATCTAACATTCTTAAAAAATCTTCCTCTCCTTCTTCTTTCGGAATTTTACTTTTTACAATAACTACATCCATTTGTCTTTCTAATGAAACCAATTCTTTATTGATTTCGCCAATTAAAAATGTCACTTTCTCTGAAGGAATTTGGTTCAGATGAATGAATAAATCCATCATTCTTACTTTTGTAATCAAAATAGAAATTCGGCTTTTGATCTGTGGAATATTAAATTCTGCAGGAATGTTATTGTTTAAAGCCATTGCTTTCTTTGAAATAGCTGCTGACTTTTTTTGGAATGCTCCAATTGTTTTTCTGGGTTTATCTCTAAGTTCGTTCAGAAAGTCACGCCATTCCCCCCACGAATTCACTTTTTGCTCCGAGATTTCGTTGATCGGCTCATCTATAAAAGACCAGCTTTTATTGATTTTATTAAAAATAACTTCGTTTTTTTTGGCTTCCTTTTCGTTTTCAGCACGGCGTTTTTCATCTTCATTCTGACATGAATTCAATACAAAAACAAAAAGCAAAAAAAGAGATATCTTATATTTCATTTGGTAAAACATTAAGCTACAAAGTTACAAAGTAATTTTACAATTACGAATTCTGATTTTGGGTACAAATTACATTATTTAGCTGCTATTAGACCAAAACAGATTGGCTAATTCTTCTTTGTAGGACTTATAGGCAAATTTAAAATTCCTGATCGAAAATACTTATAATTTACAATTTGCATCCAGTATTCAACAGCGAATAATCTAAAAAAGAATCTTTATCATTGTTAAATTTACAATTTGTTCTCCTTAAAAGCGAAAACATTTGCGAAAACGTTATATTTGTCTCTCAAAAAAACTATTCGAAAAATGAATCCAAAAATATTAATCATTGGTGCCTGCGGTCAAATTGGGACGGAACTGACTCAAAAACTGCGCAAACTATACGGAACAGAAAATGTTATTGCTTCTGATATTAGAAAATTAAATACTGACGTTGTTAATTCCGGTCCGTTTGAAGTAGTCAATGCTTTAGATTTCAACCAAATTGAGCATCTTGTTGAAGTACATCAAATTACTGATGTTTATCTGATGGCGGCACTTTTATCGGCTACAGCCGAGAAAAACCCTGCATTTGCCTGGGATCTGAATATGAATTCATTATTTCACGTTTTAAATTTAGCAAAAGCCCAAAAAATAAAGAAGATATTCTGGCCTTCCAGTATTGCGGTTTTCGGACCTACTACTCCTAAGGAAAATACACCTCAATATACCGTAATGGAACCTTCTACAGTTTACGGAATTAGTAAACAAGCTGGAGAAAGATGGTGTGAATACTACCATAATATTTACGGAGTTGATGTTCGAAGCATCCGTTATCCCGGCCTAATCAGTTGGTCGACACCTCCTGGTGGCGGAACTACAGATTATGCTGTTGATATTTTTTACAAAGCTATTGCTGATAAAAAATACGAGTGCTTTTTATCTTCGGAAACCAAAATGCCAATGATGTATATGGATGATGCCATTGATGCAACCATTAATATTATGAAGGCACCGGCAGAGAAGATCAAAATACATTCTTCATATAATTTAGCTGCAATGAGTTTTACTCCTACTGAAATTGCCGCAGAAATTAAAAAACACATTCCTGAATTCGAAATAACGTATAACCCTGATTTCCGTCAGAAAATTGCGGACAGCTGGCCGGCTAGTATCGACGATTCTCAGGCAAGAGAAGACTGGGACTGGAAACATACTTTTGATCTTGAAACTATGACAAAAGACATGTTAGAGCATTTGGGATAACATCTGCTTACAATATAAAAAAGTCCCGTTTAAAATTTATTTCTAAAATTTAACGGGACTCTTTATTTTTTCATTCTCCTTCTTTCTCCGGGATCGCGGTTTGCTTTTCAATTAATAAAACGGTCTTTTCTATTCTTTTTAGGAGTTTAAATATGGTAATAAAAGATACCGGATCAGCGGTCAGATTCTCCGAAATTAAAATCTTACCCGCTTTTCTATGGTCTTTAACATCTACCAACGCATCTATAGTAATATTGTAAAAAACAGCTATTTTCTTTAAGTTTTTATAGGTTGGATAAAAGATATCGCTTTCCCATTTTCCATAAATCGTTTGTGAAACTTTCAAAATGGTCGAAATCTCCTTTTGCGACATTCTTTTTTCACTTCTTAATTTTTGTAATCTCGTTCCAAAAGTCATTTTTAATTATTTTTGAAGCGAATATACTACAAATATGTTTTGCTTTTCCTATTTAGCCAATCTAAGTTATAAGAAAATTCTTAAATTTATTTTCTCCTATATTTTATGCCTTAATAAAAATTATAACCGTAAAAACAAAAAAGCCAAAGCTAGCAGAAAACTAACTTTGGCTTTTTTATATTTCAAAAACGAAGATTATTTCACTTCATAAACATTATTTGCTGCTTTTACATCGGCCATTAATCCGCTTGGATCAATCGTGATTTTCTTAATGGCAGTTTTGTTTTTATCTATTGTAAAACTGTAGTTCGATTGTGCCCAGGCCCAGTCGTCTAAAACAGTTCTTTTTTCATTCGGATTTGGATTTGGTTTGATGAAATTCATCATTCGTAACGGAATGTAGAAACTTTCAGAAGTTCCGTCTGTGTACTCTACTGTTAGATCAATTGGCATTGGCATTCTTCCAATTCTTTCTAAAGTAACATTCGTTTTTCCTGCGTTATCCGCCACTTCTTTAATACCATAATCGATTGTATTGGTAGTTCCTGTCCAATCCACTAAATACCAATCTAATTCTGCTCCTGAAACTCTCTCTGCTGATCTTTTGATATCATTTGGAGTAGGGTGTTTGAATTTGAAATCATTGTAATATCTTTTTAAAGTAGCATCTACATTCTCTTTTCCAATTACATATTCTAATTGAGATAAGAATAGACTTCCTTTTACATAAGAAGAAATACTATAAGGTCTGTTTTCATCGTAACGGTCTCCATGAGTCGTTTGCGGCTGCTCTTTTCCTGAATTAACTAAGCTGTAATAAGCAGCATAATTTCCTTTAAACGGATTCACTTCTTTTTTATCGCCTTTCAATTCGTTCAAAGCACTGTCTTCGATGTAAGTGGTAAAACCTTCATCCATCCAAGGGTGTTTAGATTCGTTTGAAGCCAAAATATGCTGAAACCAGGAATGTCCTAATTCATGAGTTGCTGTTCCTAAAATTCCTTCAAGAGTTCCGTTTCCAAGCATTAGGGTACACATTGCATACTCCATTCCACCATCTCCACCCTGGATAAAAGAGTATTGTTTGTACGGATATGCCCCCACTCTGTGGTTGTAATAATCCATTACTTTCACCATTAAAGGCTCTAATTGTTTCCAGTTTGCAGTTGTTTTTGGATTGTTTTTGTAGAAGAAATGCAAGTCAACATCATTAGGTCCTTTTACAATATCATGTGTGTATTCTTTATCTGCTGCCCAGGTAAAATCATGAACATTTGGTGCAATAAAATGCCAGGTCAATGTTTTTGTTTTCTTTGGATAAGTAACGGTTACACCAGCATCTTCATAACCGTGTCCGATTTGATTCTTATCTTGTAAATATCCTGAACCTCCGATAGTATACTCTTTATCGATTGTAATTTTCACATCAAAATTCCCCCACACACCATGAAATTCTCTTGCAATGTATGGATCTGCGTGCCAGCCTTCAAAATCAAATTCGGCTAATTTTGGGTACCATTGTGACATTGACAACTCAACTCCTTCAGAATTATTACGTCCCGTACGACGAACCTGAACCGGAACTTGTCCGTCAAAATCTAAAGTAAAGGTTGTTTTAGAATTTGGCAAAATTGGTTTCACCAAAGTCACTTCTAAAATAGTTCCTGAAACTCTTGTTTGTGCTGCAACTCCGTCTTGTTTAAAGTCTGAAACTTTTAAATATCCAATTTCATTTGGTTTTAAAGTTTCTATTCGGCTTTGTTTCGTTTCTTTACCATCTGCGCCTTTTACTTTATTAACCATTCTTCCGTCCGGATCTTTTATCGAATGCAGACGTGCATCCATTTCACTTCCCGGCTGAAACGCATTTAAGAACAAATGATAATAAACCTTCTTTAAAGTATCAGGAGAGTTGTTCGTGTACACTAACTCTTGTTTTCCTTTGTACTGATAGTTTTTTACATCCATAGACACCTCCATTTTGTAATCGACATGCTGTTGCCAATAAGGAGCGCTTTGTGCAAATGCTGAGTTTAAACTCAAACTCAAAAAAGATAGTAGTAAAATTTTTCGCATGGTTATTTCAATCAAAATGGAAGAGCGCGAACTCTTCCATTAC
The DNA here is from genome assembly GCF_041154745.1 of Flavobacterium sp. CFS9. Lineage (NCBI taxonomy): Bacteria > Pseudomonadati > Bacteroidota > Flavobacteriia > Flavobacteriales > Flavobacteriaceae > Flavobacterium > Flavobacterium sp. CFS9. The sequence continues at coordinate 2,053,008 of NZ_AP031573.1, read as the reverse complement.
ATTAGTATTCTGTTTTTGTTTATTTTTTAGATATTTTTTCGGCCATCAATAAAGCATTGTAAGCGTTGACCATTTTAGCTGTTCTTGAAGATTCTGCCGAAGAAACTGCTACCGGTTTTGCTTCAGGGTTATGGTTTTCACCCAAAACAACCATTGAAGGAAGTGCAACCCCTGAGTCCATTAAAATTTGTTTGACCTGAGCTGCTTTTAATTTTGGATAGTAAGAGCGTATCAGTGCTGCAACTCCTGCTGCATTTGGAGCTGCCATTGAAGTTCCCTGCAGGTATTTGTACTTATTGTTGGGTACTGTTGCATAAATTTCTTCACCCGGAGCAAAAACATCTACATTTATTTTTCCGAAGTTCGAAAATCCTGCTACAACAGTTTCTCCATATTCTTTATTAAGTGCTCCAATTGTGATTACGTTATTAGCAAATTCTTTAACGTTATCTTCTGAGTCGTTTGGATAATTAATATTTTTGGTCTCGTCAATATTGTATCCGTCATTTCCAGCTGCATGCACTATTAGAACATCTTTTTTCTCAGCATATTTTATCGCATCATACACCCATTTTTTATGAGGTGAGAAACTTTTTCCGAAACTTCCGTTGATTATTTTTGCTCCGTTGTCGACTGCATAACGAATCCCTAAAGCAATATCTTTATCGTACTCATCACCATCCGGAACGGCTCTTACAGTCAGGATTTCTACATTAGTACTAACTCCGTCTCCTCCTAAGTTATTCCCACGAACCTGCGCAATAATTCCGGCTACGTGTGTTCCGTGAAGGGCTTCTTCTTTATCAGGACCAAAAACAATATTATTTCCATAACGTGTGTTTTTAATATCCTCCGGATTATCACCTACTGCTTTTCTTCCGTCGAATTCTTTATTTAGGTTATAATTTAACTGACCATAAACCTGCTTACTGTACTCTTTTAACTCAGAGTCAGGATCAAAAGTTGGCCCTGCATTCGTTAAAATTTGAGTCATGATCTCTTTACTCTGAGCCACTTTTGGATCTGTAGAAGTTATCGTATTTAGATCCTCAATTTTATAGGTTGTTTTGTTCAGTTCTTTTTGTATTGTTTTATGAACTTCTAATAAAAAATCAGATTGTTGTTTGTCCCTTAAAGCTTCTTCATACTTTTTCGTATACTGTGCCAAAGCCTCTTTATATTCGGGAGATCCGTCATCACCTTTTTTAACGACACGTGTTAATTCAAGATTTTCATGAACCGCATCTCCTAAAAAATTCCATCCGTGGACGTCATCAATAAATCCGTTTTTATCATCGTCGATTCCATTACCCGGAATTTCTTTTGAATTCGTCCAGATCATCCCCTTAAGATCTTCATGCTCGATATCGACACCAGAATCTACAATTCCCACGATCACCTTCTTTCCGGTTTTCCCCTGCAATAATTCAGCATAAGCTCTGTCAACACTCATTCCCGGAATAGAATCCCTGATTAGGTCAAGGTGACTCCATCTTTTTAATTCATTTTCTGAAACAGGAGCTTTTTTAACAACAGCCAAAGGAGCTTTGATAAATTCTTTTGTTGCTGAATTTTGCGCTTGCAAAGTAGTACTGCAACCTGCCAAAACAAGTAATGCAAAAGCAGATAATTTGATGTGTTTCATATGACTCATGTATCTAATAAGTATTCTAAAGTTAAATATGGGTCTAAATTATGATTTTTTGTTACATAAAACTAACGATTAACACTGTCTTATGATTTTTGTCTTAACATTTAAGAAACCTTAAGAACGTTGTAAAAGTCTTCTTAATTTAAAAAAACGTTTTGTTTTAGACTCTTCCAAAAACAATCAACAGATCATTACGTCTTCCCGTAAGGAAAGCTCAATTGAATTTTGTACAATTGCGCGACCTATTTTTAAATCCAATCTATGAAAACAAAACTACTCTTATTGCTGTTACTGGCAAACTTTTCTATTTATGCACAACAATATACAATGATTCCCGATCCTGGTTTTGAACAGCGATTAATTGATTATAATCTTGATACGGCTATCGACGGAAAAATTCTTACATCTAAAATTTCTGGTTTAACCAATATAAATCTTTCAAACGCAGGAATTAGTAATCTGACAGGAATTGAAGACTTTAAAGATTTAGAAGTTATAGACCTAACCAATAATAATTTAACCACTTTAAATTTCTCTAAAAACCTATATCTTACTGACATTAAATGCAGTAACAATTTAATTACCAGTATTAATACCTCTTTAAACACTGATTTAAAATACTTGATTTGTTCTAATAACAAACTGACAGGTTTATCTTTAAACAATAATAGTAAACTAAGGCAATTACAAGCCAACAACAATCTTCTGACAACTTTATCCCTATCGAACAATCCTTTATTAGAAGATTTAAATTGCGATAAAAACAACTTGACTGCTTTAAATATCAATTCAAGTACAGCTTTAAAAACACTATCATTTACTCAGAATCAAATCTCCACTATTGTTCTTACTCAAAATACATTATTGACCAGTTTAACTTGTTGGGAAAACAAACTTACTGCTTTGGATGTTTCTGCGAATACAGCTTTGGTTTCTTTGTATTGTGATTCTAATAAAATAAGTAAATTAAATCTCTCCGGAAATATTAACTTAGTAAACTTTTCTTGTGTTTCGAATAGTTTAACGGAACTGAACCTGAAAAATGGTGCTAATAATAAAATCAATAAAAATCAACTTAATTTACAAAACAATGCAGACTTGACTTGTATTCAGGTAGACAATGTTGCTTATTCAACCAATAACTGGCTCTCTGTTTCGAAAGATGCGACTGCCAATTACAATGTTGATTGTACTGTCTATACTTTGATTCCGGATATAAATTTCGAAAATAAACTAATCGCCCTTAATTACGATACCGCTCCGGCTGATGGAAAAGTGGCTACTTCAAAAATTTCAGGATTGACCTCTTTGAATGTTGAAAACAGCACAATCTCAAATCTTACTGGTATCCAAGACTTTAAAAACTTAAAAAGATTAGATTGCAGGCAAAACAATTTAACAACTATTGATCTTTCACAAAACGTACAGCTTGAATATCTAAATTGTACGTTTAATAAAATCACAAGCCTGGATATTACAAAAAACATTAATTTAATTGATTTGTATTGTTCTAATAATAAATTGACTACTTTAAATACCTCCAGCAACACTGCATTAAAATCGCTTGTTTGCTTTGTTAATGAAATTACGGCTTTAGATGTAAAAAATAATTCTGCTCTGAGAACTTTATCCATTAGTACAAACAGCATTAAAGCCATAGATGTTTCTAATAATCCTAAACTAGGAATGTTTTCTGCCCGTCTTAATGAAATATCAAAATTAGATCTCTCAAAATGCCCCGAGTTATACGAGGTAGATTGTCGCGCTAACAGTCTGACGGAAGTAAATCTAAAAAATGGAACTAACAGTTTAATAAAAACATCAAATTTTGATCTTGGAGCTAATTCTAACCTAAAATGTATTCAGGTTGACGATGTTAGTTATGCAAATACAAATTGGGGAACCAAGAAAGATGCTGCAGCTTCATTTTCAACAAATTGCACACTAGGTATCGAAGATTCGTTTTTTGACAAAGTAACTCTATATCCAAACCCAACGAAAGGTGAGGTAACCATTCAAAATGTTACTTTAGAAAAAGCAACGGTTTACAACTCATTAGGGCAATTGGTAAAAATATTTACTTTAAATTCTAGCAATACAAACAATACAATAAGCTTATCTGGTTTACCAAAAGGAGTTTATTATGTATACTTAATCAATGGGGATGCTGCTTCGGCTAAAAAAGTAATTGTAGAATAATTATAATTTATTAATCCAAAAAGTCCCATCCGCAGAGGCGAATGGGACTTTTTTTATATCTTAAGTACCAAAAGATTAAATCCTGTTCATTACGCCTTCCCGTAAGGAAATTCAAGAGAGACTTCGTAGACTTGTAGCAACTAATCACTTATCTATGAAATCAAAACTACTCTTATTCCTTTTATTCGCAAATTTTTCTATTTATGCCCAAACTAATTTAGTCCCCAACGGTGACTTTGAAATCTGGCCTTCATCATCCCAACCTAGTAACTGGTATCGTTCTTTTAATGGATTTGTCTCACAAAGCACTACTGCTCAAAACGGCACCTCGAGTACCAATATGAAGATTTCCAGTGGCACTCTCAACTCTATCAACAGCGATTTTTTTTCAGTAACAGCAAATAAAACATACCGAATAACAATGTACCACAAATTAGTTTCTGGTACATTTTCGAAACTTGATTTTAGTTTATATCACAAACCCGGAACTTTTAAGGAAGAAATCATAAAAAAAACAGAAACCATTTTTTCAGCTTCTGAATGGAAAAAAATTGAATTTGAATATACTCCAACTGTAAGCGAAAATATAGAGATCGATATCTGGACCACAGGAACACTAAACTCTGAAATTTTAGTCGATAACGTTTCCGTTGTAGATATTGCTGATGTCCCTTCTCCATACACCTTAATACCTGACGTGAATTTTGAAAACAAGCTAATAGCATTAGGAATTGATTCCGGAACTGCTGATGGGAAAGTACTAACAGCCAATATTACAAAAATTAAAACTTTAGACCTTGACGTCACAATAATTTCTGACTTAACGGGACTTGAAGATTTTTATAGCTTAGAAACCTTGTATTGCTCGGGAACTTCCGACCCTAATGGAGGAGGAACAGGTAAATTGACAAAATTAAACGTTTCTAAAAACACAAAGCTAACCACATTATACTGCTCTGGAAATCAACTAACAGACTTAGACGTATCCCAAAATTTAGCCTTAAAATTACTCTATTGTCCTTATAATAAACTGACAACCATTGATATTACTAAAAACTTATCATTACAGCAATTCCTGATTGCAGGAAATAATCTAACCACTATAGATGTTTCTAAAAACCTTTCATTAATTCAATTGAATGTGAGTTCAAATCAAATTTCAAATATTGATTTAACTGCTAATACAGCCCTGGAAGCACTTACTATTAATCAAACTAAAATAACAGATCTTGATGTATCTCACAATTTAAAACTTGCTCGTTTGTATGCCTCCGGAAACAATCTATCAAAAAGTCCTGATCTAACCAAAAACAAAGCTCTTGAGTCTTTCACTGCAGCAAACAGTCAATTAACAACGATAGATCTGTCTCAAAATAAAGCTTTGCGTAGTCTGGACCTTCGTCAAAATAAGTTCGAAACATTAGACATTTCCAATAATCCGAGCCTAACTACTTTATATTTACAAGAGAATCTATTGACAAGCTTAAACCTCACTAACAATACATCCTTACTTACCAATCAAATCTCTTTTACATCAAATCCAAAATTAACTTGTATTCAGGTTAGTGATGTTGCAGCTGCAAATACAAATTGGTCTGCCAAAAAAGACCCAACGACATCTTTTTCCTCAACCCCTTGTATCGCTCCTGAATCTTACACCTTAATACCTGACGTAAATTTTGAAAACAAGTTAATAGCATTAGGAATTGATTCCGGAACTGCTGATGGAAAGGTATTAACCTCAAAAATTTCCGACATTACAAAACTGGAACTTAATAATAGTAATATTACAGACTTGGCCGGAATTCAGGATTTTAAAGCCTTAACTTATCTAAATTGTATGTCTAACAAGATAACGAATCTTGACATCTCTAAAAACCAGGCCTTATACTTTTTACTTGCAGGTTACAACAATTTAATCACGCTAGACACTTCAAAAAACCTTGCCTTAGAATACCTGTCACTTGATCATAATCAAATAACAAGTCTTGATCTTTCTCTAAATGTCAATTTACGTCTCCTAAGCTGTGGTTCTAACCAATTAAACAATATTGATTTTACAAACAATAAGCTTTTATCTTCATTATGGTGCTCTTCAAACCTGTTAACTAGCCTAGATCTTTCTAAAAATCAATCTCTATCATCTTTAAATTGCTCTGAAAATAAATTATTGACTACGATAAATATAAGAAATGGAAACAACCGCCATATGCAAATTACTTACAATGCTACTAATTTTACAAGAACACCATTACTAACTTGTATCATAGTCGATGATGCACTTTATTCTAATAAAATTTGGGAAAATTTCAAAGATACGTCAGCAACATATACAACTATAGATTGCGATAAAGCCACAGCAATCCCAGATCCGACTTTTGAAGATAAATTAATAGCACTAAACATAGATACCGATGGTAAAAACGGATCTGTTTTAAACAGCGATATCGAAAATATAACTTCTCTGGATGTTGCTTCAAGTGGGATAAAAGACTTAACCGGAATTAAAGGTTTTAAAAAATTAAACTCTCTAAATTGTTCCGGGAATCTATTGTCTCTTTTAGATGTTTCTCAAAATAAAGCTTTAACCCTTCTTAATTGCACCAATAATTCTTTAGAAAGTTTAAATCTAAAGAACGGGAATAATATAAATTTTGATGTAAATTCTAATTTTAAGAACAATCCTAATTTAAACTGCATTCAGGTTGACGACGATGTTTATGCCAATACGAATTGGGCGGCTCTCAAAGATTCGACTGCAAATTACAATTTAGACTGCACCATATACACCCTAATTCCAGACTCTAATTTTGAAGATAAATTAATTGCTCTGGAAATTGACAAAGACGGTAAAAATGGTAAGGTTGCAACCGCAAGTATCAATAAAGTAACCTTCTTAGACCTTTCTAATTCTAATATTAGTGATATTAAAGGTATAGAAGATTTCACTTCATTAACCTACCTAGATCTTAACTTTAACAATATACAGTCGATTAATTTAAGCCAGAACAAATCACTTATAAAATTATCACTGCACGACAATAAACTAAAAGCTCTGGATCTCACTGCTAACAAAGAACTATTTAATTTAATGTTTAGTATGAATCAAATTTCAACCATTGATTTATCGCAAAATAAAAAAGTTCATTACGTAACGGCGGATCGAAATCAGTTAACTAGCATTGATTTATCAGCAAATCCTGAACTAGAATCACTTTATTGTGGTCACAATGATCTAACAACATTAGATGTATCAAATCAACCTAATCTTTTACAGTTAAACTGCGTCTATACGAAAATTTCAAAACTAGATGTTTCTTCTAATCCAAAATTAGAAGACTTATATTTTGATAATGCTCAATTAACCACCTTAGACCTTAGCAATAATCCTCGTTTAAAAAGATTAAATCTTGCCTGGAATCAGTTGACATCACTAGATTTATCACATAATCCCCTTTTAGAATTTGTTTTCCTTGAATTTAACCCGTTAACTTCACTGAATATTCAAAATGGTAACAATAAAAATTTTGTATTACCGTCTAAAACCGGAAAAAATGCTGCTACGTCCATATACACCAGCTTTCTAGGAAACAAAATTTTAAATTGCATACAGGTAGATGATGCCGATTATTCAAATGCTAACTGGTCAAATATTAAGGAAAAAAATGCTACTTATTCTAACTCCTGTAAAACATTAGGTATTGATACCAACAATTTTGAAAAAGTAGCAATCTATCCAAACCCAACCAAAGGCGAAGTAAACATTCAAAATGCAAGTTTAGAAAAAGCAAGTGTTTATAATAGCTTAGGCCAGCTTGTAAAATCATTTATCTTAAATTCAAGTATCACCCATAATACGATCGATTTATTCGGTCTGCCAAAAGGCGTTTATTATGTGTACTTAATTAATGGGGATGCTGCCTCAGCTAAAAAAGTTATTGTAGAATAATTATAATTTGTTGAATTAAATTTGTTAATAAAAAGTCCCACTTTCGACATCATGAAAATGGGACTTTTTTGCATTTATAGCTTTAATTTTAAAGAATTTCTTCGCAAGTAAATACTTCTTTTAAGCGGACACCTTTTTCGGTCTGTTCTACTGTTATAATTTGGTTATGTGCATCATGCTCTAAAAACAAATAATAATTTTGGTCTGCTGCTGCGTTCAAAAATTTAGATTTCTCCGGCATTGTCAATAAAGGTCGTGTATCATAACCCATCACGTAGGGTAACGGAATATGCCCAGCAGTGGCTAACAAATCGGCACAAAAAACGATCGTTTTATCCTGATATTGGATATGTGGAATCATTTGCTTTTCGGTATGGCCGTCCACATAATAAATTCCAAAATTCATTTCTTCAGAAAAACCAAAATCACTCTCGGGACGCTTTATAAAGTTTAACTGTCCGCTTTCCTGCATGGGTAAAATATTCTCAGAAAGAAAAGAAGCCTTTTCACGCGCATTGGGTTTTGTTGCCCACTCCCAATGATTTTCATTCGTCCAAAACTTTGCATTTTTAAAAGCAGGCTCGTAAAAAGTCCGGTCTGAATTCCATTGTACACTTCCTCCACAATGGTCAAAATGCAAATGCGTCATAAAAACGTCTGTAATATCGTCTCTCTGAAAACCATATTTAGCCAGCGATTTGTCTATCGAATGCGATCCCCACAACGAATAATAGCCAAAAAACTTCTCCGATTGTTTGTCTCCCATTCCGGTATCAATCAAAATCAGACGATTTCCGTCTTCAATAAGCAGACAGCGTGCAGCAATATCAATTAAATTATTAGCATCGGCCGGATTGGTTTTGTTCCAGATCGTTTTAGGAACAACACCAAACATGGCGCCTCCATCTAACTTAAAATTTCCGGATTCTATAGGGTAAAGTTTCATGAGAATAGATTTTTAATAGGAAAACAAAGCTAGGAAATACTATTTCATTTTTACAACAAACCGTCATAAAGTCTTTAAAAAACGATAATAGAGTCTCATTCTTTTATTAATATAACATATATCTATTTTAACATTTGTTATAATAATGTGAACCGTTATGGAAAAAGGTTTTTAAGTCGTATCTTTGCCGATAATTTCATTTCAACATTGAAAAACAGCACTTTAAAATCGTACTCTTCGGATTATTATTTTTGAGAGCAAAATTGAGATGAAAACAAAAATAAACACGATAAACAATGATAAAAGTTTCTGATACTGCCAAAAATAAAATCATCGATTTGATGAGAGAAGATGGTTTTGATGCTGCTAGCGACTACGTAAGAGTAGGCGTAAAAAGCGGTGGATGCTCTGGTTTGTCTTATGATTTAAAATTCGACAAAACCAAAGGCGACGACGATAAAATATTTGTAGACAACGACATAACAATTGCAGTTGAAAAGAAATCATTTCTATATCTGGCCGGAACAATTCTTGAATTTTCAGGTGGATTAAACGGAAAAGGTTTTGTATTCAATAATCCGAATGCAAGCAGAACTTGTGGTTGCGGAGAGTCATTCTCCCTTTAAAATAATTAAACGATTGCAAAATTTAAAGATTTAAAAATTACAGAAGTGATCTTATTTAAATCCTTCAATTTTTGAGTCTTTCAATAAAAAAACAATGAGCAAATACACAGAAGACGATTTAAAAATCGAACTCGAAACTAAAGAATACGAATACGGGTTTTATACTGATATTGAATCGGAGACCTTTCCTATTGGCTTAAACGAAGACATCGTAAGAGCTATTTCTCTTAAAAAAGAAGAACCACAATGGATGACCGACTGGCGCATTGAAGCTTTTCGTGCCTGGAAAGAAATGATCGAACCGGAATGGGCAAATGTACATTATGAAAAACCTGACTTTCAGGCTATTTCTTATTATTCAGCTCCAAAACAGGTAGATCCGAACAAAACTTTGGACGATGTAGATCCTGAGCTTTTAGAGATGTACAAAAAACTGGGGATCTCTATCGACGAACAAAAGAAGATGAACAATATCGCTATGGATATTGTAGTCGATTCTGTTTCTGTTGCCACCACTTTTAAAAAGACACTGGCTGAAAAAGGAATTATTTTTTGCCCGATTTCAGAAGCTATAAAAGAACATCCGGAACTGGTAAAAAAATACTTAGGAACTGTTGTACCTCAAAAAGATAACTTCTATGCTGCCTTAAACTCGGCGGTTTTCTCTGACGGAAGTTTCTGTTATATTCCAAAAGGTGTAAAATGCCCTATGGAACTTTCCACTTATTTCAGAATCAATCAGGCAGGAACTGGTCAGTTTGAGAGAACACTTGTTATCGCTGATGAAGGAAGTTATGTTTCTTATTTGGAAGGATGTACTGCCCCAAGCCGTGACGAAAATCAATTGCACGCTGCTGTAGTTGAATTAATCGCTTTAGACGATGCTGAAATTAAATATTCTACCGTTCAGAACTGGTTTCCTGGAAACAAAGAAGGAAAAGGTGGAGTTTACAACTTCGTTACCAAAAGAGGTTTATGCGAAACAAACGCTAAAATTTCATGGACACAGGTAGAAACTGGTTCTGCTGTAACCTGGAAATATCCTTCTTGTGTACTTAAAGGAGACAACTCAGTTGGAGAATTTTATTCAATTGCCGTTACCAATAACTACCAACAAGCTGATACGGGAACTAAAATGATCCATTTAGGAAAAAACACTAAATCGACTATTATTTCTAAAGGTATCTCTGCCGGTAAATCTCAAAACAGCTACCGTGGATTAGTTCAGATTAGTCCAAGAGCAGAAAATGCCAGAAACTTTTCGCAATGTGATTCTCTTCTAATGGGGAACAACTGTGGTGCACACACTTTCCCATATATCGAAAGTAAAAATCCATCAGCCAAAATAGAGCACGAAGCAACGACAAGTAAAATTGGAGAAGATCAGGTTTTTTACTGCAACCAGAGAGGTATCCCAACTGAAAAGGCGATTGCCCTAATTGTAAACGGTTTCAGTAAAGATGTCTTGAACAAATTACCAATGGAATTTGCTGTTGAAGCTCAAAAATTATTAGAAATTTCTTTAGAAGGTTCTGTAGGTTAATCGCGAAATGGAAGATAAAAAAGTAATCATTTTAGGTTCATCCAGAAAAAACGGAAATACAACCAGAATCGCGGATGAAATTTCTAAAGAAACCGGAATAGATGTGATTAATCTTAGTGATTATAATATTTCCTATTATGATTACGAAAGTAAGAACAGAGAAGATGATTTTTTTCCTTTAATAAAAGGTATCATCGAAAAGTATGACACTTTAATTTTTGCAACGCCTATATATTGGTATAATATGAGTGGAATCATGAAGGTTTTCTTTGACCGCTTTTCGGATTTAATCCGAATTGAAAAAGAAACCGGAAGAAAACTCAGAGGGAAGAAAATTGGTGTGATCTCCAATTCACACGATAATGAAATTGAAGAGAGTTTTTACATTCCGTTCAAAAAATCAGCCGATTATCTAGGCATGGAATATTTAGGACACGCGCATTTTAATGCCAACATCCTAAACGAAACAACAAAAATAGAATTGACATTTATATAAAATAAAAAGACAATGTTATCAATAAAAAACCTTCACGCCTCAATTGGTGATAAAGAAATCCTTAAAGGAATTAATATAGAAGTAAAAGCTGGCGAAGTACACGCTATCATGGGACCAAACGGTTCAGGAAAAAGTACACTTTCGGCTGTAATTGCCGGAAACGAAAACTATGAAGTTACTGACGGAGAAGTTTTCCTAGACGGAGAAGATCTTGCTGATCTTGCTCCTGAAGAAAGAGCACATAAAGGAGTTTTCCTTTCTTTTCAATATCCTGTAGAAATTCCGGGAGTTAGCGTAACTAACTTCATGAAAACTGCAATCAACGAAACCCGTAAAGCAAACGGTCAGGACGAAATGCCAGCAAACGAAATGCTGAAAGTAATTCGTGATAAATCTGAATTATTAGAAATCGACCGTAAATTTTTATCTCGTTCGCTTAACGAAGGATTTTCCGGAGGAGAGAAAAAAAGAAATGAGATTTTTCAAATGGCAATGTTAGAGCCAAAATTAGCCATCCTTGACGAAACAGATTCTGGTCTTGATATCGACGCCCTTAGAATTGTTGCAAATGGTGTTAACAAATTGAAAAGCGAGAAAAACGCTATCATCGTAATCACACACTACCAACGTTTATTAGATTATATCGTTCCGGATTTCGTTCACGTTCTTTACAACGGAAGAATCGTAAAATCTGGCGGAAAAGAACTAGCTTACGAATTGGAAGAAAAAGGATACGACTGGATTAAAGCAGAAAATTAGTTTACAGTTACAGTTTACAGTTTACAAAACTTATAACTCATAACTCATAACTCATAACCACAGAAATGGATTTAAAAGAAAAATTAGTATCGTCTTTTATGGCTTTTGAAGAGCGTGTCGATGTACATTCAGATTTGCATGACATTCGCACCAAAGCACTAAAAAACTTTGAAAATAAAGGTTTCCCAACCAAAAAGGAAGAAGCTTGGAAATACACATCGTTAAACGCCATCTTAAAAAATGACTTTACGGTTTTTCCTAAGCAGGAAAGTGCAATCGAATTTAATCAGGTAAAGAAATATTTTTTACATGAAATAGACACTTATAAATTAGTGTTTATCGATGGTGTTTTTAGCTCGCATTTGTCTTCAACTACACATGACGGAATCGATGTTTGCTTAATGTCTTCAGCATTGACCAAACCAAAATATAAAATGATCATTGATACCTACTTCAATCAGATTGCAAGTAAAGACGATAGTTTGACTTCGTTGAATACAGCCTTTGCAAGTGAAGGAGCTTTCATCAATATCCCAAAAAAGAAAGTAGCCGACAAATCTATCGAAATTATGTATTTCTCGACAGGTAACGAAGCTGCATTAATGGTTCAGCCAAGAAACCTGATTATTGTGGGTGAAAATTCACATGTTCAGATTATCGAGCGTCACCAGAGTTTAAATGAGAATCCTGTTCTGACCAATTCGGTTACAGAGATTTTCGCTCAAAAACGTGCCATCATCGATTATTACAAAATTCAAAACGACGCTAGCGAAGCGAATTTAGTAGACAATACTTATGTTTCACAACAACAGGAAAGTCATGCTTCTGTGCATACGTTTTCTTTTGGAGGAAATCTGACTCGTAACAACTTAAACTTTTTCCATTTTGGCGAAAGATTAACCAGTACGCTTAACGGAATCTCGATTCTAAACGACAAACAGCACGTTGATCATTATACTTTGGTGAATCACGCAACGCCAAATTGTGAAAGTTTCCAGGATTATAAAGGAATTTTCTCTGATCGCTCTACTGGAGTTTTCAACGGAAAAGTTTTAGTAGAAAAAGAAGCTCAAAAAACAAATGCTTTCCAAAAAAGCAACAACATTTTGTTGAGTGACAAAGCTACGATCAATGCCAAGCCGCAATTGGAAATTTTTGCCGATGACGTAAAATGTTCTCACGGTTGTACGGTTGGACAATTAGATGAAACCGCAATGTTCTACATGCAGTCACGCGGAATCCCTAAAAAAGAGGCTAAAGCTTTATTGATGTACGCCTTCTCGAATGCCGTAATCGAAAGCATCAAAATACCGGAACTAAAACAACGAATTACTAAAATCATCGCCACAAAACTAGGCGTGAATTTAGGATTTGATTTGTAAAATGATTTAACCACAAGGTTCGCAAAGAGTTACGCAAAGTTCGCAGGGTTTTATTTTATCAAACCCGACAGGTTTTAAAAACCTGTCGGGTTTTGTGTTTTATTTTTTTATTGAAGAAATGATCTCCTTCAAAAATTCATTAAAATCAAAATAATGATCTCCTTCATTCACCCCCATCCTAACGATTACCATATCCAGAGACGGAATAATCGCTACCATTTGTCCCTGATAGCCGTTACAATAAAACATGTCACGTGGAGCATCAGGAAATTTCCCTCCGGCATTTAACCAAAACTGAGCCCCATAACCCCCATTTGAAGTATTGGTTGGAGTTGCCGTATACTTTACCCAGCTTTCTTCTAAAACCTGCTCTCCGTTCCAATTTCCCTTATGCAAATATAGTAGTCCAAATTTTGACCAGTCTCTCGCTGTTGCCCATGCATAAGAAGATCCCACAAAAATTCCCGACATATCCTGCTCCACAATCATCGAATTCATCCCAATTTTATCAATCACAGCACTGTACCAAAAATCGAGATATTCCTGTTGTGTCTTAAACTGACTTCTTAAAATTCGGGACAATAAGTTCGTAGTTCCAGAAGAATAGTACCAATGTGTATTAGGTTTAAATTTAGCCGGTTTATCCATTTGCATTTTCCCCATATCTTCTGCCTGAAAAAGCATTTCAGTCGCATCACAAATTTTTGTATAATCTTCCTCCCATTCTAAACCAGAGTTCATATGAAGCAAATCATTAACGGTAATCTTTTTACGATCGTCATTTCGCCATTCCGCAATCGGAGCTGGTTTATAAATATCAAATTTTCGTTGTTTCGCTAAAACACCAAAAGCTGAACTAGTGATACTTTTAGTCATCGACCATCCTAGAATTTTACTGTCTTTATTAAAACCTGTATCGTATTTTTCAGCAATCAGTTTATCTTTATATACCACTACTACGGCACGCGAACGCTTATTCTTTTGACCTTTTAAATCAAATGAGCCGTCCACTGCTTTTTTCAGTTTGGCATAATCAATATTTGAAAAAGCAGTATCCTTTGGTTCTTTATTCCCATAAGGAAAAGAAAGATTATTAACCAATTTTGTTCTTTTTGGAAGCAGGTATGGTTTCGAAATATCATAATCATCATCAATCAAAGTAGCGCCCAGTCCTTCTCTGTAAATTGCTTTTCTTTCTTTCAAACCATAAACTGTAGAAACAGCAAACTTACCGGTATCATCAATAGTATTCTCCGCTAAATCAATCATGTGGATATCATTATCCGTTTTTTCGATTAATTCCTTCGAACGATTGTCAATAAAATGACCCGATGCTACACTTTTGGCCGAAAAGCCTGAAATCAAATCCAGTTTGGGATAAGTAGTAAATCCAAAATATAAAAAGGCAAGAATTAAAACAAGTACAAGTAATTTAAGAACTCTTTTCATCTGGTTATGGTATTTTTAATGCAATATAAACATTTTACAATCAACATCATACAACTCAATTTAGATTTAAAATTCATAAAACACAAAAAAAGGAATCAATTTTTAAAGAATCCATAAGCAAACGTTCAATTGATAGCATCATAAAAGGAAATTATAGTTTTAATGAATAAACCAATTTTGTTTTAGTACTTTTGTAGGTAGAATTTTTCTAAATAAGACATGTTAGACATCCAAAAAATAAGAGCTGATTTTCCGATACTTTCAGAAAAAGTAAACGGAAAACCTTTAGTATATTTCGACAACGGTGCAACTTCACAAAAACCACAAGTTGTGATTGATGCAATTGCAAAGTATTATCAGGAAATAAATGCCAACATTCATCGTGGTGTGCATACTTTAAGCCAATTGGCGACTGATGCTTACGAAATTTCGAGAGTAAAAATCCAACATCATATCAATGCGAAATTCTCGCACGAAGTACTTTTTACTTCCGGAACCACTCACGGAATTAACTTAGTAACCAACGGTTTTGCTTCAATCTTAAAGCCCGGAGACGAAGTTATTGTTTCTTCATTAGAGCATCATAGTAACATTGTGCCCTGGCAAATGTTATGTGAGAAAACAGGAGCAACTCTTAAAGTGATTCCTATGAATGAGGATGGTGAGCTAATAATAGAAGCTTATGATGCCTTATTGTCAGAAAAGACAAAAGTGGTAACGGTAAACCATATTTCGAACGCATTGGGAATTATCAATCCGATCAAATACATGATTGAAAAGGCTCATGCTGTTGGCGCTGCTGTTTTGATTGACGGTGCGCAGGCTGTGCCACATTTAAAACCTGATGTTCAGGATTTAGATTGTGATTTTTATGCTTTTTCAGGACATAAAATGTGCGGACCAACGGGAACGGGAATTCTTTATGGAAAAGAAGAATGGCTGAACAAATTACCTCCGTACCAGGGGGGCGGTGAAATGATCAAAGAGGTTACTTTCGAGAAAACGACTTATGCCGATTTACCTCATAAATTTGAAGCAGGAACTCCAAATATTGCCGGTGGAATTGTTTTAGGAACGGCTGTTGATTATTTGAACCATATTGGTTTTCATAACATTCATCAGCATGAAACGCATTTGTTACAGCATGCAACTAAACGTTTGTTAGAAATCGAAGGATTGAAAATTTACGGAACCGGAAAAAATAAAGCTTCAGTGATTTCGTTTAATATTGATGGAATTCATCCGTATGATATTGGTTCGATTATTGACAAACTTGGAATCGCGGTGAGAACCGGACATCATTGTGCGCAGCCAATCATGAATTTTTTCTGTATTCCGGGAACGATTCGTGCTTCCTTTTCTTTTTACAATACCAAAGAAGAAATTGACATAATGGTTGAGGCCATTAAAAAAGCGAAAACTATGTTAAGCTAAAAAATCTTTTATGAGGATATTATCTTTGTTGCTCTTAACATTTTTTATTGGAACAAGCTGTTCCAGTCAAAAAAAAGCCGACATGAAAGCTACTGAAATTGAATATTCTGCAATTTCCCGAGGCACTTACAAAGTAATCGTGGTACAGAATAAAACGGTTTCGGTAACCAATGGCCGTAATGCTCAGCCTGTGGAGAGCAAAATAGAGGATCTAAAATGGAAGCAGATTGTAGCTGAATTTTCGAAAATCAACCTCAAAACGATTCCGGAATTAAAAGGTCCAACACAAAAACGCTTTCATGATGGTGCTGCTTTGGGAAATTTAAAAGTTACTCAGAATCAGAAAATATATGAAACTCAGGGTTTCGACGATGGATACCCTCCAAAAGAGATAGAAAATTTGGTAAATTTGCTGCTGGATTTTACGAAAAAATAATTATGACGATAAAAGAAATACAAAACGAAATAATAGACGAATTTTCGATGTTTGATGACTGGATGCAACGTTACGAGTACATCATCGAATTAGGAAAAAGTCTTCCGTTAATCAAAGAAGAATATAAAACCGACGACAATTTAATTAAAGGTTGTCAGTCTAAAGTTTGGCTGCAAGGCGAACAAAAAGAAGACAACATTGTTTTTACTGCCGACAGTGATGCGATTTTGACTAAAGGAATTATCGCGATTTTAATTCGTGCATTCTCCAATCAAAAAGCATCAGATATTTTAAACGCCGATGTTGATTTTATTGACGAGATTGGTCTAAAAGAACATTTATCTGCAACACGTGCGAATGGTTTGGTATCGATGATTAAAAACATCAAAATGTACGCATTGGCTTTTGACGCAAAAAACAAAAATTAAAAAAATCAAACCATAAAAAGATTAAGTTTCATAAAGGCCTAAACTTACTATCTTAATGGTAAAAAATAAAAACAATGGAACAAGAAATAGACACAAACGAATTAGGAGAATCTATCGTAAAAGTTTTAAAAGGCATTTATGATCCGGAGATTCCTGTAGACATATACGAGTTAGGATTGATTTACGATGTAATGGTCAACACCGATTACGAAGTAAAAATCTTAATGACTTTAACTTCTCCAAACTGCCCTGTTGCAGAAAGTTTACCAAGAGAAGTGGAAGAAAAAGTAAAAACAATTGAAAACATAAAAGATGTTGATGTTGAAATTACTTTCGACCCGCCATGGAGCAAAGACTTAATGAGCGAAGAAGCAAAATTAGAATTAGGAATGCTTTAATAAAATTTGTTTCAGGTTTCAAGTTTCAAGTTCACACAACCTGAAACTTGAAACCTGAAACTAACTTTTCATATGGAAGAAATCATCAATAAAGTTGCCAATAGTGCCCTGGAGGTTTTTGATCTTGAAGATTATTACCCAAAAGGAGCACGTGTGCAAATCGATATATCTCAATGGCTTTTAGAAGGTTTTTTATTAAAGGAAAAAGACTTTAGAGAGCATTTAAAAAATCACGACTGGTCACAATATCAGGATCAGTATGTGGCTATAAACTGCAGTACAGATGCCATTGTTCCTGCCTGGTCTTCAATTCTGGTTGCGATACATTTGGCTCCGTACGCTAAAAAAGTGGTGAACGGAACTATAGAAGATCTGGAAACAAGCTTATACGAAGAAATTCTGAGCAAACTTGACTATACTCCTTATAAAGGCAAGCCTGTTATCGTGAAAGGCTGTTCCCGCAAACCTGTTCCTACTCAGGCATACATTTTGGCAGCAACCTATCTGCAGCCATTTGCAAGAAGTATCATGTATGGCGAGGCCTGTTCGGCAGTACCCTTATACAAAGAACCAAAGAAATAACACTCCTTATCAGCTGCATCCCATAAGGCTTTTTAACGATTATTTAGTATATTTGTTCTTACCACATTTAAACCAGATATCATGAAAAAGCTAGCGTTATTACTCCTTATTTTAGCGAATTTTACTTTTGTTCATGCGCAAAATTCAGAAAAGGAACTAATCCAAAATACTGAAAAAGCAGTAAAAAAAATAAATGATACCATAGAAGACGAAGGATGGAAGGCAAAAGGTACCGTGTCTCTCTTACTGAATCAATCGAGTTTTAACAATTGGGTTGCCGGAGGTGAAGACAGCTTCTCTGGAACTTTAGGAATCAATTACGACTTTAACTATAAAAAAGACGATCTCACCTGGGACAATAAGATTCTGGCTTCGTATGGTCTTTTGCAAACTAAAAATGCAGATTTCGAAAAAAAGACCGATGACCGTTTAGAATTCAATTCAATTGTAGGGAAGAAAGCTTTTGGAGACTGGTATTATTCTTTCTTTTTAAATTTCAGAACCCAATTTACAACGGGTTATCTGTATGGTAAGGATGCAAACGGGAAGGAAATCAGAACTGAAAACACCAAGTTTATGTCTCCGGGATATCTCACTACGGGACCTGGTATTTACTGGTCTAAAACGGAGGATTTAAAAATAAACTTTGCTCCTCTAACTTCAAAATTTACTTTTGTAGACCGCGCTTATACTTCTGGAATTGATCAGGCAACAGGATTGCCTTATGTAGACGGGGCTTATTTTGGAGTAGATGCTAATAAAAGTATGTTATACGAACTTGGGTTTTATGCTTCGGTTTATTACAAACTGGCCATCATGACCAACGTAACTGCCGAGAATACTCTGAATTTGTATTCTAACTATTTAAGAGATCCGCAAAATGTAGATATCAACTACTCGTTGAATGTCATCATGAAAGTCAACAAATTTCTATCGGCAAACTTATCCTTCCAGGCCATCTATGACGATAATGCTTTCAGTGGATTCCAAACCAGGCAAGTATTTGGTGTAGGAATAAATTTTGGGTTTTAAGAATCACAATACAAAATAAATCTACAAACAATAAACTCTGTCCTATATCTTCATAATATGTGAATTATAAGAAGGTCTAAAACCTAAAAAACTATAGAAGCTAAATTTTCTATTTTTCTTATACACCCCTTTTTTCTTAATTGAAATAGTGGGTGTTTTTTTTGGGTTGTAACGAAGCACCTAAAACACATAAATATTGCACCAAATTGTACTTATTGATTAGTTCTACATATTAGAGTATAATACCATATCGTATGAAAATAATGTAATTCTCCCCAGACTACTGAGTTCATAATCAAGACAGAACACATCAACTGAAACTACTGACTTTTAAAGTCTATTCTTTTTTTTAAGAAGCTGTTTCAGAGTACTTTTATCTCCTTTTAAAAACTAGTTATCCTTAAGAAATGTGGTTATTAAAATTGCAAAACCATAGTGATCAAGTACCATTCATTAACACAAAAAATATTATGTTTATTAAAAACCACAAAATTGTATTAAAAGACACCAGTCCCGGTGAAATGGCACGTTTTAGACATTTTTTTCTTAACATCTGGTATCAGAAGATTGAAGGTGATAAAAATGCTGCTGAAATGGCAAGATTTGCTAAAGAATCTTATAAAACCGATGAATTTAATACAAACAACACTGCCAGACTTGGAGAGATCACAATAAAAAACGACCTTTATGGAACGAAATATGTAAATGATACTAATAATATTGATAAAATCAGTTTAAAAAATGATTTCAACAAATACAATGAAAAAGAGCTCCAAGACGAGCTGGAACTTAACATGTATGACTATAGTTCGAGACTTTATACCCCTGCGAGAGCTAATTGGAGCAATATTGCCTCATTAGAGGAGAAGTTTCCAGATATGTCCTCGTCTGCATTTTGCGTCAACAATCCAGACTTTTTTGTTGATCCTGACGGGATAGCACCAAAACCTCCAAAACTTAGTGGTATTACAACAGTGACTAACGTAATGAGCGGTCAAAAATGGATAAATTATAATAATAACATCGTGAGAACAACTTCCTTTTTAGGTATTGAAATTAATAGGACTTCAAAACACGAACAATGTGCAGATTATAGTAGATTGCAAGTTGAGCAAGGTTCAAACGGAAACTATACTGCTGGAGGTTCAAAAAATAGAATTGATATGTTTGTGGAAAAAGGCGGAGATAAATCTAAACTGGATTTACAAAAAGGTATCAATACCATAATAAATAATCTTAAAGATGGTAAAGCAGTTATGGCAGGTGTTATGTATAATCCTGACAAAGAAACAGGAAATCCTAATGGAGCAACAAATCATTATATTACAATAGTAGGAATGGGAACTGATTATAATGGTGCTTATTTTTCTTACTATGATAACTATAGCGATGGCAAAGGAGAAAAAGTAGGTACTGATTTAGAAAAAAATAAATTTAGATTGGTAAAAGGAAGCGATGGTACTTATTATTTTGGAGATGTTGACAACAATATCCCCTTAAATGGAAATGAAAATAGACCCATTGACAATAAAGAAGGCAGACCAGCAAGATATATATTAACTGAAGTAAGAGATACAAATTAGAACTATGAAAAATTTATATAGATTTATTTTATTGTCAATTTTTACCCTTTATTTAAGTTGTTCTTCAAAAATAGATGAAAAACAAATCATTGGTAAATATGAAATTGATAAATTTGTCACAAGGGATACATTAGTTAAAGCAGAAGAGTATCGATTATTATTGATCAATGCAGATAAGACTTTTGAATTAAAAAACAATAATACAAAGACAAATTCCGTTGGAACTTGGAAATCTAATAAGTCTGAAAATAATAATGAGATCATTATTGAATTTAGCTTTTCAAACAGAAAAGTAAAAGGAATATTAAATGGCACTATAATTAGTTTTAGCTACCCAAATGACTTATATAAAGGCAGATACTCTAATTTACTATATGTAAAATTAAGAAAATAAAAACACCTCTTCATTATGGAGTAGCTCTTGAAAATAAGAGAAAAGATTATTTAAAGAAATCTTTTTTAATCCCTTAATCTGTGGCGAAAAAAACGAGGAAAATTAGTGGCCGAGAATTCTTCACAGATTCGGCAGATTTAGCCGATTATAAAAAAACCTCTCTTTTGAAAAGTCAAAAGGGAGGTTTGTATAACTAAATCAAAGACTTTATTCCTCTTCTTTCTCAATTGCATCTTTATAATCCGGATACAAAAACTTGTTATAAGGGAATCTCGTGATATGAATCTGGCGGACTGCCTCGTAAACCATTTCTCTGAATTCTTCAAAATTCTGTTTTTGTGTTGCCGAGATAAACAGTGCTTTATCTTCTCCAACATTACTCATCCAGGTCTGTTTCCATTCCTCAAGCGTATAATGTCTTCTTGTTCTTTCGGTAATTAAATCATCTTCATCAATTGTCAAATGTTTGTAGGCATCAATTTTATTAAAAACCATAATCGTTGGTTTGTCATTACTCTTAATCTCTAACAAAGTTTGATTTACCGATTCGATATGATCTTCAAAATCAGGGTGCGAAATATCTACAACATGCAATAGTAAATCGGCTTCACGTACCTCATCGAGCGTACTTTTAAACGAATCTACCAGCTGTGTTGGCAATTTTCTAATAAAACCTACGGTATCCGATAATAAAAACGGTAAGTTTTTAATTACTACTTTTCGAACAGTGGTATCTAAAGTTGCAAATAATTTATTTTCAACAAAAACATCACTTTTACCAATCGCATTCATCAGAGTCGATTTTCCAACATTGGTATATCCTACAAGCGCCACACGAACCATCGCACCGCGATTACTGCGCTGAATGCTCATTTGTTTGTCGATGGTCTTGATTTTATCCTTTAGTAGCGAAATTCGGTCACGTACGATACGTCTGTCTGTTTCGATCTCGGTTTCTCCCGGACCACGCATACCAATACCCCCTTTTTGACGCTCAAGGTGTGTCCATAAACCAGAAAGTCTAGGCAGTAAATATTGACATTGTGCCAGCTCAACCTGTGTTCTTGCATAAGAGGTCTCAGCTCTTTGCGCAAAAATATCCAGAATTAAATTCGTTCGGTCTAAAATTTTACAATCGATAATTCTGGAAATATTCTTTTGTTGTGATGGTGATAATTCATCATCAAAAATCAACGTCGATATATTGTTTTCTTTTACAAAAAGATTGATTTCATCTATTTTTCCTGTCCCTACAAAAGTCTTCGGATTTGGACGTTCCATTTTTTGCGAAAAGCGTTTAATCACTTCACCTCCTGCGGTAAAAGTCAAAAACTCTAATTCATCCAGATATTCGTTAAGTTTTTCTTCACTTTGATTTTGAGTTATAATACCTACAATGGCTGTTCTCTCAAAATTTATAACTTCTTTTTCTAACATAGCTTTGAATAAGGTGCAAATTTAATGATTTGTAAGGTACTAACCCTTATAGAACTCGTTTTTTAAACCGTATTTGAAAAATTACACTATTCTTTAAAAATCCAAATCCCAAATTCCAAATCGCAATTGTTAATTGAGGTTTGGAATTTGGGATTTCAGATTTGAATTTTCGGATTTAAAATTTATGTTACTCGTAAATAAAAGTTTTTTCTGTTTTTACAATTCCGTTTTCCTCTATCTGAGAGCAAGAGATTGGAAAGTTCAGTTTGTTGTATTTGTATTTTCTGCTCACTCCAACCAAAACAGTAGAGGAGGGACTAAATACGATTTCGTTATTAGGAGAAATGGATTCAAAACTGAATTCTTCTTCATGATACGAAATCATTGGTACAATCACTTTATAATTATCTCCAAATAAGCTTTTAACAATCAGAAGATCAACAGAATTCTTATCATCAAAAATAAAACTTTTCGAAATTTTATCTCCTACCAAACCTTTATGCTTTATGACATTATCGTTGAAATAAACATATTCGATTTTACCAATGATGGCTTTGTTTCTGTCTCGGGAAGTACGTCTTACGATAGCACCGTTTTCAACAATATATTCGATATCATCCACTAAATTCTGATGATTGGTACTCTTTTTTGTAATTACCTTTACTCTTGCGCCTTCGTAAGTAAAAGTCACTACTTTGGTAATGTAGTCATTTCCTTCCTGATATTTTTTTACAAACTTTGTGATGTTGTTGTCGGCATCATAACTATAATTCACAACTTCTTTCCAGTCACTTCCTACCTTATCTTTAACTGTCATATCCAATAGTCCTTTGGTATTGTAAAAGAAATGCTGAATGACATCTGAAGTCGTAATGGTTTGTATTTTCCCGTCTTTAAAAACAACCGTTTTGTTTACAATTTCACCATCTTTAGAGTTCTGGTAATTTGTTTTGACAATATTAATTTGTTTCAATCTGACAGGTGTAGTGTTCTGACTCTGACTGTGCAGCAAACATGGAAAAACCATCATGATGATGGCAAGAAAATAGATTTTCATAGTGGTATTTGTATTGATTTGGGGTGACCAAAATACAAAATTCTACTAAAATTTAACAGTTTAAATCTCAAAAACAATACTGTATTAAATTACTATCTAAAAATCAAGACCTTAACTAAGTATCTATTAAAAATAGCCTTATTTTTCAGCAAAAATTCTAACATCATCAACCATAAAAGCACCATTCAAAGTTTTATCCTTGCCCGAACCCATATATTTAAATGCAATATTAATATTCCCTGAATAGGAAGATAAATCAATTGCTCCGGAACTGATAAAAACCCGGGATGGTGTCAACAATGAAGGGAATTTTGCCGTTAGCTTTGTCCATTTTGCTTTGGTTACACTAGAACCATCGAAATTAGTCGAAACATAAACCTCGAGCATATTTAATGGCGAATCAATCTTTAAGTCGTGCTGTGCGCTTCTAAAGGATAATACTGCATTTTTATAACCGCTCAAATTGATTTTTGGAGTAACCAGCCAGGCAGCATTTTCGGCTGCAGTAGTACTTGTGGTATTAAACTCTGCATAACCGTTTCCGGCATACATCATACTCTCCCATAATTTTGAAGCTTTTTCAACAATGTTACTCCAACCCGGCAAAATAAAATTCACATTATTTTTTACAGATTGAAAATCTTCCGTAAAAATTGGTATATCTCTTTTTCCGTTCATTTCCAGATCTTTTTCTGATCTGCTCATTAATTGATAATCTGATCCGTATTTGGTCAAAACTCCTCTCACTTTTCCACTCCCTTCCGGTACCAATTTATTTGCAAAACCCGCATAACTGCTTGTTCTGAAAATAATCTGATTCCCGCTTTTATCCTGAAGGTTCCAGTTTGTCGAACCGCCTACATTATTGGATTCTTCAAAATAATGACGGCCAATCGCTTCCTCTGCAAACTGAACTCCGTTCAACTCCACTAATGTATTAAGCTTATCGTCATTGAGCGCTTCTTCTACAGAAATTGTTTTCACCAATTTACTTTCATCCATTATGGTACAGGATGCATTGAGGATATTTTTATAATCGGTCTGCGAAATTCTGCCTATTACTGGATCTCCCGAATTGCTTACGGACAAACTTCCGATACGCAAACCACCAAAATATAAATCTGTAAACTGATTCTTTAATTTGATATACACTTTGTTCCCCATCCGAAAATCGATATAAGTGTTGGTAACATCAACCGCAACACTAAATCCTGTTGCCGGTGTTTCATCAGTTGCGATAGTTTGCAGGAAAAGTATCTTAAAGAAATTTCCTCCCTCATCGCTTGACACTACGTAAGCCTCAATAGTATCATCGTAGCCATATTGTTTCGGAACGGGTCCTGAAAAATCTTTAACTTTCTGAACCTTCTGATTAATAACTAAACTCGGTTGTGTACATTCCAATTTTGGAATTTCAATTTCATTATTACAGCTATAAATCATCGGCAACAAGAATGCATAACCGAAAAGTAAGAATCTATTTTTCATTTCAAATTGGTTTTAAAATTTTACAAACTCATGGTAAGGTTCACAAAATAAGTTCTTCCATATCCATAATAATATTTAGAACCAAATGAGGGTGTTCCGCTGGAAACATCCTGATTGAGAGCTCTAAAATTGGCATTTCGGGCTTGTTCGAAACCACCAGTTTTGTACATAACATTCAGAACATTATTAACACTCCAGAAAGCACCTATATACTTGTGAGCGATACGCCAGGACTTCCCTCCTGCAATATTTAATAATGAAATGGGATCAAATTTTTCCTGTTTGAGCAAAGCAGCTGTCCGTTCTTCAGTCGCTTCCGGGAAGACGTGACCATTCACAGCGTTTACATAAAACCGATTGGTTCTAGCAATTGGCGAAACATCAATATAAGTGTCAGACAAATAATTAATATTCGCTCCCAGCCACCAAAATTTAGGATCTCTGTATTCTAATCCAATGGAATATGCTTGTTGAGGCATACCCGGCTGTTTGTAGTTTTTAAGATATGATTTTCCAAAATCAAAAGTGGTCTGAGTACCGCCTTCTGCCACATTTGCATCGTTAGTTATTGATACATTAGGATTACTGCTGTAGACATAATTACCATACGCCACAGATGAAGTTGCTTTTAACGTAGACGAAATTTGCCATTCAAGACTAAATTCCATACCCCAATTTTTCTTATCCAGATGAGTCAAAGTCTGACTAACAAATGCATCTGTATTGTTGTAAGCGGCACCCTGATCAAAAATTCCTTCAGCGAAGAAAAAGGAAGTTCGGGTTGTATTTTTAATCAATAAATAATAAAATGTAGAGCGAATTTTAAAATTAGGAGAACGAAAAACATAGTTTCCTTCTGCGCTGCTTATACTTTCATTTTCAATTCCGTCGACTATCGAATTATTCAGTCTGGAATTTAAAAATGTATTTCGTATGGATGGTGCTCTGCTTAGATGCATTCCGTTAAGAAACATCCATTGTTTTCCTGAAATTTTATAGGTCAGGCCACCTTTAAAACCAAAATTTTCAAAATTTACATCTTTGCTTTTTCCTAGTGATGATGTTGGATAAATTCCGTTCTGATACAATCCTTCTCTCTGGTAATTGGAAACCGAATAATACTGACCTAAATAAAAATCTATTTTTTTATAACTGAATTTAAACTGTGTGAAAGCATCAATTGTAGTTGCTAGAAGATTGTAATTGTAACCATAAACATCTCCTTCTTTTACCTGACGATTCGGGTTTTGTAAATCAGACTGTGCGGGATTACCTTGATAAAACTCATCAATGTCTTCAAAATATTGCCCTCCCAGCAAATCTAAAAGATATTGAAACTGATGTGATTTTAATTTTCTAAAAGCAATTCCTCCATCAAAAGCAGTATTCTCTGTTACCTGTACATTTAAGTTTGAATTTGCACCAAAAGTTTTATCATCTGTCCGGTCTTCATATAAAACATAGTGACTTTGTGCAGGCTCAAATCCATTAATTGTTCCATCAGAATTTAAAATTGGTTTCTGATTGGCACGATATAATTCAGCCCAATTGATCTGACGGTTTTCGAGAAAATTTGTTTTTGCTTTTTCAGCACTTATATAATCGGGGGTGAAATCTCCTGAAAACTCCCCTTTGTCTTTTCCATAGATTGAGGTATAATAACTGGGCAGTTTTTGATAATACACCGGATCGGGACTCGCAGCATTTTGATAGTCAATAGTACTGTTTCCTACCTGACCGAATTGATACATTAGACCGGAATTCAGATTTGTTTTCTCATTTATTTTGTAATAATGATTTAGCATCAATACCGGTTCTTCGACTCTTTTTACTCTCGCATTTCTCTTTTTCCCATTTTGAAATCCCCAATAAGAATTGTATTTCTCACTGGTTAATTGGATAACTTCATTTGTATTTGCTGAATTTTTTCCTCTTGAATTTGGCGTATAAAATCCTGTAAAGTTCAATGAATGCTTATCGTTCAGTTTCTTTTCTACACTAATAAAAAAAGATTCTGCATCGAAATTTGTTCCTTCAAAATAACCTTCATCCGACCAGCGTTTTCCTGCTGAAAGTACATAAGCCCAACCGGAAGCATTCATTCCGGAGGCATAAGTCGCAATAGCCCGCCAATTGTAGATCGTATTGCTTCCTGAAAAAGAAAGCTGACTGTTTTTTCTGTACAATGAAGCACGTGTATTTATTTGCTGGGTTCCTAAAACTCCTCCGAAAGTATAATTTGAAGCGGCAGCCCCAACTGAAAATTCCTGATTTCGCAATACATTGTTCAAGCCTCCCCAATTGCTCCATTGTGGTCTTCCGTCGTAAATTTTATTCATGACCATACCGTTAAGCATCATTACGCCATTTTCACTGTCCAGACCCCGAACCCTAAATCGGGCCTGCCCCCAATTGAAAGCTGAAGCCTGCATAAAAGCATCTCTTGAAGATTGCAAAAGACCCGAAGTCATTTCCGATGAACTGTTATCATCTGAAAAATCGCTGTCTAACAAAGTGATTAGTGCTGCCGGTGTCTCTTCTGAATAATTATATTCTAACGGTAAAATACCCAGTTCAACCTTTTGCCCCGGGTTTGATTGTATTTTTAAGAGAAGATCTTTATAGCCCTGACTGTGTATCCATAATAATTGGTCTCCCTTTATAGCAGAGTGTAATTCAAACTTTCCCTTTGCATCAGTTAATTGTGTTATGGAAGAATTTTGAATGTTTAACACAATATTTTCCAATGGATTTAGAGTCTTTGAGTCAACTATAGTTCCTGAAAAAGTGGTGTGTTCTTGTGCAAACAGAAGACTAATAGGCAATAAAACAAATAATAACGTTCCTTTTTTTGTCATGAAAACCCCAATTTACTTTTATAATTTTAGTTTTAGGATTGAATGTTTTAAAAACAAAAACATCCAATCTCTTACATCAAAAGATAAAATTGGTTTTTGGGAGAGATAAAAAATAATAAGCTAATACTCATTATTTAGTTTCAGGATTCAAATATAAACAAAAAACAATGATGAAGTATTTTCTTACTAAATGAAACTTGGCACAAAAATAACCCTTCGTCTTTTTTTAACGTACAAACTAAGAGGCTATTCTAATTTTGGAGACCATAAAAGCAATCAGGACTCCGAAAATTCCAATAAAAGCGAATGAAAACTGAAGCCCGAAAGTTTCAGCTATATGTCCGATAACCGGTGGTCCCATTAAAAACCCCAGAAAACTTACACTCGAAACAATAGTTAAAGCTTCTCCGGGTGGCACTGTCGGATTTTTCCCTGCCAGACTATAAACGGTAGGAACGATAGTGGCAACTCCTAAACCAACTGCCATAAAAGCGATAGTACAAGGTATCAGATAAGGAAGAAAAACGGCTGTAAAAAGTCCGGCAGAAATCATCACTCCGCTAATTTGCATGACGCGTTCACGTCCAAATTTATTGATCAGACCATCTCCCAGAAAACGTCCGCTTGCCATCATAATCATAAAGGAGGTGTATCCTAAAATCACCAACGGGCCAGGTGCTTTTACGATATCTTTAAAGTATACTCCGCTCCAGTCAAACATTACGCCTTCGCTTGCCATGCTGCAAAATCCAATCACTCCAAGCCAGATTAAAGTGCTGTCCGGTTTTACAAATAGTTTCTTTTTCTCGCTCTTAGCTTTGATTTTTTCTTTGGCTTTAATTAAAAACTTAAAGTTAAAAGCAATCATTATTAATACAATTCCTGCCACGATCAGGAAGTGATGAAGAGGACTTAACTTTAAAGCCAGCATTCCCAACCCTACTAAAGCTCCGGTAAATCCGGCAAAACTCCACATGCCGTGAAAAGACGACATGATTGTTTTTTTAAAAAGAACTTCCGTATAAACACCTTGTGTATTGACTGCAATATTAGCCAGATTTCCAAACAATCCGAACAAAAATAATCCTAATGACAATTGTAAGGCTGAAGTAGCCAAACCTAAATTAGTCAGACACAAAACATACATGATTAAAGAAAGAATCAAAATTCGATGACTGCCAAATTTTGTAACCATCTTACCTGAAAATGGCATAATTAATAATTGCCCCATCGGCAAAGCAAAAAGAATAGAACCAAGATCACCTTCGGTTAAATGCAATGCTGTTTTAATGTCAGGAATCCTGCTTGCCCAGGTCGCAAAACTTAAACCCATTCCAAAATAAAACATCCCAACTGCAAAACGAATTCGGTTCAAATAGGAGATTTTAGCTTCTCTGTAAGCTTTCTTAATTTTTCCTTTGGTTTGGAATAATGCTAATGGATTGAAGTCGATCAAAATAATGCGTTTTGAATTTAACTCTATAAAAGTACTAAAAAGCTGCTTTATGGCCTATAAAACCTAACTGTTACTCCATTTACAACGTTGTATGTTTATAAATTTTTGAGAAGCAAAGGTACTGAGGGGCAAAGGGGCAAAGGTTTTTTGTCGTTTACTAATTCTAATTGTTTTACTTTATAGGTTATGATTCTTTTTTTTCAAAGTTTAAAAAATAAAAAATCTGTGACAGTCTGTTTTATTCGTCAAATCTGTGGGCAGCTTCACTACAAGTTAATTACTTTTTTCTGTGCATTGCTTGCGATTGCTGCTTCGATAATCTGCATTACTTTTACTCCGTCCTGTGCTGTAACCGGTTCTTTTTCATCCTTTACAATAGCCTCATAAACTCCATCAAAAAAGGAAAAATAATTCCCCTGAAGCGTTGGGATTTTTTCCCTGATTACTTCTCCCTTAATTTCAGTGTGTAAAAGCCCTTGTAAGGTTTCTGATTCTGTTCCCCAGAATTCCAGATTTGGTTTTTTACCTAATTTTAAATCATCTTCCTGAACGTCTCCACGAGGTTTTAAAAATGATCCTTTTTTACCGTGAATCGCATAAGCGGGATTGGCTTCTCTCACAAAAAAACCGGCTTTTAAACGGACTCTGAAATTTTCGTAAATCAGCAGTAAATCGATCCAGTCATCCACCAAAGTAGCTGCTCTGGTATAACGAATATCTCCAAAAACTGCATTTGGAGAACCGAACAAACAAACGGCCTGATCGATTAAATGCGGCCCCAAATCTTTCAGGATTCCTGCACCATCATTTAAAGTTTCTTTATGTGCTTTAGGACTTAATAACGGATTGTATCTGTCAAAATGAAACTCGGCTTCAACCAGATCGCCTAAAACTCCGTCATTAATTATTTTTTGAACTGTTTTGAAATCACTGTCCCATCTTCTGTTTTGAAAAACGGCTAATTTTAATCCTTTTTCTTTTGCTATTGCAGCCAGTTCCTGAGCTTCGGCTACTGTCGTGGTAAACGCTTTTTCGACTACGGCATGTTTACCACTTAAAAGCACTTGTTTCGCATATTCATAATGCGTTCCCACTGGCGTATTTACGATCACCAAATCGACATCATCAGCCAATAAATCCTCGAGCGAAGCATAACTTTTTACCGCCGGATAATCTTCCTGAATGAGTTTTTTACTTCTTTCCCAGGCCCCTAATAACTCAAACCCCGGGTGTATATTTAAAAATGGAGCATGGAACACCTTCCCCGACATTCCGTATGATAGTAGTGCTGTTTTTATTTTTTGCATTGGTTTTGTTTTAATTTATTAGTCACGACCCGAGCAATAGCGAACGGACGAAGTAATTCACGAATTATGTTAAGTTTTTAAACACAAACGATTTGTATAAATTCGTGAATTTGTGGCAATAAAATATTAAAGTTTCGCTCTTTCGTATTGTTTTGGCCACTGAATATCGTCATTTAATTCTTTAGCAAAATCTAAAGGCAAATTCGGATTTCTGAGCGATTCTCTGGCGAATAAAATCACATCGGCCTGACCGTTCTTCAAAATTTCTTCGGCTTGTTTAGCTTCTGTTATTAAACCGACCGCCCCCGTTAAAATAGAAGCTTCTTTTTTAATTTTGGCAGCGAAAGGAACCTGATAGTTGGGCTGCAAAGGAATTTGCTGATGCGAAACTAATCCGCCTGACGAAGTATCAATTAAATCCACCCCTTTCTCTTTTAAGATTATGGAAAGTTTTACGGATTCTTCCGGATCCCATCCTCCTTCTGCCCAATCAGTAGCCGAAATTCGAACGAACAAAGGCAAATCAGACGGCCACTCTGATTGTACGGCTTCAACAATTTCTAAGGTAAGGCGAATTCTGTTTTCGAAACTTCCACCATATTCATCATTTCTGACGTTTGTTAAAGGCGATAAAAACTGATGCAGCAAATAGCCGTGTGCTCCATGAATTTCCATAACCTGAAAACCTGCTTTAACAGCTCTTTTTGTTGCGGCTTTAAAATCTGAAATTACTTTTTGAATGCCTTTTTTATCTAATGCTTCCGGAAGAAAAGGCTCAGCATCATGATACGGAATCGCACTTGCCGAAACAGTCTGCCATCCACCTTGTCCAATATCTAATTTTTTATTACCCTCCCAAGGAACAGAGACACTTGCTTTTCGTCCGGCATGTGCCAATTGAATCCCGGGTATAGCATTTTGAGAAACAATAAATTGGTTGATTGTTTTTAATTTTTCAATATGTTCGTCTTTCCACAAACCTAAATCGGAAGGAGAAATTCTTGCCTCAGGAGAAACTGCTGTGGCTTCCTGAATGATTAAACCTACCCCGCCACTGGCACGACTGCCCAGATGAACCAAATGCCAATCGTTTGCAAATCCATCAACGGCCGAATACTGACACATAGGCGAGATAACAATTCTGTTTTTTAAAGTGATCTTTTTTATGGTTAAGGGAGTAAATAATAATGAGGTCATATCGTAACTTTTAATTGTTCTGAACCGCCTGTTGGCTATGACGGTACTCTAAAAAAGTAAAGTTACGGTATCTGCTTAAAAGTAAAAATCCAAATGTTTATTAATTAACAAACATTTAAAACCTTATGTATTATATTGCACTATCAAATTAAAATAGAAACGTTACTTTTGTGCGTTAAATACGAACTAAAAATACAAAATGGATATAGTTATCAAACTCTCTCAATTTCTATTGAGTTTATCTTTACTTATTATTCTTCATGAATTAGGGCATTTTATTCCCGCTAAATTATTTAAAACCAGAGTCGAAAAATTCTACTTATTTTTTGATGTTAAATATTCTCTATTAAAAAAGAAAATTGGCGAAACTGAATACGGAATCGGTTGGTTACCACTTGGAGGTTATGTAAAGATCTCGGGAATGATCGACGAAAGCATGGACAAAGAACAAATGGCTTTGCCTCCGCAACCTTGGGAATTCCGTTCTAAACCGGCATGGCAGCGTTTAATTATTATGCTGGGCGGTGTTACGGTAAACTTTATCCTGGCCTTTATTATTTATATTGGAATGGCATTTGCTTATGGTGATACCTATGTAGCCAATGCAGATCTGAAAGATGGTGTTTTGGTTGAACATCCTGTAATGCTAAAAGCAGGGTTTAAAACCGGAGATAAATTCCTGGCTGTTGACGGACAAAAAATCGAAAATTTCGATAATGATATCAACATGAAAATTATCATGGCTAAAGAAGTCCTAATCGAAAGAAATGGACAGCAACAAACGATCAAAATGCCAACTGACTTTGTAGATCAGTTGTCAAAGCAGGAAAAAGCTCCACTTGTAGATATGAGAATTCCTTTTGCCGTAGCAAGCATTACAGAAGAATCCGGAAATACAGCCTTAAAACCAAAAGATTTAATTGTTAGTCTTAATGGTCAGGATGCAAGATATTACGATCAGGTAAAATCTATTTTAGTAGAAAACAAAGGCAAAACGATTCCTGCAGTTGTTTTACGTGATCTGAAAAAAGTACCCGTTACCGTTAAAGTATCGGCAGCCGGAAAATTGGGTGTTGGCGTTGGTGGTTTAAATATCGAATCCTTAGAAAAATTAGGATACTATAAAGTGAGTACCAAAAACTACACTTTCTTAGAATCAATTCCGGTTGGACTTACAAAAGGTAAAGATCAATTAGTAGGTTACGGAAAACAGCTTAAAATGATTTTCAATCCTGAAACGAAAGCTTACAAACAAGTGGGTGGTTTTGCGGCTATTTTCAACATTTTTCCAAGTAGCTGGAGCTGGGAAACCTTCTGGTCGATCACTGCTTTATTATCAATTATGCTTGGAGTAATGAATTTATTGCCAATTCCTGCTCTTGATGGTGGTCATGTAATGTTTTTATTATACGAAATAATCAGTGGCAGAAAACCGAGCGATAAATTCCTTGAAAATGCCCAAATGGTTGGTTTCGTTTTACTTATAGCACTGCTTTTATTTGCTAATGGGAACGACATTTATAAGGCAATTGTGAAATAGAAAAAAAAATCAATAAAAAGTGCAAAAATATTTTTGAGAAACTAAAAAACGTCTTATATTTGCACTCGCTAAAAAGAACAGCAACTTCCTCCTTAGCTCAGTTGGTTAGAGCATCTGACTGTTAATCAGAGGGTCCTTGGTTCGAGCCCAAGAGGGGGAGCAACTTTTTAGCAAACATATTTACCTTTAAGGTGATTCCTCCTTAGCTCAGTTGGTTAGAGCATCTGACTGTTAATCAGAGGGTCCTTGGTTCGAGCCCAAGAGGGGGAGCTTACTAAAAACCACTTACAAACGTAAGTGGTTTTTTTTATTCTTTTATTTCATTCAATATCCGAATCACAATCTAAAACTTTCGCTTTTGATAAGGCGTACCCTCACCCTCTTCACAATAACTTTTAAGACTCAAAAGAAACATCGCCCAGTTGTAATTACACCAACGATAAAACTCCGTCAGCTCTCGCCAGTCAAAATGCTTCAGAACAACTGCCGTCACACTATTCTTCTCCGTCAAATCAAACGAAATACCCGTTCCTATCCATTCCGGATCTGAACCCACACACTCCCACAATATCCTTTTATCAGGAGACAGTTCTATCACCTTCATTTTTGTCACATCCTCATCCCCGAAACCAAACTCATTTACAAAACCTACTTCCGGCTCGACAACTAACTCTTCTGTCCAGACAGCAGCCAGACCTTCCTGCGTCGTCAACACCTTATAAACTTCCGCAACAGGCGCTTTAATATAATTGATATGTTCTATTTTTTCCATTTTTATAACCCGATTATTGTTTACCGCATAAAGTTAGTAAGTTTTATATTACCCCCTAAACAAAATACACACCCTTCCCTGGACAGCTTTAAATCCCGACAAACCCGACACCTCAAAAAAGCACCAACTTATCTTTTCATTAGACCAACATTAAAACCAGAGAAAAATTTCTTTTCACAGAAAACAAATCCAACTTTAGAAATTTGAAATTTAAGAAGAAAACCAGTAGTCACATAAACTTTACTGTTCGCGATTTTTTTTTGCAGATTACACGATTTTTTTGTCAATCTGATTTCACCACCAAACCAAAACACTTTACATCAGCCCCTGTACCCCGCATGATTAAAAAACACCATACACCCACACCATTTACAACCAACCCAAGAAAGCATTACATTTGGACACAAAAAAAAAGCCCCTTCTAAACAGAAGAGGCTTTAAGTACCCGGAGCCGGAGTCGAACCGGCACGGTTTCCCACAGGTGTTTGAGACCAGCGCGTCTACCAATTCCGCCATCCGGGCTTAGCAGACGAAAAAACAATCAAAATTTGATTATTTCAACGCAATAGAATAAGTTCATTATGATGTCATAACTGTGCTTATTCCTTTAACACGGTGCAAATGTAAAAAATAAATTTAAAAATTCTAATAAAAATACTTAATTTTTTCCTTTCAGTGTCCAATAAATTTTCTAAATTTGCACCTCGTTAAAACGAAGCACACACAACTAACTACAAAACAACAAATTAAATGTCGCACCTAGAACCAGAAGCTAAAATTTTTGCTTGTTCACAAAGTGTCTATCTTGCAGAAAAAATTGCAGAACAGTACGGAATTCCGTTAGGGAAAGTAACGATGTCGAAGTATAGTGATGGAGAATTTCAGCCATCGTATGAAGAATCAATAAGAGGATTACGTGTTTTTATCGTGTGTTCAACTTTTCCAACTGCTGATAATTTGATGGAATTGTTACTCATGATTGATGCAGCAAAACGTGCATCAGCAAGACACATTACAGCTGTCATGCCTTATTTTGGTTGGGCAAGACAAGACAGAAAAGACAAACCAAGAGTTCCGATTGGAGCAAAATTAGTAGCTAATTTATTAGATGCTGCCGGAGCGACAAGAGTAATGACAATGGATTTGCACGCAGATCAGATCCAGGGGTTTTTCGAAAAACCGGTAGATCATTTATTTGCATCTACAATCTTTTTACCGTACGTAGAAAGTTTAAAGTTAGAAAATCTAACTATTGCATCTCCGGATATGGGAGGTTCAAAAAGAGCATATGCTTACTCTAAGTTTTTAGAATCAGATGTAGTAATCTGTTACAAACAAAGAAAAGCAGCCAACGTTATCGACACTATGGAACTAATTGGTGAAGTAAAAGGCCGTAACGTAATATTAGTAGACGACATGATCGATACTGGCGGAACATTAGCTAAAGCTGCAGATTTAATGATCGAAAAAGGAGCATTAAGCGTTAGAGCAATTTGTACACACGCCATTTTATCAGGTGAGGCCTACGAAAAAATTGAAAACTCTAAATTAAGTGAGTTAATCGTTACCGATTCTATTCCTTTAAAGAGAGAATCAAAGAAAATAAAAGTCGTGAGTTGTGCACCTCTTTTTGCTGAAGTTATGCACATGGTGCACCACAACAATTCCATCAGTGGAAAATTCATCATGTAAAAAGCAATACGCTTTAGGCTTTAAGCCGTAAGCTATCTGACAATTACAAAAAAAGCCTAAGGCCTACAGCCTAAAGCTTACAGCAAATGAAGAATATTTATTAATAACTATATTTTTTTTACAATGAAATCGATTACAATTAAAGGATCAGAAAGAGAAAGCGTGGGCAAAGTGTCAACTAAAGCCTTACGTAATGCTGGAGCGGTTCCTTGCGTGTTATACGGAGGAAATCAGGCAGTACACTTCTCAGCAGACGCTGCAGCGTTCAAAAACTTGGTTTACACTCCAAACGCACACACAGTTGTGATTGAGCTTGGAAAAGGAAAATCATTTACAGCAATTCTACAAGACATCCAGGTTCACCCTGTGACTGACAGAATTTTACACATTGATTTCTTCCAATTATTTGATGATAAAGAAATCACAATGGAAGTTCCTGTAAAAATCGTTGGTACATCTAAAGGTGTTCTTGCGGGAGGTGTTTTACGTTTGAACCAACGTAAACTAAAAGTTAAAGCTTTACCTAAAAATCTTCCTGATTTTGTTGAAGCTGACATTACTCCACTTGAAATGGGTAACAAATTATACGTTACTAAAGTTGGTTCTCCGGAATACAAAATTATGCACCCGGACAACACTGTAGTTTGTCAGGTAAGAATCTCTCGTGCTGCTATGAAAGCTGCTCAAGAGGCTGCAAAAGCTGCAAAAGCTCCTGCAAAAGGAAAGAAAAAATAATTTTTTTCAATTCAAAATACA
The DNA here is from genome assembly GCF_041154745.1 of Flavobacterium sp. CFS9. Classification (NCBI taxonomy): domain Bacteria; kingdom Pseudomonadati; phylum Bacteroidota; class Flavobacteriia; order Flavobacteriales; family Flavobacteriaceae; genus Flavobacterium; species Flavobacterium sp. CFS9. The sequence goes on along the minus strand of NZ_AP031573.1, from coordinate 2,016,161 downwards.
AAGCATCAATCGAAAGGTTGGTGCTTTTTTTTTGAGCTGCTGAGGCACTAAGATACTGAGTCGCTAAGGTTCTGAGATTCTAAGCTCCCCCGGCGGAAGTACAGCCACTATTGAAACTGTATTTAAAACATTATCTCATTTCCTAATTATCTAATTATCTAATCGCCCCATCCCCAAATTACCTAATTATTCAATCGACTCATTTTCTAATTCCCTAATTAACCTTACTTTTGCCAAATGATAAAATGGATGACAAAACTGTTTTCATCAACACAAAAAGAAGAGAACACTGATTATATGAAAAAATATTTAATCGTTGGATTAGGCAATATTGGTGCCGAATACGTAAATACACGACACAACATAGGCTTTAAAGTACTTGATTTTTTAGCAAAAAAAGAAAGCCTTTCTTTCGAAACCGTAAAACTGGGCGCTTTGGCCGAATATAAATTTAAAGGAAGAACCTTTTTTCTGCTCAAACCAAACACCTATATGAACCTGAGCGGTAAAGCCGTAAAGTACTGGATGGACAAAGAAAACATTCCATTAGAAAACATCTTGGTAATTACTGACGACCTAAACCTTTCTTTCGGAACTATCCGAATCAAACCAAAAGGCAGCGACGGGGGACACAACGGACTTAAAAACATCAATTTAATCCTAAACACACAACAATATACCCGTTTTAGATTTGGGATCAGCGATCAGTTCAAAAAAGGACAACAGGTAGATTATGTTTTAGGAGAATGGGACGAAGAAGAAAAAGCAAAATTACCGGAACGTTTAGAAGTCGCCTCAGAGATCATTAAATCTTTTGGCACCGCCGGTTTAGAAAATACCATGACTACTTTCAACGGAAAATAAAGAACCGCAAGCAGTTAAGATTCTAAAAAGCGAATCATCAATTAATCAAATAGAATAATAACAAAATAGTATTTTCTATTCCAAAGTTAAATGTCTAAATTTGGAATAAATAATTATAAATCATAAAATCATAATATCATGGCTTTTGAATTACCTCAATTACCTTATGCATATGATGCATTAGAACCACATATTGATGCCCGTACAATGGAAATTCACCATTCAAAACATCATAATGCTTACACTACAAATCTTAACGCAGCGATCGCCGGAACAGATTTAGAAGGTAAAACTATCGAAAACATCTTAATCAACCTAGATAAATCAAACGCAGCAGTTCGTAACAATGGTGGAGGTTTTTACAACCACAACTTATTCTGGACTGTAATGTCTCCAAATGGCGGTGGATTACCAACAGGAGATTTACTTGCTGCTATCGAAGCTTCTTTTGGAACTTTTGAAGAATTTAAAGCAAAATTTGCTAAAGCCGGTGCTACACAATTTGGTTCAGGATGGGCTTGGTTATGCGTACAAAAAGGTGGAAAATTAGACGTTTGCGGAACTCCAAATCAAGACAATCCATTAATGCCGGAAGTTGGCTGTGGTGGAACTCCAATCTTAGGAATGGACGTTTGGGAGCACGCTTATTACCTAAACTACCAAAACAGAAGACCTGATTATATCGAAGCTTTCTTCAACGTAATCAACTGGACAGAAGTTGCAAGAAGATTTGCTTTAGAGAAATAGTCGAAAATAGAGTACAGAATAAAGAGAAAAGACGAATGACCCAACGGTTATTCGTCTTTTTTTATCATTTAATTTTCCGTTGAACACTTCAATTTACATAATACTGGATATAACCAGCATGTAGATCAGCAGTGCCATAAAAAATAATATCAAATTAATATTACGCAATTCTTCCTCTTTCTTTATTTGCAAAGCTATGGTTTCAGCAAACATAAATGCAAACCATATCATCGGAGCAAATATACTAAGCAACAGAAATTCAAACTCATTTCTTTTACTCAAATTAAGAAGTGACAATAGCAGAAATGGTCCTCCTGCAATAATGACCAAAATTATAATTCGCACAAGTAAATGCCTGGCTACACTTTTTTCTTTTAACATTACATTATTTGAATTTGTGTTATCAGCCGCTGAAGATCTATTAAGTTTCTGATTCATTTTTTTCGAGCTGATCTTATTCTTTTTATTATTTACACAAGAAGCTTTTCGTTTCTAATTGAGCCCTAATATACTCCCAGAAACAGCAATAAAAAAATTACAAAAAATGAAATATGTGAAAACTAACCAGTTTTATGGTTTGACTTAATTCTGAGTAGAATCAATTTTAGAGTGTACTTGTCCAATTGTTAAAACCCTACACCTTTTTAAACAGAAGAAATCGCTTAAGATCCTGGAAGAATTCCCAGACTTTAATCCAATAAAAAAGGCGGAATCACTTCCACCTTTTTTGCCCCAAATCTACCATAAACTTAACCTACTAATGTTATGGTACTGTAAAGGTATGGCAGCTATTCGAATGAAAAAAACTTTCTAGACGAATGGCAAATATATCCGATAAAGTGAATGTAAAGTGTTACTTTAGAAATACTTGAGTTTATTCCAATAAAAAAGGTGGAATTACTTCCACCCTTTTTGCCCCAAATCTACCATAAACTTAACCTACTAATGTTATGGTATTTCAAAAGTATTGTAGCTTTCCAATTTCACCAAACAAATAAGACGAACGGCAAAAAAAATCGATGAACTGCACAATTTAACCTTTTGTTAGTATTTTATTAATACGCTCTCGCGTCTTTTCCTTCGTAAAAATTCATGAATGCTCTGTTAACCACACGGTTCCCTCCAGGAGTCGGATAATCTCCTGTAAAGTACCAGTCTCCTAAATTTTTCGGACAAGCAATATGCAAATCTTCTACTTTTTGGAAAATGATTTTTACTTCAGCGTTAATTTCAGGTGAACTTAACATCTCTGCTATTTTATCTGAAATTTCTTCAGGAGTAAACTGATCGTAAATTGCCGTAACGTAGTTTACAACATCAGTATCTACATAATTCTCCTGAGCTTTACACTTCGCATAAACCTCGTCAACAATATGATATAAATTTCGTTCTTTCAATAAAGCCAGAGCTGCTCTAAAAGCCACAAGACCTTCCAGCTTCGCCATATCGATTCCGTAACAATCAGGATAACGAATTTGTGGTGCCGACGAAACAATTACGATACGTTTAGGCTTCAAACGATCCATCATTTTTATGATACTCATCTTTAAAGTAGTACCACGAACAATACTGTCATCTATAATAACCAGATTATCTGTTGGCTTAATTACTCCGTAAGTAACATCATAAACATGAGCCACTAAATCATCACGACTACTGTCTTCTGTAATAAAGGTTCTTAGTTTAGCATCTTTGATCGCCACTTTCTCTGTACGAATCTTTACAGCCAATAATTCCTGTAAAGTTTCAGCAGTAAGTGTATTTCTGTTGGCTAAAATATAATTGTTTTTTCTTTGATTTAAAAAATCCTGAGCAGCTTCAACTAAACCGTAAAATGAGGTTTCTGCAGTATTCGGAATATAAGAGAATACCGTATTATCTGTATCACTGTCAATTGACTCCAGAACAGCAGGCAAAATTAATTTTCCTAAATTTTTACGCTCCTGATAAATTTCAGCATCACTTCCTCTTGAGAAATAGATTCTTTCGAATGAACATGCTTTTTTAACAGTTGGCTCTAAGATTTGATTCATAGAAACTTTTCCGCTTTTCTTAATAATCAAAGCATTTCCGGGTTCAATTTCCTGTACACTTTCAAAAGGGACATTAAATACGGTTTGAATAACCGGTCTTTCAGAAGCTACAACTACTACTTCATCATCCTGATAGTAATATGCCGGACGAATTCCTGCAGGATCTCTAAAAACAAAAGCATCACCATGGCCTAATAATCCGGCCATTGCATATCCTCCATCTAAGTTTTTAGCAGAGCGGGTTAAAATTTTTGCAATATCCAATCGCTCTGCAATTACCGGAGAAGCCTCTCTCTTAGAATACCCTTCGAGTTTGCAATCCTGATAAAGCTGCATCACCTCTTTGTCTAAGAAGTGTCCAATTTTCTCCATTACAGTAACAGTATCCGCCATTTCTTTTGGATGCTGGCCTAATTCTACTAAGTTCTCAAAAAGCTCCTTAACATTGGTCATGTTGAAGTTACCTGCCAAAATTAGATTACGGTGCATCCAGTTGCTTTGGCGCAGGAATGGATGTACACTTTCAATACTATTCTTTCCAAAAGTTCCGTAGCGAACATGTCCCAGAAACAATTCTCCTATATAAGGTATATTTGCTTTTTGTTTGGCAACATCCTCTGCATATTCCGGATGAGAACTCATCTCTTCATTAATACGCTCATTGATTTGCTTGAAAACATCCTGAATGGGCTGTGAATGATTGGAACGAACTCTGCTGATATAACGTTCACCGGGAGCCACATCTAATTTAATGCTGGCAAAACCGGCTCCGTCCTGTCCACGGTTGTGCTGCTTTTCCATCATCAGGTACATTTTCTGTATCCCGTAAAAAGCTGTTCCGTATTTTTCTTTGTAATATTCAAGCGGTTTAAGAAGTCTAACCAAAGCTATACCACATTCGTGTTTTAAAGCGTCGCTCATTGTGTTGTGTATTTTGTGTTGTTGTAAGTTGTGTGTATAAACGTAATAAAAAAAGCCCCGTTATTATTCGAGGCTTTTGGGCATTATATTTCTATGTCAAACTGAGTTAACGACTTAAACTGTTGTAATCGAATCGCTACTTCAGCTTTGCTTAAGCTTTCCATCCTTTCTGTTCCAAATTTCTCTACACAGAATGAAGCTAAATTTGAACCGTAGATTATCGCATTTTTCATATTGCCAAACGAAATGTTTTCACTTTGTGCAATGAATCCTGAAAAACCACCTGCGAAAGTGTCTCCTGCTCCTGTTGGATCAAAAACATCTTCTAATGGTAATGCCGGAGCAAAGAATACTTCTCTGTTGTGGAATAAAAGTGCACCATGCTCACCTTTTTTAATCACCACATATTTAGGTCCTAATTCCTGAATTTTGGCTGCCGCTTTTACTAAGGAATATTCTCCTGAAAGCTGTCTTGCCTCTTCATCATTGATAGTGATTACGTCAACACGTTTGATCACGTCTAATAATTCAGGTAAAGCACAGTCCATCCAGAAGTTCATAGTATCTAAAACTACTAATTTTGGTTTTTTCTCTAACTGATCCAAAACACTGCTTTGTACTAATGGGTGTAAGTTTCCTAACATCACCACATCGGCATCTTTATAGTTTTGAGGAACTTTTGGCTGGAAATCAGCCAATACATTAAGTTCTGTCACTAAAGTATCTCTGGAATTTAGATCATTGTGGTACAAACCGCTCCAGAAAAATGTTTTACCGCCTTTTACAATTTCGATACCTGAGATATCAATATTTTTTGAAGTCAGTAAATCCAAATGTTCTTGAGGGAAATCGTCTCCAACTACAGAAACAATAGCCGATTGCAGGTTGAAAAAAGATGCTGATAAACCAATGTAAGTCGCAGCACCACCTAATATTTTATCTGTTTTTCCGAAAGGAGTTTCAATCGCGTCGAAAGCAACCGTTCCAACAATCAATAATTTATTCATTTTATGAATTTCGAATTAGGGTGCAAAGATACTTCATAAGTTACAATATTGCAACGGTTTAGCTTCTCAAAATTTTCATAAAAAAACAGCCCCGATTCAAGAGTAAAGCTATTGTAAATGAACATATTAAAAATGATTTTTCAGATTTGAGATGCAACTTTTTTAAGAATAACTTTAATTATTTCACATCACATACCCTATCTTCTTTTTTTTAATAAAGATATTTTTTTGAATTCGGAATAAATTAGACGATCCTCAATCTGTCTTAGCAGGAATTAGCACTCATGCGCTTCTCTTTTTTTTACTTGCGATTCTTTCGCTCGCTTGTATTTTTAATCCAGTTGACAGCATCTTTCATAGGCTCTTCAGAGTCCGAAAATGCTGTATTGTGACCCAAATTTGGAAACAATTTATATCCGTACAACTTTCCTTTATGTTCTAAAACAGTAAGATGCTCAATCGATAAATTTACAGGAACCTGGATGTCCTTACCTCCGAAAATCCATAATCCGGGAATGGATAATTTAGACAGAACATCTATCGGATCTGTATCTATAAATTCATACCTGTCTTTATCATTCAATATATGCTTTCTTGCATCTTCTTCCGAGTGGGTATCCCAAAACTTTTTATCCCCATTAGTATAAAACTGAAATCTCAATTGCTCTTTAACCGTTATCAATGCTCCGCTAAATATTGTCATAAATTTAACTTTCTTATTTTTCTCTGCCGCCAATGGAATTATCCACCCAGCCTGACTACCACCTATTAAACCTATAGATATTTGCTTATTGGATAAATGTTCCGCTAAAGCATTTACTGCAGCACTGGCATCTAAAGACAAAAGATTCAAATTTGAAAAATCAACATTATTAGTTCCTACTTCAGGTCCGGCATATACCCCTGCTGATTCTCCTACTCCGCGTTTATCATAGGTCAAAACTGCAATTCCATTGTTGGCAAGGATTGTGGCAAAATTTATCATTCTTTTTTCTTGTCCGGATCCATGAACAATCACAACGGCTGCCTGTATGTTATCAGGGGTAAAAACAGTTCCGGAAAGTGAAATTCCTTCACTAATAAACTTTATTTCTTTGGTAGTAAAGTTTGAAGAAAATGCCGATGCATAACTAGTAACTAATAGCAAAAACATTAAAATAGAATATCTGTATGTTTTTGTTGCTTTTATCTGTTTAAAAATTGCTGTTCTATTTTTCATATTCAAAATCTATAACTGATATTTTTTATCAAAATAATTTTTCAAAACTCCAACCTGAATCAACACCATAAAAGGAACCACTAAAACAGCATATAAAACATTTTTAGATAAATGTATTCCTGAAAACAGCGTCGAAATCTTATCTGTATAGGCTTTTCCAATTTCCAGGTTATTGTCGGTTCCATCAAAGAATACTGCATAAACCATCAAAGCAATCAAACCTAAGCCAATCACAAACCAGGTCGATTTAGAAATCAGAGGTTTATACACTTTAGCTTCACTCTTTTCAACCAGCTGAATCTGAGCCATTATTTTCGAGGTAAAATCAATTGAAGGCGAATCTAAAGTGGTTTCGCTCATCATTTTATCAATAAGATTTTCTATATTTTTGTCGCTCTCTTTCATAACATTATACTATTTCCAGTTCTAATTGCTTTTTTAAAATTACCGCTAATTTTTGTCGGCTTCTGAATAATTTCACCTTAACATTATTGCCTGTAATTCCCATAACTTTTCCAATTTCTTCTAAACTCTGATCTTCGAAATAAAATAAAGTCAATAAAAAATTCTCTTCTGCCGGCAACGAGTTCAAACAGTTCTGAATCATTTGCTTTCGTTCTTTATCCTCTAAAGCACTCAAAGCATTGTCCATTGTTTTAATTAAATGTGCCGAAAATTCATCTATTGAAATATTCAGATCTTCTTTTTTATTTTTCTTCAAACGATCCAAACAGGTATTATACGCCACTTTGTAGGCCCAGGTTGAAAATTTCGAATCTCCTTTAAATTTACTCAACGAATTATAAATTTTAATAAAAGTATCCTGCGAAACTTCTTCAGCCTCTTCTCTGTTTTTAACCATTTGATGCGCCAGAGTAAAGATCATATTCTTATAACGGTCTACCAGCACAGCAAACGCATTGGTATCGCCCTGCAGGATTTTATCGATATAATGTTGATCTGGTATTGTACTCATATTATATAGGACGACTGTTTGTTGTTGCAGGTTACAAGAATTATAAAATAAATCGAAAAAAATAAATTCCTAATCTCAAATTCCTAATTCCAAGTTTCAGGTTTCAAGTTTCAGGTTTCAAGATCTAAAATCTGCTTATTGAGTATATTTATTAGTCCCTTATCAAAGTTTCGACATTCAAAATTAACTCATAATCAGCAAGTTTTGGAATTTGGATTTTAAAAATTGATTTTTTTTACCAAAAGCTGTAACCTAAATTTTAAAGCTGTCGTCCTATGGAGTATCAATCAATTTAAACAATAAAAAATATGGGACCAGAAATTTTAGTACCAATAAGCATGTTTCTAATGATCTTCGGGATTATTTACCTTATATTATCAACCAGAAACAGAGAGCGTTTAGCACTTATAGAAAAAGGCATTGACGCCAGCATCTTTTTAAAAGGAAGCGGAACAGGTGTTCCGGCCTGGAAAATATTTGTTTTGAATCTTGCTTTTCTATTAATAGGAAGCGGAGTTGGAATTTTCCTTGCTCTGATTATTACAACCTATACTTCACTGGATGATTCAGCAGTATATCCGTCTATTATTTTTATTATGGCGGGAGTTGGCTTGCTTGCTGGATTCAACAAAGCAAAAAGCTTAGACAAAGAATAAAAAATTATCCAAGCAATACCTTATAATAACAAAAGCGCCGGAAACTATTACTTCCGGCGCTTTACTTTTTTATGATTTTGAACCAATAGTTTCATAATAAACATCTACAGAAAGTTTTTTCTGCATCGATGCCATAACGGCCAATTCATCACAGCGTTCGTTCTGAGGGTGATTGTTATGCCCTTTAATCCATTTGAAATCGACCTGATGTTTGCGGTAAATAATCAGGAAGCGTTTCCATAAATCGGGATTTTTCTTGCCTGCATAGTTTTTTTTCTCCCAGCCAAAGACCCATTTCTTCACCACAGAATCAATGACATATTTAGAATCTGAAACCACTAAAACCTTCATATTGGGCTTTTTTAGCTTTTCAAGCCCAACAATTACAGCCAAAAGTTCCATTCGGTTATTAGTAGTAAGACGAAACCCTTCATAGAATTCTTTCTTATGCGGAGTTCCAACCAATTCCATCACCACTCCGTACCCCCCGTTTCCGGGATTCCCTTTTGCAGCACCATCTGTATATATATGTACTTCGTGACTCATTCTTTTTTAGACTTCTTAGATATTAGAATTTTAGATTATTAGACGATTCGATTGTTAGATTACCTGACTACTGGATTTTTAGTCTTGATTAATTTTAGAAAAACCTAAAACACATTAAGCATTAAAAAAAATCTAAGATGTCTAAAAATCCAACAATTTTAGATATTTAAGATTCTAATAATCTCGAAATAATTTCAGGAAAATACTTTTGTTCCAGTTCATGAATCTTTTCGGCCACAGTTTCCGCAGTATCTTCCTCGGTTAAGGCTACACTTTTCTGAAAAATGATCCCGCCTTCGTCATAATTTTCATTTACAAAATGAATAGAGATTCCGGTTTCTTTTTCCTTATTCTCTACTACAGCCCTGTGTATGTGCATTCCGTACATTCCTTTGCCTCCATAATTAGGTAAAAGTGCCGGATGTATGTTTATGATCTGATCGGGATATTGCTCTATTATGTTCTCTGGAAATTTCAACAAGAAACCTGCAAGAACTATCAGATCCGGACCTATTTCCTGTATTTTTTGTAATACATTTCGCTCTAAAAGTTCGTTTTTGGAGAAGATTTCGACTGGAATTTGATGATTTTTTGCTCTTTCTATAACTTTTGCCGAAGCGTTATTTGTAAAAACCGAAACGACCTTTGCCATTTTGGTTTTCGCAAAATACTTTATAATGTTTTCAGCATTAGTTCCTGATCCTGAGGCAAAAACAATGATTTTTTTCATAATCCACTTAATTTTTAGACTGCAAAAAACGGAATAAAAATCGAAAATAAATAGTCTTAAAAAGTCTTTCTTGAAATTAATTTTATAAATTAGTGTTACATTTATAAACTAAATAGTTGTTTTAAAATAAAGTTTTTTATTTTTGCCAACAAATTAAATTCTAAAATTAAAGATTATGTCAGACATTGCATCAAGAGTAAAAGCGATTATCGTAGACAAATTAGGTGTTGACGAAAACGAAGTTGTAACAGAAGCAAGCTTCACTAATGATTTAGGAGCTGACTCATTAGACACTGTTGAGCTTATTATGGAATTCGAAAAAGAATTTGATATTCAAATTCCAGACGATCAAGCAGAAAACATTGCTACTGTTGGTCAAGCTATTTCTTATATCGAAGAAGCTAAAAAATAATAATACCGCACCCGATTTCTAAAAATTCCAGTTTTTTGAAATTCCAAACTCCAGTTATTGGTATTTGTTTTTTTGAAATTCAAAATTTTTAAGGATCGGGTGTTATTATTTTTTCTCAAAATTAAATTTCGATTGATTTTCAATCAAAAAGATATATTTATATTGTAATGCCCATGGCTCTTAAGTAAACAGTACAATTTAAGAAAGCGTGGGTTTTATTTGTTTAAAGTACAAAATACATATTTATGGCATTAAGGCGAGTTGTTGTAACAGGATTAGGTGCACTTACTCCTATCGGGAATAATATCCAGGAATATTGGAATGCACTTGTGAATGGAGTTAGCGGAGCCGCTCCTATCACATATTATGATACAGAGAAGCATAAAACGAAATTTGCCTGTGAAGTAAAAAACTTCAATATTGAAGATTTTATGGATCGTAAAGAATCTCGTAGATTAGATAAATTCGCTCAATATGCAGTTGCTGCCAGCGATGAAGCTATTAAAGATGCAGGACTTACTAATGATAATATAGATAAGACAAGAGTTGGTGTTATCTGGGGAGCAGGAATTGGAGGTCTGGAAACTTTTCAGGAAGAAGTAATGTATTATGCTAAAGGAGACGGAACACCAAAATTCAATCCGTTTTTTATCCCTAAGATGATTGCCGATATAGCACCTGCACACATTTCGATGCGTAACGGATATATGGGACCAAATTATACTACTGTTTCTGCATGTGCTTCTTCCGCAAATGCATTAATTGATGCTTTCAACTACATTCGTTTAGGAATGTGTGATGTTATTATCTCAGGTGGTTCTGAAGCAGCTGTAACCATTGCCGGCATGGGAGGTTTTAGCTCAATGCACGCCCTATCAACAAGAAACGAAAGCCCGGAAACAGCTTCAAGACCTTTTGATGCAACCAGAGATGGTTTTGTATTAGGAGAAGGAGCAGGAGCATTGGTTCTTGAAGATTACGAACATGCAAAAGCCAGAGGAGCAAAAATTTACTGTGAAATTGGCGGTGGCGGTATGTCATCTGATGCTTACCACTTAACGGCACCACATCCGGAAGGAATTGGAGTTATTGCAGTAATGAAAAATACTTTAAGAGATGCCGGAATGAATCCTGAAGATGTTGATCACATCAACACACACGGAACTTCTACTCCTCTTGGAGACGTTGCGGAATTAAAAGCAATTAGTGCTGTTTTTGGAGATCATGCAAAAACAATCAATATTAACTCTACAAAATCAATGACAGGTCACTTACTTGGTGCTGCCGGAGCTATTGAAGCAATTGCTTCTATTTTGGCTATGCAACACGGAATTGTACCTCCAACGATTAATCATACTGTAGTGGATGAGAACATTGATCCTTCATTAAATCTTACCTTAAACAAACCTCAAAAAAGAGACGTAAATGTTGCCATGAGTAACACTTTTGGTTTTGGTGGACACAATGCTTGCGTATTGTTTAAAAAATTAGTGGACTAATTTCTGCATATGAATATTATCAAAAAAATATTTTCAAAATCCCGTTCTCAAGAAGACGGGATTTTTTTTGACACTATTCAGAAAATACTTGGATTTCAGCCCGTTTCTATTGATTTTTATAAGAAAGCATTTACACATCGCTCCTCCAACAAATTAGATGAATCGGGACATCCGATTAATTACGAACGTTTGGAGTTTTTAGGAGATGCAATGTTAAGTGCTGTTATCGCTGCGCATTTGTTTAACAAAGCACCCAAAGGCGATGAAGGTTACCTTACCAAAATGCGTTCTAAAATTGTGAGCCGCGAACATTTGAATGAACTGGGTAAAGACCTCAATCTCGTTCGATTTGTAGAAAGCAAAGTTCCTATTCAGCATTTTGGCGAAAATATCCATGGTAATATTTTCGAATCCCTTATTGGAGCCATTTACCTGGATAAAGGATATTCTTTTTGCGAAAGATTTATTCAAAAAAGAGTGATCACTCCTTATGTCGATATAGCACGACTTGAAGGGAAAGTAATTAGCTATAAAAGTTTAGTTATCGAATGGTGTCAGAAAGAAAAAAGAATCTTTCACTATGACATTTTTGAAGATAACGGCATTGATGGCCAACGCTTATTTGGCGTAAAATTAAGCATAGACGATAAAGTCATTGCAAGAGCACGAGCAACCTCAAAAAAGAAAGCAGAAGAAAAAGCTTCACAAAGAGCTTATTTTGCATTTCAGGAAAAAATAGACAAGAAATAGCTACAAAACACTTGTAACTATCTTAAAGCTATAACGTTTTCGTTTATAATTTAACAAAAACATACACTTCTTAACTATTGATGCTCCGTTAGAAATAGTATATTTACACTTTATTTTTCATGACATGGCTATTCATAGATTGGATTTAGACGAATTTGACGAAATTGATTATTATTTAATGGCAATTCACACTTCATTAGAAGATTACAGATTGGCCTATTTTATCAATAAAAACCTTCCGATAAACTTAAGTAAGAGCAAAAACGAGATCCATGCTCAGACTAAAGAAGGCGAGGCAAATTTTTCGAGATTTTATTATTATGACTCCGAAAAAGCAGTTTCATGGAATCTGATTCAGAATAAAAATGAGATCATTTCAGTGAGTAAAAATGATTCTCAAGATTTGTTTTCCAATGAGACAAGTGAGGTTTCAACAACAATTCATTTACTTCCTGAATTCAAAAAAGTAGATTTTTTCCTGAAAATTGACAATAGCGAAGAGGCTCTTGACTTTTCAGAAATTCAACAGCAATTAAACAAAATAGAAAGTATTGCGGCAATTTATGCTGTAGATACTGACAAGATAAAATCAAAAAACAATCTAATTTTTTAAAAAAAATGCTAAAAACAAACAAAAAAACCAAAATTGTTGCTACACTTGGGCCTGCATGTAGTACGAGGGAGATTATCAAGGATATGATCGAGGCAGGGGTTAATGTGTTTAGAATCAATTTTTCGCATGCTGATTACGACGGAGTAAAAGATAAAATTAATATTATTAGAGGTCTTAATGAAGAGTTTGGTTACACTACTGCAATCTTAGGTGATTTACAGGGTCCAAAACTTAGAGTTGGAGTAATGGAGGAAGGAACAGTAGTAAATGATGGTGATGTTATTACTTTTACAACTGCTGAAGATATCATAGGAAACGCTCAGAAAGTGTTCATGAAATATCAAAACTTCCCAAATGATGTTAATCCGGGAGAACGTATTTTATTGGACGATGGTAAATTAATCTTTGAGATTCTTACCACTGATAAAAAAACAGAGGTTACTGCTAAAGTAATTCAGGGTGGAGAATTAAAATCTAAAAAAGGAGTTAATCTTCCAAACACTAAAATTTCTTTACCGGCTTTAACAGAGAAAGATATTGCTGATGCGATCTTCGCAATCGAACAAAAAGTAGACTGGATCGCGCTTTCGTTTGTAAAAACACCTCGTGATTTACAAGATCTTCAGGAATTAATCGCAAAACATTCCGAACATAAAATTCCAATTGTAGCTAAAATTGAAATGCCGGAAGCTCTTGAGAACATGGATAAAATTGTAGCGTATTGTGATGCCTTAATGGTAGCTCGTGGAGATTTAGGAGTTGAACTTCCTGCTCACGAAGTACCATTGGTACAAAAAGATCTGATCCGCAGAGCAAAAACAGCAAGAATTCCGGTTATCGTTGCAACACAAATGATGGAAACAATGATTACGAGTTTGACTCCTACAAGAGCCGAAGTAAACGACGTTGCTAACTCAGTAATGGATGGAGCTGATGCTGTAATGTTGTCAGGAGAAACTGCTACAGGAAATTATCCGGTACAGGTTATTCAAAAAATGGCACAAATTTGTGAGGCAGTTGAGGACTCTCCGCTTATTCAGGTTCCGCAAAACACACCACAAATTAAAACAAAACGTTTTGTTACTAAAACAGTTTGCCATCAGGCAGCTTTATTGGCTAATGAAATCAAAGCAAAAGCAATTTGTACTTTGACAAATAGTGGTTATACTGCTTTCCAAATTTCAGCCTGGAGACCATCTGCACATATTTTAGTATTTACTTCAAACAGAAGAATCCTAACACAATTGAACTTGTTATGGGGAGTAAGATCTTACTTCTATGACAAAGACGAAAGCACAGATGATACTGTAACTGACGTTAACGAAATTGCAAGAGAAAGAGGATATGTTGTAAAAGGAGATTATTTAATCAATCTTGCTGCAATGCCTATTAAAGAAAAAGGAATGGTAAATACCATGAGAGTTACTGAAATAGAATAATTTACTTCTTAAAGTTTACATACAAAGCCATTCGATAATCGAGTGGCTTTTTTTATTCCCGCACTTTAATACGAATTGCGTATTTAATATAATCCAATTGCACTGGGCTAAAATAGAAGTGAAATTGCTATAACTTCATCAAAAGTAAATATAGGGAACGATGTAAATTAGATAAAATAATTTATCTTTGAGTAGAAAGCTATCATCTGAAAACTAATATTTTATAAAACCTCAACATACTATTTAACACAACTTTACCTATACTCCGGATTTAATCAATATTTTAATTATTTCAAATTTAACTAATTTAATCATTAATTTAAATACCACAAGATGAATATTAAAAGAAAGAATCTCCGTATAATCCCACTGTTTTTATTGGGTTTAATGTACAGCTGCTCTCCAACTGTACGAGTTACCACCGATTATGATCGTGACACCAATTTCAGCGAGTATAAAACTTTTGCTGTTTACGACTTAAAAGCGCAGGAAGGTCAGGTTAGTCAATTAAATGTTGATCGCGTTACAAAAGCCATCCGCAGCGAAATGCTAAGTAAAGGTTTTACGGAAACTACCGTTAGCCCGGATCTGAAAATCAATGCAATATCCATCTTAAAAAACAAAACTTCAGTATCAGCAAACACTGATTTTTACGGCTATGGCGGCATGTATCGCCCCTACAGATATTGGGGTGGTCCTATGATGGGAGGAGCTACTACAACTGTCAATACCTATGATTATGTTGATGGCTCTCTAATCATTGACATTGTATCCACAAAAACACAAAAACTGGTATGGCAGGGAATAGGTAATGCTAAAATAGACAGCACACCAAATAATCCTGAAGAATTTATTACGTCCTCTGTCAAAAAAATCCTCGTAGGATTCCCTCCCGGACTAGCAAAAAAATAGAATTATCTAATTGTAAATCATCAAAATACACTATGTTTAATTTACTGGTTTAACCGAAAATGTATCGTTTTTATCCCGTAGAGCTAAAGCTTATTTTTACTAAACTCATCTCTTAGCGTACTCGTAAGAGGCTATCTCACAGATCTTCTATTACTATCAAGCCCTACCGGTTGAAAAACTGGTAGGGTTTACTGCTGTTTATATTTTGCGTATTTTGTAAGTTTATATAGCTTAATAAAAACATTTTATAAAAATTAACGATTAGAGGTTAGTTTTATTAGTTAAAATTTAATTGTTTTGTAACAAATTAGAAACACGAGAGACTAATTTATCAAAATCTTAAACATAAATTATGAATACATTTTCATTCAAATCAGTACTGGCAGCTTCTGTATTTTTTGTTGGCGCAACTGGCTGTTTTGCACAAGACATTTTAGTGAATTCACTAAAAATGAATGCAAGCGAAAAAAGTAAAGATAGCTTTAAATTCACTGAAGTTATTAATCTTGGAACTACTTCGGTAAAAGCACAAGGTTCATCAGGAACGTGCTGGAGTTATTCAACCAATTCTTTCTTAGAATCAGAAATGATTCGTTTAGGAAAACAACCGGTTGAATTGTCTCAGATTTTTTCGGCAAGAAACGTTTATGTTGAAAAAGGAATCAATTACGTACGTATGCACGGTGCAGTTAGCTTAGGCGACGGTGGTGCATTACACGATGTAATTAATATGTATAAAAAATACGGAACCGTTCCGAGAGAAGTTTACACAGGATTAAACTACGGAACCGACAAAAATAAATTTGGCGAAATGGCCGCTCTTATCGAAGGAGTTTTGGCTGCTGTAGTGAAAAATCCAAACGGAGAATTAACTCCAAACTGGCAAAAAGCATACGCTGCTGTGATCGACTCTTATTTAGGAAAAACTCCTGAAAACTTTACTTATAAAGGAAAAAACTATACTCCGCAATCTTTTGCTAAAGAAGTAGTAGGAATCAATCCTGATGAGTATATCGAAATGTCATCTTTCACGACTTCTCCGTACTACCAAAAAACAACTATGATGGTACCGGACAACTGGTCGTTTGATCAGGTTTACAACGTAAAAGTAAACGACATGACTGATGTTATTGACAATGCTTTGAAAAAAGGATACACTGTAGCATGGGCAACTGACGTAAGCGAAAAAAGCTTTAGCTGGAAAAATGGTGTAGCTTATGTAGCTACTAAAAAATTCGACGACATGACGGCTGAAGAAAAAGCAGACATGTTCAACGGACCAAAAGCTGAACCGGAAATCACACCGGAAATGCGTCAGACAGCATTTGACAACTACACTACAACAGATGATCACGGAATGCACATCATTGGTTTAGCCAAAGATCAAACCGGAAAAGAATATTACATCGTTAAAAACTCATGGGGAGAAACAAACGATTACAAAGGTTTCTTGTTTGTAACTAAAAACTTCGTGAAATACAAAACGACTGCTTTAATGGTAAACAAAGGAGGAATTCCTTCTGATCTTGCTAAGAAATTAGGAGTATAATTACCTTAGAGTTTTAAAAAATAAAGAAGCGCTGCAATGAAAATTGTGGCGCTTTTTTTTTACCGCAAAATACGTAAAGGTTGACGCAAGGAACGTTAAGCGCTATTTTTTTGCCTAAATCAGGTATAAGTACTTGGATGAGTTGTTTTTAGTATCCATACATTCGTGTTGCTTAAGTCATTAAGAGGCACCTCCGAAAAGCCTGAACAGAGTAGGATAATCAAATCAACTATTAAAACATGTCAACATCACAAGTAATTACAGTACCTATTACAGAGCAACAGCATTTGCTATTTTTATTTCTTCCGTTAAAAAAAGGCCTTTTGGCAGAGGCACTAAAAGCTTCACAGCTAATTAGAGAAGCTGCAGCTCCTGCAACAGCACCAAACGGAGATCTCCGCAAAACAACCGGCGTTCATTATTTTACGATTTATGCACAAGAAGACGGAAAACCTACTCCGGGAATTCCGGTTCCGGGATTTCAATCTTTTCCGGGAAAAGACGTAATGGTGGTAATGTCAATCTATGACGGGCAATTTGATGCTTATATCAATGCTTTTTTTGAAATTGACGCCGTAGTAAATGGTTTAAATGGGCTGTTACATTTAATAGATGAAACAGGAATTCCCGGCGTAGACCCGGACGGACCAACCTCAGCAAGATATATCATCAAAAAGAAAGGGGTTAAAAAAAATGCAGCAGCATTCTTTTGTTTCCTGATGCGTTATAATTTTGGAGATCCTGTTTTTTCTGCCGGCGATAAAAACGGAAAATATACTTTTGGCACCAATTTCCCGGGTCTTACAGTCGCCAAGATTATTGATAAATATCCAAAAGCCAGTGAAATATGGCCACCTGCTCCAAGTGATGTCACTTATAGTTTTCCAAAAGCCCAAAAACCGGATTGCAAATAATTCTTAATCTTATTGCGATAAAAGATGAGCAATTCAAATCAGGCTGAGATGAATGATGTGCAGGGATTAATACTCAAAGGGTATAATTTTCCGCATATCAGGTACATTATTCTAAGCATAAAAGACGTTAATGGAGCCAAAAAACTCTGTGCCGGTCTTGCTTCACAAAACAATCCCAAAGGTTTGCATATTACCACTGCTGAACCCTGGAAAAATATGATTAAACCCAATTATTGTCTGAATATCGGGTTTACGTATTGGGGTTTAGAAAAACTCATAGGAGCAGCCAATTGTAACGAAATAAGTGATGATTCAAGTGCAGAAGTCTTTGCTTCCTTTAAAAAGGGAGCTATTGCTGACGCACCCGAAATGGGAGACACAGACGAAAGTGCTCCGGCTAACTGGTGGAAAAACGGAGGCTGGATACCAAAGCAAAAACCGGAGCCAGATGGTAGCGATCTTCATATTCAGTTAACGCTTTTTACTTTAACACCCGAAAACAGAGAAAAATATTATGCCGATTTGTTGCAAATGATTCCCAAAACAACGTCGGGAGCAGCTGTAATTCCGGTATACTATCAGGATTCAGATCCTATAACGGTTGATGGTAATTCAGATTATGTACATTTTGGTTATCGGGACAGTTTATCTCAGCCGCGTATTGATGATATTATATGGAACAAACCCAAACTAAAAAAATTAATGGGAATAAGCAGTATCGACGACAGACCAAAAGTTCCTCTGGATCGTTTTGTAATAAGTTCGGATGCCGATGATTATAATGCACATCCCCTTTTGGTAAACGGTTCCTTTGCGGCATTTAGATTATTGTATCAGGATGAAGCGAAGTTCAACAAATTCATCCATTCAGACCCTAAAACGTCACCCGAATTAATGGCTGCCAAAATGTGCGGACGCTGGCGCGATGGCACACCTCTTGTGGTCTCTCCTGACAAAGAAGATAAAACTTTGGGAGAGCCAAGCTCTAAAAATTTCAATTTTACGAACTTCAATTATTTAGCACCAAGTCCCAACCAGCAGGGCGATCAAAGCAGTGATGAAGATGGGTTAAAGTGTCCGTATGCAGCGCACATACGAAGAGCAAACCCGCGGGATGATTTTAATGTAACCGGAAACAGTAACAATGCCGAAACCCACAGAATTGTAAGACGCGCTTCGCCTTATGGTCCCGTATACGATCCTAATGAAAAAGCCGGTATACAAAGAGGACTCGTTGGATTGTTTATTGGAGCGGTTCTCGATTTTCAATTTCGTTTCGTTACGAAGCTCTGGTTAGAAATGGGCGGTTTCAGAAATCCCGATGATTCTCCAAATTACAGCGGTGTTGATCCTCTGTTTGGTCCGCAGGTTTCAGATGCCAATCCTTATGATTCCATTTTTGCTTTCAATAAAAACGATACCTATAACGAAGTTCCTGGTCTGACCCGTTTCATTCGTACTGATGGAAGTTTGTATTTGTTTTTACCGGGAATTACTGGTTTAAAATATATTGCAGAAGGAAAAATTCCGCCCTCATCATAGATTGAGAATTCCTTTTGATCTTACTGAGAAATTAGGGGTATAATTACCTTAGAATTTTAAGACTAAAGAAACGCTGCAATGAAAATTGTAGCGCTTTTTTTTAACCGCAAAGAATGCAAAGGTTTACGCAAGGAACGCGGATTATGCAGGTTCGCTTTGCGAAGACGCTGATAAAAACGGATTTCTTAGGAAGAAGAATTATTCTGTAATCAATAATAAAAAAATCCGCGCTGATCCGTGCTTTCGTGAAACGAATCCGTACAATCCGTGTGCTATTTTAACCGCAAAGTGCCCAAAGGTTTACGCAAGGAAGCTGTAACAAATTTTTATTTTATTCCAATTTGTTACAAAAGCTGTAACATTTTTTAAAAAATTTCAATTTTGTTTCAAAAAGCGTAACAAAATATTTTTAGTTTCAATTTTGTTTCAAAAACTTTAAAAGGTAAACAGACAAGCTAAAACAAAAAAAGAGATCTCAAACGAGACCTCTCTTTTATATAAATGATAAGTTTAAAAAAGAATTACTTCCCTTTCAATAATTTTTCTAAATATTCTACTTTCTCTTTCTCTGCCTGAACCAAACGTTCGTAAAGTTCTACTACTTTATCGAGGGGGTTGAATGAGCATTGATGATTTTGACTGAAAGCTCCTTGGCTATTGCTAAAATCAGTATCATTAAAGGTGTTGAAATAATTAATCATATTTTCTTCAGAGAAATTTTTAATAGCTTCTGCCGTTACACCAAGTGCTTTTGCAACTTCTACAAGTTTTTCTTCGTCAATAGTCTCACTGTTTTCCATAGCAGAGATAGCTTGTTGGTTTGTTCCTAACGCTTGCGCCAATGCTTCCTGCTTCATGTCTCTAAGTTCACGAATACGGCTAATTTTTCGCCCTATATGATTTGGTTTCGTTAATGTGCTCATAATTCAAAGATAATAATTAAGTATGATAACACGCATCGTAAAAAACAGATTTAGTGCCGTGTAATACCGCTAAAAATGATTCGGTACAGTACAATCTATTCTTTAATTGCGCCTATCAAACAAAAGTACGTTTTTTCGTATAATTATTAATCATAAACTTAACGCCATGACAAAAGAAAATCAAAGCCCTAAAGATCAAAATACCGTAATAACTGCTGTAGCCCAGTTTTTATCGACACTCTGGATGGAAGGAGAATTTAGAGACCAGCCCGCTTATTTAACCGAGATTTTCGAAGAGATTCTTAAAACCGAAATTGGAGACGATCTCGATCTGCGAACCAAAATGATCAGCTGTATCAAAACCAGTAAAATGCTGGCAAAAGCCTTAGATCCTTTTACCGATCAGGAAATCGAAAAAGCCAGCCTTAAAATCAGGAATATTTAGAAGGATTAAGCAGCCCAAAAGAGCGTTTTAACGTTTTTAAAAGGTCGTTGGTAGATTAAATAAGATATACCTAAGAACTATAAGTACCTTTAAGTAAAGTTTTGATATTTTCAACAAACTAATTTAAACATCATGAAAACGTATGCAACACTTCTACTCGCTATGGTGCCTATTTTTTCGTTTAATGCTTTTGGTCAGCATTCAGCTCCCACTCCAACAGCAATCGAAAACGCAACTTTACTATTGGACGGCACCCCTAAAGACGGACTTGTTATTGTGGGTTATTATGTTGAAGAAACCGTTCATATGGCTTTTGGAAAAAGAATTACCCAATACGAAGTTCCAAAAATAAGTATGATCGATACCTACAATCTGGGTCCGAACAACACCCGAACAGTAACTCCCATTTATGGAAAAGCAAAAGTAAAAATAGCTGAAGAGAGCTTACAGCCTAAAACTGTTTCTAAAACGGTTTCCGATGTCATTAACCCTGTTAAAGTCACGGTAATTGCTCCCACTGAACCTCAGAAATACATCAACGTAGATGTTGTAACTACCTACAAAAAAGTAATCGACAAGGGCTACAAAACACCAGAAATGCTCGCAAAAGTTGCTGACAAAGCTTATTTTGAAGGTGATCTGGTTACGGCTGCTAAATATTACGGCCAGCTTATTGAAATGACTGCTGATCCAGAGGCTATGCATTATTACCGCTATGCACAATCCTTAAAAGGAATTGATCAGATCGAAAAAGCCAATGAAATAATGAAACTGTTCAAAATTAAAAATTCGGTTAGTAAAGTTGCCCGAAAATAATATAAAAATAAAGTTGAGACTTCTGCTTATTTGCTGTTGCTTTAAAATCATACAAGTTCAATAACAGGAATACAGGTTCTAAGCCTCGCAACTCCCATGATGCGAAACAGGAAAGTTGCAGGAATTGGCAATGAAACACAATTGATTGGCTTTAGTATGAAGCCCATTAGCCAGTTCAATCTGATCGGCGTTTGCGATTTTTACTTTAGGATTGAGATGAACGGCAACAAAACGCCCGCTTCCGTCTGGAGAGACTTCAAGTGTCGCTTCTGCATCATCTGAGTATTCCAGAACTTCTATTCCGTTTTGAGCGCATACATACAAATACGACATCATGTGACAGGAAACGAGACTGCTCAACAATAAATCTTCAGGATTATACAACTCAGGATCTCCTTTAAAAGCTTTCGCTGCCGAAACATTTAAAACCGGTTTTCCTTCGATGGTAATCTGATGGCTTTTGATGTAAAATCTTTTTGTTGCGTCTTCGCCTTTTGGTTTAAAAGTCCATTTTACGGCTGCCTTGAATAAATGTTTCATCACGATTGTCTTTTTGTTCTTGCGAAGTTAAGATTTTATATGGTTTGCGAATTAGTCTTATCTGAATGTGACGTTTTTTACAAACTCACCTTACCGCATTGTCATTTCGACCAGAGAGAGACTCGAACGATAACAACTGACGAAGTAAATCGCATGCGAAATTTGACAAAGATTGGGATTCTAGGAGCGGAGTTTCTTGTGTGATTTCTCCCTCCGGTCGAAATGACACAAACGGGTTAAATTACTTCTTCAATTCATTGTCATTGAAATGCTGGGGCAATTCAAACTTCTTTAAAACAAAAAATGGCCGGAATTGCTTCCGGCCATACTTACTCAATTCAAAACCTGAGTTTATATTTATTTTGTTGGGTGTGGTGCTATTAAATTAACTGTAACAGAACCTCCTCCATCTAAAGTAGTTCCTTTTTTGAAAGCTCCTGTAGCAGGATCAACTTCATAAATTGCAGCTACAGCATCAACAGGACTAATTGCAGTATAATATTTCCCTTTAAATACCAATGGCGAACGTACCATTGAAACTGGGCTTAAAGGTGTATTAATCAACGAAACTGTTTTGTTTTTCAAATCAATTCTAACCAACTGTCCTACATTTTTTAAACGGTCTCTTACGGAAGTCATTAACTCTTCGTATTGAACGGTACCAATTGCAATTCCGTTACCCACATAATTTATTCCCATCAAACAGGCTTGTTTTCCTAATGGTGTGGTTACATCAATAAAATAATCTTTATCAAAATCTGCTGCGCCTTTTTTAATACGTACCACTCCTGATTTTCCACCTACTCCAGTCCAGAATTTACCGGCACTCGCTACGAAGTAATGGTTTCCTTCTTCGTCTTTGTCTAATGAATTTAAGTAGTCATAACCCACTCCACCTTCAGTTGCAGTACTTTTGATTACTTTTAAGTTATTCATTGCAGGATAATCGTAAACCAAAGCTCTTACGCCATCAACTGTATACGATTTTGATTCGTTATCGTAAAAATAACCTCCCAAAATAAGCTTACCGTTGTCTACAAATGCTCTTCCCACAGAAAACTGAACTCCTTTTTTAGCTGCATCATAAGGTACAGCCAATGTTCCTTTTGCTTCGATCGTGAAGTCGCTTAGTTTGATTCTGGCCCAGCCCACAGTACCATTATTGATATCCAGTCCGCCAAGAACCAGCATGGTATTATCGTCTACAATATTCAAGGATTGAAAGTAATTCGGAACCACTCCGTCTGTAAGTATTGCTCCTTTTTCTTTTAAACTTCCGTCTTTACCCATTTCGTATTGAATGAATTTTTTCTGCGGAAGGTTCATCAAATAAACATACTGTTTGTGCCAGATATAACGAGATCCGTTAGCCTCAATACCTTTACCTTTAAAAGTTAAAGATCCTTCTGCCAATGAAGGTACTGATGCGATATATTGCAAATCCTGAGTCCAGCTGGCAATTGTAAAATGCTGTGCACTTTCGGCTTCTACTTCATCTGACTTTGAACTGCAAGAGCTTACGACTGCAGCAAACATAGTAACAGCAGAAACCATAAAGGTTGTTTTCTTTAAGAACGATTTCATTTTCATTGATTTTAAATTTAATTGGTTATTGTAAAAAATATCGTAGTTTCAAACTGAAAAACCTTCCCGGCTTTTGCAGTAAGTAATTGTCATAAACTTGTTTGTCTAAAATATTACGACAGGCAAAATTGGCACTGTAACGTCCGTTTCCAAAAATGTAACCAAAACCGGCATCCTGAACGAACTGGGTTGGAATGTACATTTTCTCTCGTGCTTCCCCCAGACTAGGCCAGCCTAAATAATACTGATGAACATAATGTGTGCTAACAAAAAAGGAAATTTTCGGTTTCATTTGAAGCATCTCATCCAGGAATACTCTCGCCTCTGCATTTGCCATTAAATAAGGGGTGTTTCGCAATCGGTCTTTATAAACATGATTGGGCGCACCGTTCCCCTCAAAGCGCTGCATATTTCTAATATCCTGATAGGTAAAATTGAATGAGGTTTCCAACCATTGCTTTCGGGCATAATTGGCTTCAACCTCAACCCCAAGGGTACGTATTTTTCCTAAATTTTCATAGCGGGCGGTTCCCATCAAATCTCCCTCTGTTAACCAAATCAGATTTTTGGTATCTCTGAAAAAAACATTAAGACCAAAATTTATATTCTGAACCGTATTACGAATTGTTTTCTGAAGGGATGCATTCACATTGAAGCTTCGTTCAGGCTGCAAATCCGGTGAATTTACTATCGTATTACCATTACCCAGAAGCTCTATGGCTTCCGGTAACCGGGCAGTATTTTCAGCCGAAAATTTTATGGTATAGTCTTTTGGTAACAACAATTTAGAGGTGTATCCAAAGGCCCATGCATTGTCTTTCGTATTCTGATAAAAGGTTTCCTTAGAGCTTCCTCCATTGTAATCAAATACAACAGCATTGGCTTCATAAGCAAAATACTTTGTAAAGAAAATATTCTTCCAACGGTCGTCGAATGAAGAAATCTCATACGATAAACCCGCAACATGTTTGTTCAGATCCTGAGGCTGTCTCAGCGGAATTGTCCAATCTGCTTCGGCAATAGCATCACTGCCTTTTCTTCTGGTAGCGGTAAACACATAATTTAAATTGACCTCCTGATTCTCTCGTATGCGATAGACAAAATTAATTCTGGCCAACTGTGTACGATCCTGAAAAGAGTAAATGGATTTTCCCGATCTGATTCCTCCCAATTCTCCGTCTACTGTTCCGATAGGTTTTCCGGTCCAGTTGTATTTATAAGAACTGGTATCTGTTGTTGTACCTCTTAACTTGTTTATAGAAGCATAGAGGTCTACATCTAAGTTTGAAAATAAAAATCCTTTCTTAGAATAGCGCAGAGAAGGCATAACAAACTTCTCGTTATAGCGCACGTCTCCATACACATAAGCCATTGTTCTTCCTGTTTGGATCCCTCTGTCCTGATCTGACAAAGTAAACCCTAACAGCAAGGCATCTGCCCATTTGACATTGGTAAAACCAATATCAGTTCTAATGGTGTACGACTTATAATCGTCATTAAATCTTTTGAATCTTGGATAACCCGGAATAGGTCTTCCATTTTCTCCCGCAACTTCTACCGTTGGACCCCAAACGGGATAATTATTGTCTGAATAATTAAAAAAAGAATTCGTTTGCAACGTAAAACCGGATTCATTTCTCCATTTTCCCGATAACGCTGTACGATAGGTATTGAATGAACCAATGGTTTGCGACACATCGATATAATTTTTAAGACGACTGCGTGTTACAAGGTTTACAGAACCTCCAAGTGCATCGGCACCAAAAGAAACCGGAGTAACTCCTTTATAGATTTCGATTCTTTCGAGTGTATTGATGGAAAAATTGTTGATGCTGAATGATGATCCGAAATTTTCCATCGGAATCCCATCTACAAAAAACTTTACTGCTTTACCGGATAATCCATTAATCGAATAATTGGTTTCAGAGCCCATTCCACCGGACTCCTGTACGCGAATACCGGATACTCCATCCATTAAACGATTCAAATCGACATCACGTTCAGCCAGTTTTTTTGTATTGATAACAGAAACGGCAAACGGCTGTTCTTTGATTTTAGTTTCAATCGTTTTGCCAAACAAATCAACAGAATTTAACACAACCGAATTCGATTTTAACGCTATAACAATTTCTTCTTTCTGATTCTGTTCGACAACAACAGCCATTTCCCGGATTTGATAACCCGTCATCGATACCACTAACTGATATTTTCCTGATGCAATATTTTGAAAAACAAATTTCCCTGAGCTATTACTTTTCACTACCACAGCAGTATTTTGCAATTGAATTTCGGCACCGGCAACAGGCTGATTGTTATCGTCAAGTATATAACCTGTAAAACTGGCATCCCCATTATTCTGAGCATAAACTGCAGTACCTACGATCATTAAAATAACCGTTAAAAAAAATCTCTTCAATTGCATCACTGATAATTTGTTCCCTAAACCAATAACTTCTCTATTTAGTTGTATCGGTTTTTCTTCTCTATTCTTTTTATTTCTATTTCCTTATAGCTTAAAACGTTCCGACAGTCTGGAGCTAAATACTCTTGGTAAACCTTCGGCAATTTCATCTCTGGTTGCCGTTATTACCTCATAGTCGGCATCTGTCATGGCGAGATAGGTTTGTCCTTTTTGCAATTTTACCTTGTCCTGATACACCGTTGTACAGCCTGAAGTTCCGGTACCAATATTAAATTCCTGCACTTTTGCTGAATCGCTGATAACTGAAACGGCTCCGCAAAACTTAACATCGTTTGCCTGTCCCAAAAGATCCATTGAAATGTTGCATTGACTTCCCGGTTCAACCAAAAAAGATAAACTTCCAATATTTATCTTCTTAATCTCCTGACCGTTTAAATTGTTCACTAAAATCTGTGAAGCAAAAGTTGAGGAATTGTAGTAGTGTAAACTGACAATTCCAAATAACACACAGGCCGCAGTTGTTAGTGCAGCATAGAGGAATCTGTTCTGAGATTTTGGTTTTGCGTGAATGGTCCTGGAGGCAATAGTGCTCCAGATCTCTTCTTTTAGTCCGTCTCGTTGCGGAGAGGTAATAATTTCTCGTTCTAAATCTATAACACTTAACCATTGCTCCACTGTTACCCTTTCGGCAGCATTGCATTCCTTTCGCGCATATTTTTCTAATAAATCGGATGTAATAAACACAGTCTTGGTTTTATTATATAATGATGTAGTTGCACAAGTCCTCGCTAACCCTACACAGGGGAGTAAAAAAAATGACCAAACTTCGAAAAACTTTTAAATGGTCGCGAATGTGCCGAAGTGCTCTTGTAATATTTCCTTCAACGGCTTTCTCTGTAATAACAAGAGAGGCGGCAATAGAACGGTTATCCATCCCGTCTTCCCTGCTCATTAAATACACCTGTCTGCAGCGTTCCGGAAGTGTGCTGATGGCCAGCTGTAGTTCCCGAAGCAGATCTTTATGTAAAATATGCTCTTCTGTATTGTTGGATACTTTATTTATCTCAGCAAAATGAGTACTTTCGTACTTCTTTTTAGTGACCTGCTTTCGATGATATTCTAATATTTTTAATTTTGCAGCACCGTATAGATAGGCTCTGATAGAAGTTTCGATTTGTAATTGTTCCCGTCTTTCCCAGATGCTGATGAAAATTTGCTGTACAATTTCCTTTGCAGCTTCTTCGTCACCGGCATGATGTCTGCAAAAACAAAACAGTTCATTCCAATACAAATCATAAATCTCCGGAAAGTTTCTGGCGTTAATGTTTAGATATTGCTTTTCCATAGAAATAAAAATATGACACAAAACTATCTTATTTAGACTAAATAAAATTAAGAATATTCAAATTTTGTACTATATTTTTAAATCTGCTTGTATAATATTCTAATAATTTGCCTTTTAAAGAATAAAAAAAAGATAGTGCTATAAGCCCTATTTTACTGGGTTTAAGCCAGTATTTACCCCCGTGACACAAGAAAATACCGCAATCTTTTCTCTACTGTGGATTGTATTTCCATTTGACAAGTCCTATCAGAATCGTCTTTCTTTTTCAAAAATATTTATTTGTTTGACCGCCTTATCCCCGATTCAAAAATTGGCAAATTAACTAAATATCGCATTGTCACATCGAGAACAAAATCATATTTTACAAAGTCAATTTAACTGTAAAAAACTTTTGGAGACTATGTACTATAAGCAAGAATAATCTTATTATTTTATTGCGTAAAAGTGACGCTTTGCCCTGTAAAATGGTATTTTATTTCAAAAAACTTGTGAAAAAGGTTAAAAAATGACCGCTTTAATAATGATTTTAGCATTAAAAATCTATTACTTTTGTAAAAGGAGTCTCAACTGAAGCAATTAATGTAACTTTTACAGACGGTTACATTTATTAAGTGTCTACACGACATTTAAGAAATTAAGAATTGAGAAACGAAATTAAAAGGATTATATATTTACCACTAAAAATTTGAATATGCTTAACAGTTATAGCTCTGCAGATAAAGTTTTGTTAGCAGTAGATTGTATTATTTTTGGGTTTGATCGCGAAGGTTTGAAAATTCTTTTAATCAAAAGAGGATTCGAACCTGAAAAAGGAAAATGGTCTTTGATGGGAGGTTTATTAAAGCAAGACGAAGTACTCGACAATGCTGCGATACGAGTTTTGAAAATGTATACGGGATTAAACGATGTATATATGGAACAGCTTTATGCCTACAGCGAAATTGATCGTGACCCCTTAGAAAGAACCATTTCGGTTTCGTACTATGCTTTGATTAATATTGAAGATCACAATGCCGAGCTTATTGAAAATTATCATGCGCAATGGTTTAGTGTTGCCGATGCTCCGAGTTTAATTTTCGATCACAACGAAATGGTGCAGCAAGCCATCAGAATATTGCGTTACAAAACTTCGATCAAGCCAATTGGTTTTGAATTACTTCCTGAGAAATTCACCATGCGCCAATTATTAGAATTGTACGAAGCTATTTTGAGCAAAGAACTGGACAAGAGAAACTTTATCACTAAGATTAATACTATGGGAATTCTGAACAAACTGGACGAAAAAGACATGCAGTCTTCCCGAAAAGGATCTTATCTCTATACTTTCAATAAAGAAAAATACGAAGAGAAACTGCGCAACAATTTTGTTTTAAACTTGTAAAATAATCAGACTGTCATTTCTTAAATTTGGAAGTGCGGGCTGAAAAATTATAACGAGTTTCGAATCAAAAGAGACGATTTATTTTCTATCTGCTGCTTGTGTCCGTGAAGCACCATATCGGCTAAAATCTCTCCCATCATTTCAAAATCGGTCGAAATGGTGGCAATGCCGTTAGCCACAATCTTTTTCAAAGGAGTTTCGTTATAAGAAATAATTCCGAAATCCGTTCCAAGTTTAAGGCTTTGCGATTGGGCATTTTCAATAACACGAACCAGATCACGATCGTTGGGTATAATGTACAAATCACCTGTATTGATTTCTCCGTTTGTAAATTCTGTGATGATATCAAACTTAAAATCATACTTTGTACAAAAAGCAATAAAACCGGTTTTCATTCCCAACGGTTCTCTAAATCCCGGAAAAATCAGAATGAGCTTTTTGTACTTATTCATTTGTGATTTCCCTTTTACTAAACCTTCAAAAATATCTTTTTCGTGATTTTGATAAACTGCCGGATACAATTTCAAATCCGGATTGGTCTGGTCCAAGATGATAACCTCCCCTACTGGTAGGTTTTTTATCATATCTGCCACATCGGTTAAATTGGTGGGCATGATGATGTACTTGGTGTAATTTCCGTTACTGTCAGTAATCAGTTTTTGAAATACCTGAGCATTAAAATGATGAAAGAAAATATCAACCTGAACGTTCTTTCCAATGTTCTGTATAAACGAATTATAGATGTCTTCTTTGAAACTGTTTAACTCATCAAAAAGTAAAAAAATCTTTTGCTTGATATTGATTTCAACGCTTTTAACATAATAGCCTTTACCCGGAATGGCATAAATTATCCCTCTTTTTTTAAGCTCATCGTATCCCAATAATACTGTATCACGTGACAACGAAAAGGCCAGACAGACTTTATTGACTGACGGAAGCCGATCGCCTTTTACCAGTTTTTCTTCCTCAATTGCCTTCTCAATAGAGAGAATAATCTGCTTGTATTTTGGTAAACCAATATTGCTTTGGATGGAAATTATATTCATAAAAAATGGATTTTGGCGCAATATACAAAAAACTGGTAGGTACTGGTATGCAAGAACAGATTTTGTTTCTATTTTTGGGTTTCATTTTTGGTAAAAAAAATATGAAAATAAAACAAATATCACACCTTTCGAACACATCTGCCATGGAATCATTTGGTTTATTGCCCGATAACGAAGAAATTCTTTCTTTTGAATTGAGCAACAAAAACGGAATGAAAGCAAAAATTATCAATTACGGTGCAACACTAACCTCTTTGTTAATTCCGGTTGCAGCAGGTGGGTTTGTTGATGTTGTTTTAGGTTTCGATACTCTGGAGTCTTATCTGGCTTCTTATCATTTACCAAGCGCTCCTTATTTTGGCGCTACCGTTGGGCGTTATGCCGGACGAATCGACAAAGGTATTTTTAGCTTAAACGATCAGACATTTCAATTGAATACCAACAACAATGGCAATGCCTTACATGGCGGGTACATTGGCTTTGGGCAAAAAACATGGAACATTACCCATATTACTTCGGGCGATAATCCTACGATAACTTTAAGTCTTTTGAGTGAGAATTTAGAGGAGAATTATCCCGGGGCTTTACAGGTTGATTTGACTTATACTTTAACGGAAGAAAACGAATTAAAACTAGAATATAAAGCGACCTCAACAGAAGATACGATTGTGAATCTTACTCATCACACTTATTTTAATCTTGAGGGACATCATCGGGATTTGTTAAACCAGACGCTCTTTATTGATTCTGACAGAATGCTGGAAACCGATACTGAGAATATTCCAACCGGAAATTTCATTGCTCTTTCTGATCATGATTTTGATTTCAGAATGGCTAAAAGATGCCCGGAATTTATTGACCATTCGTTTGTAATTGAATCCGGAAAAGCGGTTTCCGCCACTTTATCCAGTATCGGAAACAATTTGCAGATGAAAGTTATTACAGATCAGCCCAGCGTACACATCTATGTAGGCGGAAATTGTTTTGGATCTGTAAAAGGGAAAGAAAATGCAGCTTACCATGCATTTAGCGGAATTTGTTTTGAAGCACAAAATTTTCCGGATGCTCCTAATCATAAACATTTTCCGAATTCGGTTTTACGAAAAGGAGAAACCTATCATCAAAAAACCCTTTACCGATTTGAAAATATAAACTAATGCTTGCTAAAAACCAACCAAAAACTAAAAGCTATTTCTTTCAACCACTACCCAATGAATGATATTTTAATACAAAACACAACCGCTTTTTTTGAGAAGTCTTTTGGGGCCGCTCCGCAAAAAGTGGTGCTCTCTCCCGGAAGGATCAATATTATAGGAGAACATATTGACTACAACGACGGCTATGTTTTACCTGCGGCCATCGACAAGATCATTTGTTTTGCTTTTGAAAAGAACAACACCAACAGCTCTAAAATAATAGCCATTGATTTGAACGAAGCCTTTGAAATTGATTTAAAAGCAGAAATTCTTTTAAGTGATAACGTCTGGACGAATTATATCAGAGGCGTAATCAAACAATTACAGGACAATGGTTTTGTGTTTGAAGGTTTCAACTGTGTCTTTAGCAGCAACATTCCGGTAGGTTCCGGTTTATCCTCTTCTGCTGCTTTAGAATGTGGAATGATTTTCGGAATTGCATCGCTTTTCGATTTAGAAATCAAAAAAGCCGACATTGCTTTATTAGGGCAAAAAGCAGAACACTGGGTGGGGATCAATTGTGGTATTATGGATCAGTTTTCGAGTGTTCACGGTCTTGAAAATAAAGTGATCAAACTGGATTGCAATACTCTGGATTTTGAATATCACAACGCCGATTTCAAAGATTATGCTCTGGTTTTATTTGACAGTAATGTAAAACATTCTCTTTTTACCTCTGAATACAACACCAGAAGACAGGAGTGCGAACAAGGGCTGGCGATTATAAAACATCATTTTCCTCAAATCAAAAGTTTTAGAGATTGTAGCGAAGAACAGCTTTTGACGTTGCAGCATCAAATGTCGCCAACCATTTTTAAAAGGGTACATTTTGTAATAAAGGAAATTGATCGTGTTGAAAAAGCCTGCGAAGCATTAGATCAGGGAAATATTACACTTTTGGGACAACTACTTTTCGAAGCACATTATGGTTTATCGCAAGAATACGAAGTTAGCTGTAAAGAGCTGGACATGCTTGTAAATACGGCAAAAACAGACGATTTTATTATTGGATCACGCCTAATGGGGGGTGGTTTTGGGGGGTGCACCATAAATTTTATTAAAAAAGGACATGAAAATGAGGTGAAAAATAAGTTTTCAAATCTTTATTTAAATACATTTGGGATTGAATTAAAATTTTATGATGTAACAATCTCTAATGGAACAAGACTACTTCTTTAACATCACAAAAACTATAAATGAAAAACTTTGACATCAACGAAGATCCGCACAGACGTTTCAATCCATTACTAAACGAATGGATTTTGGTATCACCTCATCGAGCCAAACGTCCGTGGCAAGGGCAAAACGAGACTCTTGCAACTGAAACTCTTCCAAAGCACGACCCAAACTGTTATCTCTGTCCGGGTAACGTTCGCGCCAACGGAGAACACAATCCGAACTACAAAGACAGCTTTGTCTTTGAAAATGATTTCGCCGCGATGAAACAGGACGAAATTATATTTGAGGAAGATATCAAGCATACTTTTTTTAAAACCAAACCCGAACAGGGAATTTCAAAAGTAGTCTGTTTTTCACCGAAGCATGATCTTACTTTACCGGAGATGGAAATTGACGAAATTGAGAACATTGTAAAAGTCTGGCAAAAAGAATACGCTGAACTGGGAAGCATCAAATACATCAATCACGTTCAGATTTTTGAAAACAAAGGAAGTATTATGGGCTGCAGCAACCCGCATCCTCATGGTCAGATCTGGGCACAGTCGTCACTCCCAACTCAGGTTGAAAGAACACAACAAAATCTGAAATCTTATTTTGATAAGAACAACCGAACGCTTCTTCAGGATTATATCCAGGCAGAATTAAAAACCGGTGACCGTGTCGTAATCGAAAACGATGATTTTATTGTTTTAGTTCCGTTTTGGGCAATCTGGCCGTATGAAACGATGATTGTAAGCAAAAGAGTTGTAAATAAAATTACTGATTTTACGGAAGAAGAAACCAATTCCTTTGCTGTAATTTTAAAACAACTGACCATCAAATACGATAATTTATTCAGTACCTCTTTTCCGTATTCATCAGGAATCCATCAATCACCTACAGATGGTTTAGAACATCCGGAATGGCATTTCCACATGCATTTCTATCCGCCCTTGTTGCGATCAGCCACAGTAAAGAAATTTATGGTTGGTTATGAAATGTTAGGCGAATCTCAAAGAGACATTACCCCTGAAAGAAGTGCCGAAGTTTTAAGACTACAGTCGGACGTGCATTACAAATCAAAAATAAAATAAGACTTTAACCTATTTTGCCCCACAAATTGTTACAGCTTTGAAAACCATACTTAAAAAAAATAAGTACGCCTTAGCTCTTTTTTACCCTTTAATACAGAATCACATTAATAAATCAAATCAAAAACGAATAATCGACCCAAATCAAAAAAATAAAAAAAACAATATTTAAACCACCTCAGACAAATATTGTTTTTTACCCTTTACTAATCAAACAATCACTATCTAATTATTAAAAATAGTACTATCAATGAACCAGAACCTTGCTTTCGCAGATTATGCGGTTTTTATTATTTACTTCATCGTAGTTTCGGTCTACGGATATACCGTTTACCGAAAACGTAAACAGGACGAACAAGATGCTAAAGCTTACTTTTTGGCCGAAGGAAACCTGACCTGGTGGGCTATTGGAGCTTCTTTAATTGCTTCAAATATCTCGGCAGAACAATTTATCGGAATGAGCGGCGAAGGTTTCTTTTTAGGAATTGCCGTTGCAGCTTATGAGTGGATTGCTGCCATAAGTCTTATTGTTGTCGCAGTTTGGTTTATTCCTGTGTACCTAAAGAATAAGATCTATACGATGCCACAATTCTTAAAAACACGTTATAATGATTCTACTGCTTTAATCATGGCTGTTTTCTGGTTGTTCTTGTACGTTTTTGTAAACTTAACTTCTATTTTATATTTAGGAGCTGTGGCCATTAACGGTATGGCCGGAGGAGAATACCTGCATATTATCATGATCGGATTGGCATTATTTGCCTTATTCATCTCTCTTGGAGGTATGAAAGTTGTTGCCTATACGGATGTTATTCAGGTTGCGGTTCTAATCATTGGAGGTCTGGTCACCACTTATATTGCTCTTACCACTGTTGGACAATATTTTGGAGTAGGACAAAATGCAATTGCCGGATTTAAAGTTTTAATGAAGGAAGCACCGGAACATTTTAAAATGATTATTCCAAGACCAACTGCAACATCCTCTCAGCTTGATATCAACAAATACCTGACTTTCCCTGGTTTGATGTCTTATCTTGCCGGTATCTGGATCATCAACCTGAATTACTGGGGATGCAACCAATACATTACGCAAAGAGCCTTGGGTGCCGATTTACAAACTGCACGAACCGGTATTTTGTTTGCCGGTATGCTTAAATTATTAATGCCTATAATCGTAATGTTACCAGGTATTGCTGCCTATGTTTTATACCAAAACGGACATTTACCACAATTAGTCGGAGGAAAAGACGGAGCTTATTCTGCCATACTGACTTTCCTTCCAACCGGATTAAAAGGCCTTTCAGTAGCGGCACTAACCGCAGCAATTGTAGCTTCGTTAGCCGGAAAAGTAAACAGTATCTCGACGATCTACACTTTGGATATTCACAAAAAATATATTCAGAAAGAAGCTGGCGAAAAACAACAAGTGAACATTGGAAGAATTGCCGTTTTTGGAGCGATGCTTTTGGCAGTGTTATTTACCTGGAATGATATTTTAGGAATTGGAGGCGTTGGCGGATTTACCTATATTCAAAAATATACAGGCTTTATCAGTCCGGGAGTTTTTGCCATGTTTGTTTTAGGAATGTTCTGGAAGCGAACTACGGGAGCTGCAGCTGTGGTAGGGGTAATTTTAGGTTTTGTATTGTCTGTACTCTTCAACGAATATGCTCCTGCCTTATTTGGAAATGAGACCTTATTGTACACTGCATATCCAAACGGAAAGGGAGCTTTTGAAATCCCTTTTCATATTTGTATGGGATTATCATTCATCTTTACGACTTTGGTGATGGTTTTAATCAGTTTTGCAGGTCCTAAAGTAAATCCTAAAGCATTCGAAATCGATTCCGAAATGTTTAAAGTAAAACCACAGACTACTGTTTTAATTGTCATTACATTATTGATTATTGCAGCCTTGTACATTAAATTTTGGTAGTTTTATTATCTTCTTTTTTGAAAAATAAAATCGTACGGGGAAAATCACATTTTTTAGAAATTATGTTATTAATCTAGGAAAAACACACTTTTTTAACCTCTGTTAATCAGATATTTAAGCACATAATTTTATTAAACCCGACAAGTTTTAGAGCTTGTCGGGTTTTTAATTTTGATAGGTCACCGCCTTATTTTACACTATTTCTCTCAAAATTATCATCCCAAAATTCTTTGCTTTTTTTTCCGAAACAAAAAAGTAAATAACTAAATTTTAAATACTTAACCTACAATAATGAGTATTTGAATAAAGTAATTTCTTACTACATTTGAAATTCGTATTGCTTTTTTAAACTTCAACATATTATCTACAGAAATGAGCAATACATCGAATTAATAGAATGTATAACAAAAAAACCTTTTTATTATGGCGAAAAATTTAAAACTTTTATTGTTCTGTATTATTATCTATTGTATTCCCAATTTAGCAGAAGCACAGTTGGGTACCTCCTGCGGCATTCCGGCCTGGTATGCCGTCACGCAATATTCAAGTAACTCTTATGTCCGGTACAATAATATTGTGTACAAAAGCAATTCCTGGTCTCAGGGAGCCGGCAGTACTCCCGGATCAAGCAGTTCATGGTCGGCAGTAGGAAGCTGTGACGAGCAATTAATTATTAATAATCCATCTCTGGCTTATACCGCATGCAGTACCGTTTCTGACTGGAACAGCGCAACACCCAACTACAATGTAAACAACATTATAAGATACAACAATGGTGTCTATAAAGCCAAATACTGGGTCGCCGGAACAGAAATTCCTGATCAGTCTTCTGCTTACACTTTTCTGGGTGTGTGTATCAAACCCATAGCCATTTCTCCTGCCTACGCAGATGGACAAATTATTATAAAAAACACATTATCGGCCATCAATCTTACCGCATCACTTAATCTGTACGGTTTATCGGCAACACAAAATAAGGTCGAAATAAAAAAGACAACAGAGTCTTCTTATACAACTTACAATATGAGTTTATCCGGCACTACGATATCGTACAACTGGACCCCGACCGCTTATGGGGATTACAATATTCGGTATACCGTTGTAAATTCAGTTGGAGTAAGCACCATAGTAAACACCACTATTAAAATTGCGATTACTGCTCCAGCTGTTATAAACATTACAAGTCCACTAAATTCTACATCCTATTCTCAACTTAATTTCTCTCCTATAAGCATTACTTTTACTATTCAGCCTTCGTCCGGAAGTTCAATTAGCAGCATACAGTTTAAGGACCTTACCGCCGGAACTAGTTCTAATGTGATTACCAATTCGCAAAATTCTTACACCTTTAATTGGACCCCTCAGAATTACGGAAGCAATTCACTGCAAATAGCAGCCACTGACAACAACGGGACCACAGCAACATCCGGTTTACAACTTACTATTGTGAATCCTGCCACACAAAATATCTCCTTTGCTTCTCTTCCAAATCAAATAAAAGCGATTAGTGGAATACAAAAAACGTTCGTATTCGATAAAACTATTACTTCCTTAAAAAGAAGAAACGTTACCGT
This sequence comes from Flavobacterium sp. CFS9, assembly GCF_041154745.1. Taxonomy (NCBI): domain Bacteria; kingdom Pseudomonadati; phylum Bacteroidota; class Flavobacteriia; order Flavobacteriales; family Flavobacteriaceae; genus Flavobacterium; species Flavobacterium sp. CFS9. The sequence continues at coordinate 1,979,375 of NZ_AP031573.1, read as the reverse complement.
ATTTGATTACACTATTACTGGAAATACTTTAAAAATTATCCCTAAAAAAGCGGGCAGATCCGGACTTCAAATAACCACTTCAGATGGTTCAATATATCATCTTGGTTTAAGAATAGACAATACCAATGGAAGCGTTTCAAAATATCCTGATTATGTTGCTGTAGGATCTGTATCCGAAGACACTAACGATGATGTCAATTTTTTCAACAATGGTATTGACGACAGCAATCTGCTCAAAAATAACAGAATGGAGGTCAGATATATTTATATCAACGGAGGTCCAATAGCCGGATGGAATACCTGGCAGCCTGACAGAGCTATAAAATTTGCGAGGAATTCTGTAAAAATGGGACTTATTCCTTTCTTTGTTTTTTACAACATTCCTGACGGAAGTGAATCTTATGAGCTGGATCTGGCACACGTAAAAGATCCTGCCTATATGACGGCTTATTTCAGTAATCTCAACCTTTTTCTGAATCAGGTTAAAGCTGAATTAGGAGATGAGTTTTTCGGAGTGGTATTAGAGCCCGATTTTCTGGGCTATATGCAGCAGTATAACGAACCTATAACTACTACAACAGCCGTAAATGCAACGAGTATTGCCCAAAATGTCGGTACTTTAAAAACCTTAGTAGAAAGAATCAATTTTGAGCTCAACAAGAAGAGAACAGACGAAAACCTGAATATGGAATTTGGATGGCAGCTCAATCTTTGGGCAAAAGCCGGTGTAGCCGGTCCAAAAGGAATTATCAGAGAAACAGATACCGGTACCTTTACTACCCAACTGAATAAAATTAAACAAACCGCTTTGGATATTTTTCAATACACCAATAGTATGGGAATTATGTCTAATAATGCAGACTTTATTTCTATTGACAAATATGGTCTTGATGCCATGGGTGCCGGAAGCACCGGTAATCCTGCCGATCCCTTCTCTTATACCTGGTTCTGGAATAATGACCACTGGATGAATTACCTGAATTTTGTTCAAAAGCTTTACGAAGCCTCCGGCAAACATGTTGTCCTATGGCAAATCCCGGTAGGACATATCAATGGTTCAGAAACCATAAATGAACGAACAGCAGGTCCTTTCCAAATTTTAAATAATACCAGCCAACACTACGAAGATTCTGCTACGACTTTTTTCTTTGGGGATACTGTAAATTTCTCCAATGACGCGCTTCGTTATAACTATTTCAGTCAGAATAAACATGCCGATCCTAAACTTCTGGTTAATCCCACTACAAAAAAAGTGACTTTTGGAAATCACTTTGCAGAAGTAAAAAATAGCGGAACCAAACTTGTCTTAATGGGAGCAGGTGTAGGAGCTAGTACGGATGGAATTGGAAACCCGGGAACTACGCTGACTGATGATCATTTTTGGATTCAAAAATTACAGGATTATTATATCAATCAAACTTCCGCCACTAGTAAGTCCAGTAACGCTGCTACTGTAAATGATGATCTAACTTTTGATTCCTCTCTGATTATCTACCCTAACCCGACTAAAGAAGAACTGAACATCAACACAGAAGAAAAAGTTGAAGTCGTATATGTTTTTGATATGAATGGTGAAAATGTTATCACCCTGAAAAATAAAACTAAAATCAATCTCTCCGAACTTAAAAACGGCTGGTATATAGTAGCTGTAAAACTTGAAAATGGTAAAAAGATTTCTAACAAAATATTAAAAAATTAAACAGGATCTTAAACCTAAAATTATTTTTTAAATAATATAAATAAAAGGAGGCGTTAGTGAACGCCTCCTTTTTTTGTTTTGGTGTATCTGTTTCCTTATGTAAACCTTTGCATGCTTTGCGGTTAAAAAAACAGTACACGAATTGCACGGATTAGCGTTCTTTTTTTAAGGGCTAATTGGGGCACAGCATTTTGATGTAACAAAACAGGAAATAAAAATATTTTGTTACAGTTTTTGAAACAAATTTGAAATTTTATAAAAATTGTTACAGCTTTTGAAACAAATTTGAATAAAAAAATAATTTGTTACAACTTCCTTACGTAAACCTTTGCGCACTTTGCGGTTAAAAATATTTTTGAACTTTAGCCCATAAATCATTTTATTTTAACAGGAAAAATATTTATACCAACATTTTAATTACTTTTAACACAATAATTAACCAAAAACAAAACAAAAAATGAAAAAATTAATCTTTGCTTTATTTATTATTTCCGGAGCAGCTTTTGCACAGGATATGGAAGTAGTAAAAGGAAATTTTGACTTCTTAAAAGATCAAAAAGAAATCAATACCGAATTTGATTACAGCAACTTCACGATGATGAAAGAAAAAAAATCGGAAGCGCAGTATGTTAAGGAACATAAAGCCGAATTGGATGAAAAGGCAAAAGGCAACGGAAACATTTGGGAAAAAAAATGGATTAGTGCAAAAGACCAAATCTGGACTACCAAATTTTTAGAAATCGCAAATATTGTTTTAACTAAAGAAAAAAAGGATTTGAATTTTCAGGAAAATTTAAAAACTCCTTATACTTTAATTGTTACAGCAGTATGGATCTATCCGGGTTGGGATGCCGGGATTATGAAACAGCCCGCAAAAGTAACGACCAACTTAAAATTTGTTGAAACCGCTAATAAATCAAATGTCCTTTTAGAAATTACAAGCGAAGAAGCTCCGGGTGATCAATGGGGCAGTAATTTCAGCAACGAAACCAGAATTGGTGAAGGATTTGCCAAAACCGCAAAATCAATGTCTAAACTTATAGTAAAAAAAGCATATAAATAAAACGATAAGAGGAGAGTTGTCATAAAACAACTCTCCTCTTTATTTCCCTATATTAATTTTAAAAAACGATAAAACCTAAAATATGACGCTGCAATAGAAACAATCACCTAAACAAAAGCCCTGATTATTCAGGGCTTTGTTCTTTTTGCATATTTAGTAAATAGGCCATATTCTTTATCACGTGATCGTGTTTTTTTACAAACGGATTTTCTTCGTTCCAAACATATCCTGCCAATACCGAACAGATCTTTTCTTTCACATCCGGATTTTCCGGCTGATGAAAAAACAAAGTCTGAAGATTCCCAGTGTACCATTCCTGTACATACGTGGTAAAAACAGCTATCCCCCTTTTCATATATCCGGTGAATTCTGTTTCCCAATCTACTTCGATTCCCTGAGATTCTTTAAGGTACAACTTGGCCGCCAGCATTCCGGATTCGGTTGCAAAGGCCACTCCAGATGAAAATACCGGATCTAAAAATTCAGAACTGTTTCCTGTTAAAGCAAAACCATCACCGTACATTCTTTTTACCGCTCTTGAATAATTCTCCAGTTTTACCGGCTCAAATAAAAATTCGGTTCCTTTAAATCTTTTGATATAATAATCTGATTTCTGAATCGCATTTCTTAAGGCCTCCGCATTGTCTTTATTTTCTGAAAGCGAATTAATAAAATCGGTTGGTCCAACAACCCCCAGACTGGTATTTCCGTTTGAGAAAGGAATTACCCATAACCAAACTTCTGTTTCGAGAATATCAAAAGAGATTTGAGTTCCTTCTTCTCCTTCTTCTCTGTTAATATCTTTTACATGTGTAAATATCGAAGAGTGCGGATCTAATTTTGAAGGCGTATCCAGGTCTAAAAGTCTTGGTAAAACACGACCGTATCCACTGGAATCAATAATGAATTTAGCATGTATTTCTTTTAGATTTCCATCCTTATCTTTTACAATTGTTTTAGAATTTTTACCCTCAAAAGAAACTTCCAGAACTTCTGTTTCAAATTCCAGATCAATTCCTTTTCGAATCACTTCCTGTGCCATCGTGTTGTCAAAATCAGCACGCGGTACCTGCCAGGTCCAGTCCCAGCCTTCACCAAATTTTTTACTGAAATCGAAAACACAAATTTCTTCTCCTCTGATAAAACGAGCGCCAAGTTTTTTTTCAAAATTCATGGCATCAAGACTTTCAAAAAGCTCAGCCTCAGCAAAATGATCCATTACCCGGGGGATAAGACTTTCCCCAACTACAAGTCTTGGAAACTTTGTTTTTTCAACTACTTTTATCTTAATGTTGTTTTTGTGAAGATACGATGCCGAGACACATCCTGATGGTCCTGCGCCAATGACTAAAACATCAACAAACTCCTTTATCATATTAATATTATTATCAATTATTAACCTACATTTGCCATCATCAAAATAACTACATTTATTTTGATAAATAAAATTAAATTAGCACAACCAAAAACGATTTAATGAACACAATTAATGAATATTTAAGTTTAGCAGAATTCGAGTCTATTATTTTTGGAAATAATAAAGTTGTCATCAGCGATATTGTTTTAAACAGAGTGAATGAAAGCTTCAATTTCCTAAAAGAATTTTCAGGAAACAAAGTAATATACGGTGTCAACACAGGTTTCGGACCGATGGCTCAATACAGAATTAAAGAATCTGATCAAATACAATTACAATACAATTTAATCCGAAGCCACTCTTCAGGAACAGGAAAACCTTTAAGCCCTGTTTGTGCGAAAGCAGCAATTTTGGCTCGTTTAAATACTTTATCATTAGGTAATTCAGGGGTTCATCCATCTGTAATTCACCTGATGGCAGAACTGATCAACAAAGACATTACTCCTCTTATTTTTGAACATGGCGGTGTAGGTGCCAGTGGAGATTTAGTACAATTATCACACTTAGCTTTGGTTTTAATTGGCGAAGGCGAAGTTTTCTATAAAGGAGACCGAAGACCAACTGCGGAAGTTTTCGAAATCGAAGGTTTAAAACCTATTCAGGTAGAAATCAGAGAAGGTCTGGCATTAATCAACGGAACTTCGGTAATGACCGGAATTGGAGTTGTAAATGTACATCTTGCCAAAAAATTATTAGACTGGTCTTTAAAATGTTCCTGTGCAATCAACGAATTGGTTCAGGCATACGACGATCATTTCTCGGAAGAATTAAACCAAACCAAACGTCATAAAGGACAACAGGAAGTAGCCTCCAGAATGAGACAAAATCTTTCAGACAGTACCTTGATCCGTAAAAGAGAAGATCACTTGTATTCCGGAGAAAACACCGAAGAAATTTTCAAGGAAAAAGTTCAGGAATACTATTCTTTACGTTGTGTTCCTCAAATTTTAGGACCGGTTTTAGAGACTATAAACAATGTCGCTTCGATTTTGGAAGACGAATTTAACTCGGCAAACGACAATCCTATTATAGATGTAAAAAACAAACACGTTTATCACGGAGGAAATTTCCACGGCGATTATATTTCGCTTGAAATGGATAAACTAAAAATTGTTATTACCAAATTAACCATGTTGGCAGAACGTCAGTTAAATTATTTACTGAATTCAAAAATCAACGAAATCCTTCCTCCATTTGTTAACTTAGGAACTTTAGGATTCAATTTCGGTATGCAGGGAGTTCAGTTTACTGCTACCTCAACAACTGCCGAAAGCCAGATGTTGTCTAACCCAATGTACGTTCACAGTATCCCGAACAACAACGACAATCAGGACATTGTAAGTATGGGAACTAATGCTGCCGTTATTACTTCAAAAGTTATCGAAAACTCGTTTGAGGTTTTAAGTATCGAAATGATTACCATTGTTCAGGCTATTGATTATTTAGGACAAAAAGATAAAATTTCATCGGTTACCAAAGAATGGTATGACGATGTTCGAAACATAATTCCTGAATTTAAAGAAGATCAGGTGATGTATCCTTTTGTTCAGAAAGTAAAAGATTACCTGATTCACAGTTAATACTTATTTTTACATTATTAATATTGAACCTTTAAAATCATGAAAAAGACACTTATTATTTTATTTGCATTCACTATTCAATTTGTTAATAGTCAGGAATTGGCGTTAGTTAAAAAAGATTCAAAAATTGGATATCTTTCCAAAGACGGAAATTTTAAAATTGAGCCTCAGTACAAATCCGCAAGAAGTTTTTCTGAAGGGTTAGCAGCTGTGGAGAATAATGGAAAATGGGGGTTTATAGATGCTAAAGGAGCCTGGGTAATTCCGGCCGATTTTAAAAATGTTAAAGATTTCAACAGCGGAATTGCAGTTGTACAAAAAGACAAAGACTGGGTTTATATCAATACAAAAGGAGAAATTCAAAACGCTCCTGTGTCAGACAAACTTTTTGATTTCGAAAATGGCGTAGCGTTCATTCGACAAAATGGCAAAGTAGGATTAATCAATTCGAAAATGGCCGTTGTTTTAGAACCAAAATACGATCAGATCAAATCTTTTGAAAACGGTTTTGCCAGAGTTGAAAACAATAAAAAATGGGGAATTATCAATACTTCCGGTAAAGAAATAATCGAGCCTGCATACGAAGAAATAGGCAATTATTTCAAAAACACAAGCTGGGCAAGAAAAGATAAAACCTTTGGAATAGTGAGTTCAGGAAGTTTTATTCCGGTTGACGGAGCTGAAAAAATCTGGGATTTTGACACGCAGGATCTGACTTATGCCAAGAAAAACGGCAAAATTGGATTCATTGACTTAAGAGGAAATTGGGTGATTACTCCAATTTATGACAAGGCGAAAGCGTTCTCCAAAAACTTAGCCCCGGTTTGTGTAGGATCCAAATGGGGATATATCAATCCGAAAGCGGAGTTTGTAATCGAACCTACCTACAGTGATGCTGAAGTTTTTAGTACTGACGGACTGGCTCCGGTGAAAGAAAAAAACTGGGGATTCATCAATCAAACCGGAAAATTAGTTATTCCAACCCAATACAATATTACAGCAAACGGTTTTGTTATCGCACTGTTCGTAAAACAGGACAAAGGCTTTATCGATGGTCTGGCCCGGGTAAAAAATGAAGGAAAATGGGGATTCTTAAAACCAGACGGGACTGTATTAGGCAACCAATGGTTTGAAAATGCTGAACTGTTTTCACAATCAAAAGAAAGAATCAGCACGGCAGAAATAGCTACAGAAAAACCAAAAGCAGAAACAAAAACGACTGAAAAGTCAGAAACAAAAACTACCAAAAAACCGGTAGCCAAAAAGAAGAAATAAAACCTATTAACCTATAAGTTCTGCATATGAAATTGCTCATCAATAAGTGATTTTATATCAAACAAATAAAAATAAATTCTGAATATGAAATGTGTATTAGTAACTGGCGGTTCACGAGGAATTGGAAGTGCTATTTGTAAAAAATTAGCCGTTGATGCAAATTATCATATCCTGATTAACTATCACTCGAATAAAACTGCTGCTGAAGTAACGCTTCAGGAAATACAAAAACTAGGAGCAACGGGAGAGATCTTAGGTTTTGATGTTTCCAATTTTGAAGACGTACAAAAGACATTAACACAATGGCAGGAAGCTAATCCGGAAGCAATTGTAGAAGCAATTGTAAACAATGCCGGAATTACAAAAGACGGTCTTTTTATGTGGATGAGTCCCGAAGACTGGAATGGTGTAGTAAACACCAGTTTGAACGGATTTTTTAATGTTACGCAATTTTTTATTCAAAAAATGCTGCGCAACAAATACGGCCGAATTGTCAATATGGTTTCCGTTTCAGGAGTAAAAGGAACAGCCGGACAAACAAATTATTCGGCTGCAAAAGGCGCAATTGTTGCAGCCACCAAAGCACTGGCCCAGGAAGTTGCCAAACGTAATATTACGGTAAATGCTGTTGCACCCGGTTTTATTAAAACGGACATGACCAGCGAACTGGATGAGAAAGAATTATTAAAGCTGATTCCGGTAAACCGATTTGGAGAAGCGGAGGAAGTGGCAGATTTGGTAAGCTTTTTGATTTCAAAAAAATCAAGTTATATTACAGGAGAAATCATAAATATAAACGGAGGAATATATTCTTAGAAAATATTTCAAACAGATAAAAACATAGATCGCTATGTGTATTCAAATAAGTGAAATGCTTGTTTTGAGTTTACAAAAACTATCTTTCTATCTGTTAAAAAATTATACATAACGGATATAAAATTACTTTGAAATACCACCATGAATAAAAGAGTTGTAATTACTGGAATGGGAATTTATTCTTGTATCGGAACTTCTTTAGATGAAGTAAAGGAATCTTTATACCAGGGAAAATCAGGTATTCAGTTTGATTCTGAAAGAAAAGAATTTGGTTTCCAATCGGCCCTTACGGGAATGGTTCCGAAGGCTGATTTAAAAAATCTATTGACCCGCAGACAGCGAATGAGCATTGGTGAAGAGACCGAGTACGCTTATATGGCTACGATCGAAGCATTAAAAAATGCCAATATAGATGATGCCTTTTTTGAGGAACGCGAAGTGGGAATTATGTATGGAAATGACAGTGTTTCAAAAGCTGTTATTGACGCTACAGATATTGTACGAGAGAAAAAAGACACTGCCTTAATAGGTTCGGGAGCTATTTTTAAATCGATGAATTCAACGGTAACCATGAATTTATCAACGATTTTTAAACTTCGCGGTATCAATCTTACCGTAAGTGCAGCCTGTGCCAGCGGATCACACTCTATAGGACTTGCTTATTTTTTAATCAAAAGCGGATTTCAGGACGTTATCATCTGTGGAGGTGCACAGGAAATCAATAAATATGCCATGAGCAGTTTTGATGGTTTGGGTGTTTTTTCGGCCAGAGAAAACGAACCGGAAAAAGCTTCCCGTCCGTTCGACAAGGACCGCGACGGATTAATTCCGAGTGGTGGCGGTGCAACGTTAATTCTGGAAAGCTATGAATCGGCTATTGCCAGAGGCGCTACCATTATTGCTGAAATTGCCGGCTACGGATTCTCTTCAAACGGCGGACACATCTCGACACCTAATGTCGAAGGCCCGTCTATAGCCATGCAACGAGCGCTTGATGATGCACAGCTAAAAGCAACTGATGTTGATTATATAAATGCTCATGCAACCTCAACTCCTGTTGGAGACGGAAACGAAGCCAAAGCTATTTTTGAAGTTTTTGGAGAAAGAAATCCATATGTGAGTTCTACCAAATCTATGACAGGTCACGAATGCTGGATGGCAGGAGCAAGCGAAGTAATCTACTCTATCTTAATGATGCAGCACGATTTCATTGCCCCGAACATCAATTTGGAAAACCCTGATGAAGATGCAGCTAAATTAAATTTGGTCAAAACTACTTTAAACAAAAAATTTGACATATTTTTGTCCAATTCCTTCGGATTCGGAGGAACCAACTCTGCGTTGGTGGTTAAAAAGTTTAAATTGAACAATGAATAAAGAAGAGATTATAGCAAGAATTAATGGTTTTTTGGTTGATGAATTTGAAGTAGACAATGATGATATCGAACCGGATGCTAATTTAAAAGAGACACTTGGATTAGATAGTTTAGATTATGTAGATTTAGTAGTCTCAATCGAATCTAACTTTGGTGTAAAACTGGTAGAAGCTGATTTTGTTGGAATTGCTACTTTTCAGAATTTTTATGACCTTATTGAAACCAAACTAAAAGCTAAAGCTGTTTAATGAGTCAATGGGATGGCAAATCAAAAGGAACAGTTTTAGGCTATAGAATATTCGTTTTTTTAATACAAAAAGCGGGTGTTAAGGCTGCTTATGTCCTGCTTTATTTTGTTGCTTCGTATTACTTTTTGTTTTTAAAAAAAAGCAACAAAGCCATTTTCTATTACTTTAAGGAAAGGCTTCAATATTCCTGGTTCAGATCTAAAAAAATGGTCTTCAGAAGTTACTATACTTTTGGACAAACGATCATTGATAAAATTTCCATTTCGGCAGGAATGCGAAACAGATTCACCTATGAATTTGACGGAATTGAGGTACTGAAAAAACTTTTGGCAGAGAAAAAAGGAGGTGTTTTAATTAGTGCCCATGTTGGAAATTTCGAAATTGCCGAACATTTCCTTGGTGATATTGATCTTAATTTTCAAATCAATCTGGTTACTACCGATCTGGAACATTCTGCCATCAAAAATTATCTGGAGAGCGTCACCCAAAAACCTACTGTAAAATTCATCATTATCAAAGACGATTTGTCTCATATTTTTGAGATCAATGCGGCGCTGGCCAATAACGAATTGGTTTGTTTTACCGGCGATCGCTACTTTGAAGGTACCAAATCTCTTTCGGAAAATATATTAGGTCAAGAAGCTAATTTTCCTGCGGGTCCGTTTTTAATTGCTTCACGATTAAAAGTACCTGTTGTTTTTGTCTATGTAATGAAAGAACCGAACCTACATTATCATTTGTACGCCAGAGAAGCTGTCTCGAAACATCGTGATGAAAAAGGATTACTGAAAGAATATGTACAAAGCGTTGAGACTATTCTGCAAAAGTATCCTTTGCAATGGTTCAATTATTTTGACTTCTGGAATGATTTGAAATAAAACTTAAAAGATCTCGCAGAGACACGAAGTCGCGAAGCTTTTACTCCGTTTTGTCCTTTCAAGGAAACAAAACTCGAGCGATAGCGAACTGGCGAAGCAAATCATACCCGTTTAGCGACAAAGATTGCCGACTTAGTTTGCGGAGTTTCTAGTGTGATTTCTCCCTTCGGTCGAAATGGCAAACTGTACTTAAAAATTCATTTCAAATTAAAACTTTGCCTCTCCTTGTCTTTGCGAGATTAAGAAACCCAACAAAAAATCCATGGTCCAAAAACAATTCATTTAAACAAGAAAATTCGTTTAAATAAATTTGCCTACTTTTGTTCGCAACCAAAAGCAAATAAACCACAATGAAAAATGTTCTCGTTATTTATTATACGCAGTCTGGACAACTGGGAACAATCGCACGAAATATTGCAAAACCCTTCCTGAATTCAGAGGAGATCAATGTAACTTTTCACGAAATACAACTGCAGAAATCTTTTCCTTTTCCTTGGAATAAAGATGCTTTTTTTGACGCTTTTCCCGAATCATTTCTGCAAATTCCGACCGAACTAAAACCGGTTCCGGAAGAAATTCTTAATACAAAATACGATCTGATATTGTTTCATTATCAGGTTTGGTATTTGTCCCCTTCCATTCCGATCAATTCTTTTCTGAAAAGTGCCGAAGCCAAAAAAATACTAAACAATACACCTGTTATCACCATAAGCGGTTCCCGCAATATGTGGATTATGGCACAGGAAAAAATCAAAGTTTTACTAAAAGAAGCCAATGCACAGCTTGTTGGAAATGTAGCTTTAGTAGATCGTGTTGGCAATTTAATCAGTGTAATTACGATTGTAGAATGGATGTTTTCGGGCGTAAAGAAAAAATATCTTGGTATTTTTCCACTTCCGGGAGTATCGGAAAAAGACATACAGGAGTCGGATAAATTTGGAGAAACAATACTTTCTGAATTTAAGCAAAATCAATTACAGAACTTACAGCCCAAATTGGTTGCAATTGATGCCGTTAAGATTAGTCCTTATTTGGTTACCGTTGATAAAACCGCCAATAAAATTTTTACTAAGTGGTCGAATCTGATTTATAAAAATCAAAAAAACAGAAAAACACTTCTTAAAGTATTTAATGTTTATTTATTCCTTGCAATATGGTTAATCTCGCCAATAGTGTATATATTGCACCTTATTACCTACCCCTTTAAGTTAAATACCATAAAAAGAGAAACTCAATATTATCAAGGAGTTTAGAAGACGAAATTAGATTATGTTTGAAGTATATATTACCAAAGCTGCAAAATATTTGCCAAACGAAGCCATTTCTAATGATGAGATGGAAAGTTATTTAGGCCTCATTAATGATGCTGCCTCTAAAGCAAGACGTATTATTTTGCGCAATAATAAAATCACAACTCGTTATTACGCAATAGATAAATCGGGGAAAAGCACGCATAACAATGCCGAATTAACCCGAAATGCCATTCTGCAACTGTTTGATGAAAACTTTACAGCACAGGATCTTGAAGTACTTTCATGCGGAACCTCAACACCTGACATTTTCCTTCCTTCGCATGCTGCAATGGTACACGGTTTATTGAAAAACAAATCTGTAGAACTTAATTCGTCAACAGGAGTTTGCTGTGCCGGTATGAATTCTTTAAAATTTGGTTTCCTGTCGATAAAATCCGGAAACTCTAAAAATGCCATTTGTACAGGATCTGAAAAAGTTTCGACCTGGCTGAATGCTCAGATGTACAACCACGAGGCAGCCAATTTGAAAAGTCTGGAAGAACAACCTATCATTGCTTTCAAAAAAGATTTTTTACGATGGATGTTATCTGATGGTGCGGGAGCGTTTTTGTTAGAAAACCAGCCAAAAGGAGCTATCTCATTAAAAATCGAATGGATGGAAGCCTTTTCGTATGCTTACGAATTGGAAACTTGTATGTACGCCGGTGGTGATAAATTAGAAAATGGCGAGATCAAAGCCTGGAGCGATTATGCACCGGAGCAATGGTTAAACGAATCTGTTTTTGCCATCAAACAAGATGTGAAGTTACTGGACGAATTTATTCTTTCCAAAGGAGCGGAAAGCATGAAAGACGCTATGGATAAAAACAACATCACTTCAGATCATGTCGATTATTTCATTCCTCACGTTTCTTCTAACTTTTTTGTGGAAGGACTTAAAAAAGGACTAACTGAAAAAGGAATCGGTATGGCCGATGAAAAATGGTTCATGAATCTTTCAAGAGTTGGAAATGTTGGTTCTGCTTCTATTTACCTGGCCTTGGAAGAATTAATGAATTCAGGAAATCTGAAAAAAGGAGAACGTATTCTATTATCTGTTCCGGAAAGTGGAAGATTCTCTTTTGCATATGCTTATTTAACTGTTTGCTAATGGAAACTGCTTTACTTTTAGAAAAAAACGCTGTCGAAAATTTATTGCCTCAAAAGTTTCCTTTTGTTATGGTTGATAAAATGTATTCGTTTACTGAGACCTCATTGGTTGCCGGATTAAAAATTCAGAACGATAATATTTTTTCCGACAACGGTACCTTTTTAGAAGCCGGTTTAATCGAGCATATGGCACAATCTGTGGCTTTACATACAGGCTATCAATTTTTCCTAAAAAACGAAACAGCTCCAACAGGCTACATTGGATCGATCAAAGAAATTGAAATAAAAAAGTTGCCCAAAGTCAACGACACGATTCAATCGACCATAACTATTTTACAGGAGTTTGCCGGGATTACTCTGGTAGACATTGTAACGTATCTGAATAATGAAGAAATTGCGAACGGACAAATGAAGACCGTTTTAGCCAAATAATATAAGAGGGATGAAAACCGGAGTCGACATACAAAACTATCTGCCCCACCGAGCGCCATTGCTTATGGTGGATTTAATTTTGGATATAAATTCCAGTTTTGTAGAAACCACGTTTTTGATCCGTGAAGACAATATTTTTGTTGACAACAACATTTTTATTGAAGCCGGGCTCATCGAAAACACCGCACAAACCTGCTCTTCCATTGTAGGCAAAAAATATTTTTTTGACGATGACGGAACAGAAAATGAAAACGTAAATGTAATTGGTTTCATCAGTGCCATAAAGAATCTGAAAATACATGCACTGCCAAAAGTTAATGACACTATTATTACCAAAGCAAATTTAGTTTCAAAATTTGTGGGTGACGATTATACTTTATGCACCATGAGCTGCGAAAGTTTAGTAGGTGACAAACTACTTTTAGAATGCGAAATTAACCTGTTCATTCAACAAACGATTTCGGCTATTTCATAACTTCTCCCGAAAACAAAAAGGCCATGGAAAAAGAAAACGTACCACAAGACAAAGGCAATCTTACCAAAAATAATCTCAAAGAACTGCTTTACGCCACCGATGAAAACGGTAACTATACCACAACTTTAAGTACCGGTTGGGAACCTAAAACCATCGCACTATCCAATTCGATTGATGACATAGACGAACGAATTGCAGAAGCAAAACAACAGGTAGAAAAGGGTGAAGTAAGTCCGATTTGTTATTATATGGAGCTTAATAAAATGGATCTTACGATTCTTTCCAGTTATGTTGGAATGTGGAAATGGCGTGTAAAAAGACATTTTAAACCCTCTGTTTTCGCCAAATTGGGCGACTCTACTTTACAGAAATATGCCGATGCTTTTGAAATTTCAATAGCTGAATTAAAAAATATTAAAACCGCGTAATGCAAACTAATTTTACACATCATCAATCTGCCCATTGCGAAAATGGAGTAGCTTCGAATTTGTTAAAAAACAACGGACTGAATATCAGTGAACCAATGGTTTTTGGTATTGGCTCCGGACTTTTCTTCGTATACCTGCCGTTTATAAAAGTCAATCACGCTCCGGCCATTAGTTACAGAACTTTACCCGGGCAGATTTTTAACAAACTGGCGAGCCGTTTAAACTTAAAAATAAAAAGACAAAAATTTTCCTCTGTAGTAAATGCCAACAAGGCCCTAGACGAAAATTTAAAAAATAATATCCCAACCGGATTACAAGTTGGCGTGTACCATTTGAGTTATTTCCCTGATGAATACCGCTTTCATTTTAACGCACACAATTTAGTGGTTTACGGAAAAACCGAAACCGATTATCTGGTGAGTGATCCTGTGATGGAAACCGTTACCACCCTGACACATGACGAACTGGACAAGGTGCGTTTTGCCAAAGGAGCTTTTGCACCAAGAGGACAAATGTACTATCCGATTCAAATTCCGAAGGACGTTGATTTAAAAAGTGCCATTATAAAAGGAATCAAAAATACTTGTCGCGATATGTTAGCCCCAATGCCTATTGTGGGTGTTCGCGGAATCAAATTTGTTTCCAGACAAATCCGAAAATGGCCTGTAAAACACGGTACTAAAAAAGCCAATCACTATTTGGCACAAATGGTTCGTATGCAGGAAGAAATAGGTACAGGAGGCGGAGGTTTCCGATTTATCTATGCTGCTTTTTTACAAGAAGCTTCAGTTATTCTGAACAATGAAGAATTAAAATCCCTTTCAAAAGAGATGACACAGATTGGCGATTCATGGCGTGATTTTGCTGTTGAAGCCTCAAGAATTTACAAAAACAGAAGCGCCAAAGAAGATGCTTACAATACAATTGCCGATGAACTTTTAGACATTGCCAATCGCGAAGAGATCTTTTTCAAAAAACTAAAAAAAGCTATTAGCTAAGAATATTTTGCAATCCATAATAAAAATAGAGTCCCTTTCGAAAAAGTACAAAAATGCAGACCAGTATTCTTTGAACGATGTTTCGCTGGAGATTAATCAAGGACAGATTTTTGGGTTATTGGGGCCAAATGGTGCCGGAAAAACCACTTTAATCTCCATGCTCTGCGGACTGATTAAACCAACCTCTGGACATTTCACTATTGATAATCTGAATTATACCCATCATTCCTCCAAAATCAAAAAAATCATTGGTGTGGTCCCTCAGGAATATGCTTTGTATCCTACATTGACGGCCAGAGAAAATTTACATTATTTTGGCAGTATGTATGGCCTTAAAGGCAGTTATCTCAAAGACAAAGTCATCGAAACCTTAGATCTTTTAGGATTATTAAAATTTGCCGATAAGCGCATCGAAACGTTCTCAGGCGGTATGAAACGCAGAGTCAATTTGATTGCCGGAATTTTACACAATCCCAAAGTTTTGTTTTTAGACGAACCAACCGTGGGTGTTGATGTACAATCAAAAAATGCCATCATAGACTATTTAAAATTCTTAAATCAAAACGGAACCACCATTATATACACGTCACACCATTTAGCAGAAGCGGAAGACTTCTGTACTCATATTGCCATTTTAGACCGAAGCAGAATTTATGCCCAGGGCACTCCTTCAAGCCTAATTGCTTCTACTGAAGAAGCCCGCAATCTTGAAGAAGTTTTTATTTCATTAACCGGTAAAGACTTTAGAGATGGTATATAAAATTTGGATGTCGGTCGTAAAAGAATTCCTCCTGCTCAAACGAGATCTGGGCGGTTTGATCATTTTATTCATCATGCCTTTGGTTTTGGTGATTACCGTAACCTTGATTCAGGACAGTACTTTCAAAACCGTTAGCGATAACAAAATTCAGATTTTACTGGTCGACAACGACAAAGGTTCAGTGTCTAAAACCGTTTTTGATAATCTGGAGAAAAGTCAGCTTTTTAGTGTAGTCACACAGATTGACAATAAATCCATTACGGAAGAAATTGCCAGAGAAGCCGTTTACAAAGGAAAATTTCAGCTGGCCATTGTAATTCCGGAAAAACTAAGTGTTGATCTGCAAACCAAAATTGATCAGAATGTCGAAAACATTGTGAGCAAAATGGGACTGACAGAAACCGATACTTCGGCTCAGGCCAAAAAACCGAAAGTAATTAAAGAAAAAGAAGTCAAATTGTATTTTGATCCTGCGGTTCAAATGAGCTTTAAGAATGCCGTGATGAGTTCCATCGACAAGATGATTTCACAGATCGAAACCAAGTCCATTTATACCACTTTTCAAAATCAACTGGGAGAAGGAAATGCCGAATTTGAACAAAAAAGTTTCATCACTTTCAAAGAAATCATCCCGAAAATAAACAACAAAGAAGTGCGTCCGAACTCCGTACAGCATAATGTTCCGGCCTGGACACTTTTTGCTATATTCTTTATTGTAATTCCATTGTCTATCAATATTGTAAAAGAAAAATCTCAGGGAACATTTGTTCGTTTATTGACCAATCCTGTTTCTAATATTGTGGTTATAATCGGTAAAACCATCACCTATTCTGTCATTTGTATGATCCAGTTTTACATGATGGTCGCTGTGGCAATCTTCTTATTTCCGCATATTGGTTTGCCTCCTTTGAATGTTGAAGGCCATTTATTTTTAATGAGCATTGTGGCCTTATTTTCAGGTTTCGCTGCCATTGGCTTCGGAATCTTATTGGGAACGGTCGCAAGCACGCAGGAACAATCGGCTCCTTTTGGTGCGACAAGTGTTATTATTTTGGCAGCCATTGGCGGCATCTGGGTTCCTGTTTTTGCAATGCCGGGCATCATGCAGCTTATTGCCAAATCATCACCGATGAACTGGGGATTAGAAGCTTTTTATGATGTTTTACTGCGCAACGTATCTTTCCTTGAAATCATCCCAAAAATAAGTTTGTTATTTTTGTTCTTCATTATCACAACATCCATTGCATTATTCTATGACAAAAAGAAAAGAACAGTTTAACGAAGCAACCGAACTAACCGTTTCGCATGAAATCAGAATTCGTTTTAACGAAACTGATCCGCTTGGAATCGTTTGGCACGGCAATTATATCACCTATTTTGAAGACGGACGTGAAGCTTTTGGACGCCAACACGGGCTTACCTATTTGGATATTGCCAAAACAGGCTACACAACTCCTATCGTAAAATCAAAATGCGAACACAAATTGTCTTTGCGTTATGGCGATGTCGTAACAATAGAAACTACGGTAATTGACACTCCCGCTGCAAAAATGATCTATCGTTTCAGAATACTGGACGATAAAGGTGAAGTAGCCTGTACCGGAGAAACCGTTCAGGTATTTTTAGATCAGGAAGGAAATCTAATGCTGACCAATCCTCCTTTTTATGAAGAATGGAAAAGAAAAGTCGGACTGTTAAAATAGCTACGAATTCACGAATTTAAAAATAAAACAAGCAGTATTGATCTGCTAAATCTGCGTGCCACAAAAAACACAGATTACACCAATTAAAACATAAAATCTGCGTGTCCTAAAAATCACGCCGAAATAAAATCATAAAATGTTAAAAGAAATATACATCACGCAAACCAACTGCATCACACCATTAGGTTTTGATGTCGAATCAAACGTTGAAGCGATTCTTCGAGGAGATTCAGGCATTCAGCTTCAAAATGATATTTCTTTAATGCCCAATTCCTTTTATGCCTCGATTATCGATGACGAGAAACTCAACAGTGCTTTTACAAAAATTAGTTCTAAAACCCAATATTCCCGTTTAGAGAAAATGATGATTTTGGCTTTAGAGCCCATTGTCAAAAACTCGGGAGTTGAACTGAATTCCAAAGCAGCCTTTATCCTTTCGACAACCAAAGGAAATGTAACGGCTTTAAAAAATGATACTGTTGACAGTTTTAATAATGCACATTTAGATGTTTTGGCAAAAAATGTTACCGCTTTTTTCGGATTTCAAACGCAGCCTATTGTGATATCGAATGCCTGTGTATCCGGAATTTTAGCCATTTCTGTTGCCAAAAGAATGATTCAGTCAGAACTTTATGACCATGCTTTTGTCGTGGCGGGTGACGAAGTTTCAGAATTTGTTTTGTCCGGTTTTAACGCATTTCAGGCCATGAGCGATTTACCATGTAAACCCTATTCTAAAAACAGAACCGGTGTAAGCCTGGGTGAAGCAACAGCCGCAGTGTTAGTTACTACCGAAACCGCAAATGCCAAAATAAAAGTGATCGGAGACAGTTCGATAAACGATGCCAATCATATTTCGGGGCCATCAAGAACCGGTGAAGGTTTGTTCAGAAGTATTCAGAATGCTTTGAAAGAAGCCCAAATTGAAGCCCACAAAATCGATTATATTTCAGCACACGGAACCGCAACGCCTTTCAACGACGAAATGGAAGCCATCGCTTTAAATCGTTTAGGTTTACAAAATGTACCGATCAATAGTCTGAAAGGATTTTATGGTCATACCCTGGGCGCTTCGGGATTATTAGAAACGGTAATCGCCATTGAATCTGCCAATAAAAATAGGCTTTTCGAATCAAAAGGGTTTGATGAAATGGGTGTTAGCGAATCCATAAATGTAATTGAGAAAAATGAAGAAACAACAATTGATTTTTTCCTGAAAACAGCTTCCGGATTTGGAGGTTGTAATACGGCGGTGATATTTGAAAAGATAAAAAAGGATAAACACGAATTGCACAAATTTTCACAGATTAATTAGTGTAATTTAAATCCCAAAATCAATTCGTGCTAATTTGTGCAATTAGTGTTAAATTAAAACAATGACTCCAAACAAAACTTACATACAATCCTATTGCACCATTGAAAACAACGAGATTGTTTTGAACGGAACTTCGGTATTCAAAATTGACCCAACGAATTTTGGTGATTTCTCGAAACAGGCTTATCGCAATTTTGACCTGCAGTATCCAAAGTTTTTCAAAATGGATGCTTTGAGTAAACTGGCTTTTTTAGGAGCCGAATTACTTCTGAGTCCGATAACTTCTGATGAAAAAGAGAACAATATTGCCTTGGTTCTGGCCAACAAATCCTCAAGTTTAGATACGGATGTGAAATATCAGGAATCTATTTCCGACAAAGAAAACTACTTCCCAAGTCCGGCAGTTTTTGTCTATACCCTGCCAAATATTTGTCTCGGTGAAATAAGTATCCGACATCAGCTGAAAAGTGAAAATTCTTTCTTTATATTTGATGCCTTTAACACCGAATTTATGTCCAATTATTCTGCTATTCTTCTGAATACAAATAAAGCTGATATAGTTCTTTGCGGCTGGGTAGAATTTTTTAACGACGATTACAAGGCGTTCCTTTGTACGATTAGCAAAGAAGAAAGCACAAAATATACCAACGAAACTATCAATACATTATACAATAAATAATCATGGAAGCATTAAAAGAAGAATTAAAAAACAAAATCATTACTACTTTAAACCTTGAAGATATTGCGATCGAAGATATTGCAGATAACGATCCTTTGTTTGGAGATGGTTTAGGTTTAGACTCCATTGATGCGCTTGAATTGATCGTGATTCTGGATAAAGATTACGGAATTAAACTGGTAGACCCGAAAGAAGGAAAAACCATTTTTCAATCCATCGAAACGATGGCGGCTTACATTAGCGCTAACAGAACTAAATAGATTTTTAGATTGTTGGATTATTAGACTTTTAGATTTCTTAAATGAGAATATTCAAAGATCTAATTCAAAATAGTTTTTAAGACTTTTATGAACCCAAAAGAATAGTCCAACAATCCAATAATCCAACAATCCAATAATCTAAATGAAAAAAGGTGTTGCAATAACCGGAATGGGAATTATCTCCTCGATTGGAAATTCAGTCGAAGAAAATTACATTTCGTTAATCGAAAATAAAGTTGCGGTAACGCGTATCGAGAATATTGAAACGATTCACGCTGCTATAAATAAGGTAGGGGAAATTAAAAAAACCAATGATGAATTGGTTCAGGAATTAGACCTTACTCCCGATAATAACTTTTCGAGAACTGCGATGATTGGTACTTTTGCAGCGAAACAGGCTGTTAAAAATGCAGGAATTACAGCAATAAACGAATTCAGAACCGGACTTATCTCTGCGACAAGCGTGGGTGGAATGGATATAACCGAAAAGCATTATTACGATTATTTCAAACATCCTGAACTTGTCAAATACATTACTTGTCATGATGCCGGTGATGTAGCCGAAAAAATTGCAGATGAACTGGGTTTAAAAGGGATTGTAACCACTATAAGTACGGCTTGTTCATCGGCAGCAAACTCGATTATGCTGGGTGCAAGACTTATAAAATCAGGAAAACTGGACCGCGTGATTGTGGGAGGAACTGATGCTCTCGCCAAATTCACGATCAACGGATTCAAAACCCTCATGATTTTATCTGACGAATACAACAAACCTTTCGACAACAATCGAAAAGGACTAAATCTGGGTGAGGCAGCTGCTTTTCTGGTTTTAGAATCCGATGAAGTCGTTCAGAAACAAAACAAAAAAGTGCTGGCTCGTGTTTCAGGTTATGGCAATGCCAATGATGCTTTTCATCAAACGGCTTCTTCAGAAAACGGAGACGGTGCTTATCTGGCCATGAAAAAAGCCTTTGACGTTTCGGGTTTAAAACCAAGTGAAATTGACTATATCAACGTTCACGGAACGGCCACTCCAAACAACGATTTGTCTGAAGGAAGGGCCCTGCTTCGAATCTACGGTGACGAAAAAGTCCCTGATTTTAGTTCAACAAAACCTTATACCGGACATACTTTGGCAGCTGCGGCAGCCATTGAAGCTGTTTATAGTGTTCTGGCGATTCAGAATAATGTGGTTTACCCCAATCTGAATTTTGAAACACCAATGGAAGAGTTTGACTTAAAACCACAAACGACTTTAAAGAATAAAAATATTGAACACGTTTTATCAAACTCTTTTGGGTTTGGAGGAAACTGCTCCACTCTTATCTTCTCAAAATGCAATTAAAAAAAACATATATAAATGGAATAGGTTGTATTTCGACTCAAAAAACATTTGATACTGTTTTTTTAGAAGAAGCCATACACAACCTCAACGAGAATGTGCTTAAAATCGTTCCGCCGGTTTACAAGGATTATATTTCTCCTGCTGCCATAAGAAGAATGGCAAAAGGGGTAAAAAACGGAATCGTGGCCTCGGCAATTGCCATGAAAGATGCACAGCTTGAAAATGTGGATGCCATTATTACCGGAACAGGATTAGGATGTATTGAAGATTCTGAAAAATTCCTAACCAACATCCTCGATAATAATGAGCAATTCTTAACACCAACCTCCTTCATTCAATCGACTCATAATACGGTTGGCGCTCAAATTGCGTTATTGCAAAAATGCAACGGTTACAATTTTACCTATGTCAATGGAGCTGTTTCTTTTGAATCGGCACTTTTGGATGCTAAAATGCAAATTGAGGAAGAAGAAGTACAGTCTGTTCTTGTGGGCGGTGTGGATGAAAATGGTGATTATACTACCGCACTTTTCAAATTGTCAGGACGAATTAAACCAGACGATCAGCAACCCTACAATCTTTTAGATGCTACTACAAGCGGTGCCGTTTATGGAGAAGGTGCCAGTTTTTTTGTTTTAGAAAATGAACGAAAAGAAACTACCTATGCGGAAGTTCTGGACATTGCCATAGTAAATACTCTGGAAGAAAATGAAATTGAAGCAGAAATCAGATCGTTTTTGAAATCCAATCAATTAGAAATTTCAGATGTTGACGCTTTGATTTTAGGATTTGACGGTAATGTGGATTTTGAAAATTATTATAAAAATCTAACTCAAAATGATTTCGTTCAGACCCCGCAATTGTATTACAAACATTTGAGTGGTGAATACGATACAGCCTCTTCTTTTGCTTTATGGGTGGCGTCTAAAATTTTAAAAACTCAGGAAATCCCTGAAATTATAAAAGTAAATTCAGTCGAAAGACCGGCTTACAAAACCATTTTATTGTACAATCAGCTCAACGGAAAAAACCATAGTTTTACGTTACTTTCAAAATGATAACGCATAAAAACATTTCGTTATTCTTTCTCTTTGTATTGCTGCTACTGCTTCTTCTGAATCTCTATACAGCAATTAACTTATCATGGTTTATCGCAATTGTTTTAATTTGGTTAGGCATAAATGCTGTGGGCTCTGCTTTAATTTCTTCTAATTATCATGTAAAAGCTTACTGCAGCAATCCGTTAGAAACCCAAAAGAAAATTGCGATTACTTTTGATGACGGACCCTCTATTTTTACTCCGGAAGTTTTGACCCTTTTAAAGAAATACAATGTCAAAGCTACTTTTTTCTGCATCGGGAAAAACATCGAAACTCATCCTGAAATCGTACAACAAATTATAGCAGAAGGGCATTTGGTCGGCAATCATTCGTACAGCCATTCTCCTTTTTTTGATTTTTATAATGCTAAAAAAATCACAGCCGAAATTCAGAAAACAGACGCTCTTTTAGAAAAATACACCTCTAAAAAAATAAACTTCTTCCGCCCACCCTACGGAGTTACAACACCCTCCATCCGAAGAGCTTTAAAACGTACCGACCACAAAGTAGTTGGATGGAATATTCGCTCATTGGACGGCGGCACAACCAACCAAAATTTAATTTTCAACCGAATCATAAACCGTATTTCTCCGGGTGGAATTGTACTTTTGCACGACACAGGAGCACACTCTGTTTTGGTACTGGAACAGTTTTTGCAATTTTTGCAGCAAAACAATTATAATGTAATTTCAACCGAAGAACTTTTGAATCTTAATGCTTATGAAAACTGAACGCGGATGAAGCAGATTCGCTTACGCGAAGACGCGGATAAAAACGGGTTTTAATAATTTAATCTGTGAGAATCCTTTAATCTGTGACAAAATAATAAAGCGCAATTCGTAATAAATATGAAAACTAAAATAGCACTCTTAATTTTATTTATCTCAGGCAATTTGTTCGCTCAGGAGCAAAAAATGTCTGATGCCGAAATTAATGCTTTTAAGCAGGATGTCAATATTGTCGCGAAGAAAATTAAAACCCTGAGTACCGATTTTGTTCAATACAAACACTTGGACTTTTTATCGAAAGATATTGAAACTTCGGGAAAAATGATTTTTAAAGAACCTTCTTTACTGCAATGGCAATACAAGAAACCATACAATTACAGTATTGTTTTTAAAAACGGAAAAATACTGATTAACGACGAAGGGAAGAAAAGTGCCGTTGATATTGGCAACAGCAAAATCTTTGGCAGAATCAACAAATTGATTGTCGGAAGCGTAAGCGGTAATATGTTTGACGACAAGGAGTTTGTCATTTCTTATTTCAAATCAAAAGGACAAAATATAGCGAAGTTTGTTCCTAAAGATGCTACTTTAAAAAAATACATCAAACAAATTGAACTGACTTTCGACAAAGAAGAAGCAACTGTAGTTCAGGTAAAACTGTTAGAATCCTCTGAAGATTATACCCGAATTGTACTTAAAAATAAAGTAATCAATGCAAAAATCGACGATTCAGTATTTAATAATTAATTGCTTCCTTGCAATTGTTCTGGTTTCTTGCGGTTCTGTCACAAAAAACTATACTCCTAAAAAATTAGACCGAACGTCTTACCAGATTCCTTATTTCTCCGATTCAAAAACCGATTACATTTACAAAACGAACATCACGGTTTACGGCCATGAAATGTCAGGAATTTTCATCGCCAAAAAAATAAACGACACCACGCATCGTATCGTTTTTACAACAGAATTCGGTAACAAATTAATGGATTTTGAGATTTCAGAAACAGGCTTTAAAATCAACTCAATTGTATCCGAATTAGACCGGAAGATCCTCATCAACACACTAAGAGAAGATTTTCGCTTGCTGCTGAAAAAAGATTATATCCTTCAAGAACAATTCGAAAACGAATCCACTGACATTTATAAATCACAGGATGGAAAACGTGACAACTATCTTTTTATCTCCAAAAAGGACCAGAAATTAGAAAAGGTCGTTCAGTCTTCTAAAACAAAAGAAAAATTTACACTGACATTTCGTTCAGAAAACGATATTTTTGCTGAGAAAATTTTGATTAATCATCAAAATATTAAGCTGAAAATTGAATTAAATTATTTGAAATCAGAATAAAAATTTAAACTAAAGCTAAACTTAAATCAAAACCCAAATGAAAAAAATAACCGTAATTGCCTTTGCTTTATTTATTGGAATTATAACGACAAATGCACAAGTAAAGGTTAGCCCTGGATTTCGCGGAGGTTTAAACATATCCGATTTGACCAATATGCCGGGAAACAGCAGTTCAAAATCTGATTTTTATATCGGTGCACTAGCAGCCATAAAATTCAATAAATATTTTACGCTGCAGCCTGAGTTAAATTATTCGAGACAGGGTTCTGAGATTCGTTTGTCTTATTTAGATTTTGACAACAGTACTTCCCGTCGCAGAAGCCAGAAAGCCGAAATCAACTATCTTACACTGGGAGCTGTGGCGAAATTTAATTTTAAAGGAAAAGGTTTCCACGTATTAGCCGGACCATCTATAGATTTTAAAACCAATGATAATTTTGACAAATTTGGTGAGAATCCTGTTGATGTTGACTTTGCTATTGTTGGCGGAGTTGGATATACCCTTCCAAACGGATTAACTTTTGAAGCCCGATTAAAACAGGGATTAGTTGATATTTATGGATATGACAGACGTTATTATGATAATGAAAACAGACGTTATTATGATGACATCACTCTAAATGAGGTTTTCCAAATTGGTATTAGTTACACTTTCAAAGTAAAATAAATTAAATCATGAGCAAAAGAAATTTAGTCATTATCGTATTGACCTTATTTGCCCTAACAAATTTACAGGCACAGGTTACCTTTAAACCCGGTTTGAGAGCCGGAGCGTCCTTTTCAACATTCTCAAATACCCGTTCCGACTATAAAACTGATTTTTATATTGGTGGTTTTGGTGAAATCAAATTAACCAAAATTTACACGTTACAACCTGAAATCACGTATAGCCAGCAAGGTGCTAAAAATGTAAAAACTTTTATCAGTACCAATAATGGTAATGATGTGGTGAGCTCGAAAGATCTAGAAATTGATTATCTTTCCATTGCTGCAGTCAATAAATTTACTTTAAAAAATGGTTTTCAGTTTCAGGCTGGTCCCACTTTAGACTTTAGACTACAGGACAATTTACTTTATGAAAAATCAGATATTGATCTGGCTTTTATCATGGGTATTGGTTATAGATTGCCGTCAGGATTAACTTTTGAAGCCCGTTTCAAAAAAGGAATTGTAGATGTTCTCGACAGTGATTATTACGGAAGCAATGGCAACAATAGCGATTATTGGTTTGGTGATTATAATACAAATGTTAGTTTTCAATTAGGTATTTCATATCCTTTTGGCAAATAAAAAAATATGGTTTTAAACAATTTTTACAAAGTTCTTTCCGAAGAAAAAACAGGCGATTCTAAATACACAATTTCGATTCTGATCAATGAAAAACATGACGTTTTCAAAGGTCATTTTCCGGGCAATCCAATTATGCCGGGAGTTTGCATGATTCAGATTATAAAAGAACTTACGGAGTCTATCACCAAAAGTACTCTGATTATGCAGACACTTTCCAATGTGAAATTCATGGCGCTGATCAATCCGGAAGTGAATCCGGAATTGCGCTTAGAACTTGATATTGTTACAACAGAAGACGATTTGGTTAAGGTAAAAAACACCACTTATTTTAACGACACCGTTGCACTGAAACTGAGCAATGTGTACAAAAAAATATAACTATGAAATTACTATTGTCATTGTTTTTATGGGTTCATTTTGTGAGTACTCCGGATTTGGCCAGCATCAGAAAAATGTATGCCGACGTCACAAAATCAGAAGCAAATGCTAAAGAATTTTCAGAAAAACTTTCCGGTATTTCTGCCAACGATGATAAAATTTTAGTAGCTTATAAAGCAGCTTCTATTTTATTGGATTCAAAGTTTAAAAACAAATTAAAAGATAAAATGGATCGTTTTAAAGAAGGCGCAAAATTATTGGAAGCCACTATTAAAACGGACCCCAATAATATCGAAATGAGAATGATTCGCCTGAGTATTCAGGAGAACGTTCCCGGAATTACCGGCTATAGAAAAAACATTAAAGAAGACAAAAAATACCTCACCGATCATTACGCTGAGCAAAGTGCCGCTTTAAAAGAATATCTAAAAAACTTTGTTTTACAATCAAAAAGTTTCTCTGAAAAAGAGAAGCAATTTGCCAAGTAGATAAAGGAAAAAAAACTCATGAAACCTACTTTACCACAGCAGGAATTACTAAACGCTACAAGTTTTTGTGTGATTGTTCCAACGTACAACAATCACAAAACGCTGAAAAGAGTGTTGGATTCTGTTTTAGATTTCACTTCAAATGTCATTATTGTTAATGACGGTTCGACTGATGAAACTTCTGAAATTCTGAAACACTATTCGCAATGCACTCAGATTCATCATCCTAAAAATCTGGGAAAAGGAAGAGCTTTACGAAATGGTTTCAGAAAAGCAATCGAGTTAGATTTTGAGTACGCGATTACAATTGATTCAGACGGACAGCATTTTGCTGCCGATATTCCGTATTTTATTGCCGAGATTCAAAACCAACCTCATTCGTTATTGATTGGGAGCCGCAATATGACTCAGGAAAATGTTCCCAAAAAGAGCAGTTTCGGAAATAAGTTTTCTAATTTCTGGTTTAAATTTGAAACCGGAATTCAACTCGATGATACTCAATCCGGTTACCGACTGTATCCTTTGAAGCTCATTCCGAAACAATTTTACACCAATAAATTTGAATTCGAAATTGAAGTAATCGTTCGTTCTGCCTGGAAAGGTATTGTGGTTAAAAATATTCCTGTTCAAATTCTGTACGATCCTGCTGAACGCGTTTCTCATTTTCGTCCGTTTAAAGACTTTACCCGCATCAGTATACTAAATACGGTTTTGGTCGTTTGCGCATTGCTGTACATCAAACCCAGAGACTTTTTTAGAAAAGCAAAAAAAAAAGGTTTTAAAAAATTCTTTCTCGAAGACATTTTAGAAAGCAGTGATTCCAATTTCAAAAAATCGGCAGCAATTGCTTTGGGGATTTTTATCGGAATTTCTCCTTTCTGGGGTTTCCAGACCATTCTGCTTTTAACTTTTGCAACCTTATTTAAGCTTAACAAAGTGATTGCTTTTCTGGCTTCAAATGTGAGTTTCCCCCCTTTCATTCCGTTTGTCATTTACGGATCTCTAAAAATGGGAAGTTACTTTGTTTCGAACGATGTTATGCTAACGGCAAATGGTTCGGTTACACTCGACGATATTCAAAAAAATGCAACACAATATATCGTGGGAAGTCTTATTTTAGCATCCGTTTTAGCGCTCTCAGCAGGTCTCATAAGTTATTTACTTTTAACCGCTTTTAGCTCCAGAAATAAAACAAAGATTATGTAACGTTTTGCCAGATTGAAAGGATTAAATTGATTTTAAATGCTGTTGCCGGTTCGCCACGAGTTCACGAATTGGCACAAATTAATTTGCAAAAATTCATGAAATTCGTGGCGAAAAAAAAAGTAGCCAAAAACAATAATAGATAAACATGCATCAATACTTCTACGCCATTCATATGTTTGTAAACCGAAGAAAATCTTTATCGGTTGTTCTGGCTATTTTGATCCTTTTTGTTTTTGGATTTTTCGCCTCTCAAATTAAATTCGAAGAGGATATCACCAAACTGATTCCCACAAACGACAAAACAGATGTCACGGCAAAAGTGCTCAAACAACTTAATTTTGCTGATAAAACTACCGTTATTTTCAAACTCGATAAAAACGGAACCGAAGACGATCTGAAAGAAATGGCAACTGCTTTTTCAGACAGTGTCACTCAATCCTGCAAGCCCTATGTAAGCGGTATTCAGGGAAAAATTGACGAAGAAAACATTCAGGAAACCATCGATTTCGTCTACCACAATCTGCCTCTTTTTCTGGAAAACAAAGATTACGAAGTCCTGCAGAGTAAACTTCAAAAAGACAGTATCGCGGCGACAGTTCAGGCCAATTATAAATCGATTATTTCTCCATCCGGATTTATCACGAAAGATTTTATTTTACAGGATCCGTTGGGAATCTCCTTTATCGCTTTAAAAAAATTACAGCAATTAAATATTGGTGACGATTTTACGCTAGACAATGGTTTTGTCATGACCAAAGACAAAAAGAAATTACTCCTTTTTATTACCTCAAATCTTCCTTCAAGCGAAACTGAACAGAATACAATCTTTGCAGCAAAACTGAAATCCATTCAGGACAATCTGAATCAGAAATTCAAAACCAAAACCTCGATTCATTATTTTGGTTCAGCACTGATTGCGGTCGCAAATGCCAATCAAATTAAAAGCGATATCATCCTGACCACATCAATCGCGATGTGTACACTGATGCTTATTTTGATTTTGTTTTATCGAAAAATATTGATTCCGGTAATTATTTTTCTTCCTACTGTTTTTGGCGCTTTGTTTGCCATCGCCTTTTTATATTTTGTAAAAGAACAGATTTCTGCTATTTCACTCGGAATTGGTTCTATTTTATTAGGAATCACGATTGATTATTCCCTTCATATTCTCACGCATTACAAGCATAACAGCGATATAAAAACCTTGTACAAAGACATTACCATGCCGGTAATCATGAGCAGTTCCACCACGGCTGTTGCTTTTTTGTGTCTCCTTTTTGTAAAATCGGATGCCTTAAATGACCTGGGAATTTTCGCTGCCGTTATCGTAATGGCTTCTGCATTTTTCTCTCTTTTAATTATTCCGCATCTCTACAAACCGAAAGAGAATAACTTAGAGCATAAGAAAAATGTGATTGATCAACTGGCTCATTTTTCCTTTCACAACAACAAATTTCTGATTGGTTTTTGTGTTTTGGTAGTCATTGTTTCCTGTTTTACTTATAAGAATGTAGGTTTCAATAACGATTTGTCACAGCTGAATTTTATTCCGACAGAAATAAAAGCGGCTGAAAAAGATCTGGAAGAAAGTACAAGTCTGACCTCCAAAACTATTTACGTAGCATCTTACGGAAATAGTATGGAAGAGGTTTTACGGAACAACTCTGTCCTGTTCTCCGATTTATCAAAAGAAAAACAAAACGGCAAAATATTGAATTTTAGTTCTGTTGGCGGTATTATGCTTTCGCAAAAGGAGCAACAGCAAAAAATCGAACGTTGGAATTCATTTTGGGATACCAGCAAAAAACAGCTTTTACAAGCCGGACTAATTGCCGAAGGTTCCAAACTCGGATTTAAACCTACCACTTATACCGCCTTTTTTGATCATTTGAATTTCAATTTCAAACCCATTTCGGCACAGGAATATTTGAAAATACAAGCTTTGCAGCTGAAAGAATTTGTAACCGAAAAAAACGGATTCTTCACCATTTCTACTCTGGTAAAAGTGAGTCCTGAGCAAAGAGATGCTTTTGTAAAATCAACTGACACCAGACAAAATCTGATTGCAATTGATCGTCAGCAGATGAATGAAACATTTTTCAGTACTTTAAAAACCGATTTCAATACACTGGTAAATTATTCGTTTATAGCGGTGATTCTGATTTTATTTTTCTTTTTCCGAAGACTTGAACTGGTTATTGTAAGCTGCATTCCTATTGCTTTAACTGGAATTGTTACAGCTGGAATTATGGGCGTTTTTGGACTTCAGATGAATATTTTCAGCCTGATTGTCTGCACACTGATTTTTGGTCACGGTGTCGATTTCAGTATTTTCATGACCAGTGCCCTTCAAAAAGAATACACGACCGGAAAAAACGAAATAGCCATTTACCGAACCTCTATCATTCTTGCAGTAATCACCACTATCTTAGGAATCGGTGCAATGATTTTTGCGAAGCATCCGGCCTTGCGATCTATTTCATCCGTATCTTTAATAGGAGTTTTTGCGGCACTTATTATTACGTTTATTTTCTATCCGATTCTTTTTAAAATCTTCATTTCAAACCGTTCAAAAAAAGGAAATCCTCCATTCGTCGTACGCACTTTTATACACGGTGTCCTCTCTTTTTTCTATTACGGTATGGGCGGAATTTTAATGTCGCTTTTCAGCATTACTATTATGCCGTTGCTGCCGATAAAGGAGAAAACAAAAATGAAAGCCTTCCGATATGTGATCTCAAAATTCATGAAATCGGTGCTTTATTCCAATCCGTTTATTCATAAAAAAGTCGTGAATAAATTTGGAGAAACCTTTAAAAAACCGGCCATTATTATTGCCAATCATTCTTCGTTCATTGATATTTTGGCAATGGGAATGTTAAGTCCTAAGATTATATTTTTGGTAAGCGACTGGGTGTACAACTCTCCTATTTTTGGCGGTACTGTCAGAAAAGCAGGTTTTTATCCGGTTTCGGAAGGAATTGAAGGCGGAGTAGAACATTTGCGCCAAAAAGTAAACGAAGGGTATTCGTTAATGATCTTTCCCGAAGGAACACGTTCTGAGAGCAATCAGGTCAAACGTTTCCATAAAGGAGCCTTTTATCTGGCTGAGGAATTTAATCTGGATATTATTCCTGTGATCATTCACGGAGCTTCAGAAGCCATTCCAAAAGGTGATTTTGTCATTCATCACAGCAGTCTTACTATTTCAATTCTGGAACGAATTTCTCCTGATAATACTTCTTTCGGAAAAAATTATGCCGAGAGAACCAAACAAATGAGTGCTTTTTTCAAAGAAGAGTACCACAAAATCCGTCAACAATTAGAAGGCCCGGATTATTTCAAAAAAATGCTTTTACACAGTTTTGATTATAAAGAAATCGAAATCATCAATACTGTTGAGAGCGATTTAAAAAAGAATCTGGAAGTCTATTATCGTCTAAACAAACAGCTTTCGACGAAAGACAGAATACTCCATTTATCCAATGATTACGGACAATTAGATGTGTTACTAACCTTGCAGGAGCCTCAGCGAAAAATAACTTCGTTCAATAATGACGAAGAAAAAAGAGCGGTTTCAAAAACCAATTATTTCCTCAAAAAAAGGAAAATCTCTTATTTAGATATACTTGAACCTGCTTTGCAAAATCAATATGATGTTCTTTTAATTTCCGATAAGAATCAGGTGAATGATCTTGAAAAAGTCATTACTCTAACTTCTACAGTAATCCTGCTCAACCATTCTGATTTAAAAAACACTTTGATTACATTTGGTTTTGAATGTGTTTTCGAAGAAGACGTTATAATTGCATTAAAGAAAAAAGGAGCATGAAAGAACATTACGATGTTGTAATTGTTGGCAGCGGATTGGGTGGATTAGTCTCTTCGATTATTCTCGCCAAAGAAGGTTATAGCGTCTGCGTGCTCGAAAAAAACAATCAGTATGGTGGAAATCTGCAGACTTTTGTACGCGATAAAACTATTTTTGATACCGGAATTCACTACATCGGAGGCTTAGAAGAAGGACAAAATCTGTTCAAATACTTCAACTATTTGGGCATTATGGAACATCTTAACCTCAAAAAAATGGACGATAACGGTTTTGACATCATCTCTTTTGAAGACGATCCAAACGAATATCCTCATGCACAGGGTTACGCTAATTTTACTTCCCAATTGGAACATTTTTTTCCGGAAGAAAAAACCGGTATTGAGGAATACTGCAAAAAAATAAAAACAATTTGCGAGTCTTTTCCCCTCTATAATTTAGAATGGGAAGGCAAATACGATAATGAAATCTTAGGGTTAAACGCCAAACAGACGATCGATGAATGTACCCAAAATGAAAAGTTAAAAGCTGTTCTGGCAGGTTCTAATTTTTTGTATGCCGGAATTGCCGACAAAACACCTTTTTATGTTCATGCACTTTCTGTAAATTCTTACATTCAAAGTTCGTGGCGCTGCATCAATGGCGGAAGTCAGATTACCAAACAGCTTTTAAAACAGCTCAAGAAATATGGTGGTGAATTTTACAAATACAAAGAAGTCACCCGTTTTAATGTGGAAGACAAAAAAGTAACTTCGGTAGACATTAAAGACGGAACCAGCGTCTCCGGTACCCGTTTTATCTCTAACATCGAACCTAAAACAACTCTGAAACTGACTGGGGAGGAACATTTCCGAAAATCATTTTACAGTAGGGTTCAAAGTCTTGAAGGTGTAATTTCGGCATTTAGTCTGTACATTGTCTTTAAACCAAAAACTTTTAAATACATCAATCACAACCATTATCACTTTAAGAAAAGCAGCGAAGTCTGGACCGCTTATGAGTATGATGATAATTCCTGGCCCAAAGCCTTTATGGCCTCCATGAATGCCTCAAAAAAACAGGAAGAATGGGCAGAAGGGATGACTTTTATTACCTATATGAAATACGATGATGTAATACCATGGGCAGCTACCTTTAATACTACCGTAGACGAAAATGACCGTGGAGAAAGTTACGAAGAATTTAAATCGAGAAAAGCGGCGAAATTCTTAGACGAAATCGAACTAAAATTTCCGGGTATCAAAAACTGTATTCAATCGATTCATACTTCGACACCACTCTCCTATCGGGATTATATTGGCGGAGACCATGGTAATATGTACGGATATGTTAAGGATTCAAATAATCCGATGAAAACACTGATTCCCTCAAAAACCAAGCTGGATAATTTGTATCTTACGGGCCAAAGTATCAACATGCATGGTGTACTCGGAGTAACTATTGGAGCCGTGGTAACCTGTTCTGAAATTGTTGGTAAAGAATATTTGGTAAACAAAATCAATCAGGCATCTGAATAAAAAGCTATGAA
Organism: Flavobacterium sp. CFS9; assembly: GCF_041154745.1. NCBI lineage: Bacteria > Pseudomonadati > Bacteroidota > Flavobacteriia > Flavobacteriales > Flavobacteriaceae > Flavobacterium > Flavobacterium sp. CFS9. The sequence goes on along the minus strand of NZ_AP031573.1, from coordinate 1,946,331 downwards.
AAACCGAATTATATTCTTTTTATCTATCGGTTTTTTAACGACGCTTGTCTCTTGCGGAACAGCAAAATCAATGCGGCACCAGCCTGAAATTGCCAAATACAATGTGACAAAACCTATTGTCACCAAACTTTCCGACAGTATTTTTATTTCCGGAAAAAATTCACTTTTAAAAAACAAACAAGGACTCTGGGAATTGTATGCCGAAGGTGATCCTTTAGAAATAGGGCTCAACACCGGTGCTTTATCAGATTCGCTTTTAAAAAAACAAGAGCGTATTTTCTTTTCTAAAATACAGGATATCGTTCCGTCAAAATTTCAGCAGAAACTCCTTCGTCATTTTCTGAAATGGTACAATCGAAAATTATATTTGAATGTTCCGGAAGAATATCAAACCGAAATTTTTGGAATTTCACAGTACACCTCTCCTGATTTTAATAACATTGCACCACAATACCAACGCAGTTTGTACCTGCATGCTGCACACGACATTGGTCACGCCTTGCAGGATCTGGCATTAGTCGGCTGTTCGTCTTTTGCTGCATGGGGAGAAAAATCGGAAGACGGAAATTTAATTCTGGGGCGCAACTTTGATTTTTATGTGAACGATGCTTTCGCAGAAAACAAAATAGTAGCGTTTATCAATCCGAAAGAAGGCCACAAATTTATGATGATTACCTGGCCCGGAATGATTGGTGCTGTTTCCGGAATGAATGAAAAAGGACTAACCGTTACCATTAATGCCGGAAAATCTGAAATTCCGCTGATTGCCAAAACCCCCATTTCGATTCTTACCCGCGAAATATTACAGCACGCCAAAAACATAAACGAAGCAATTGCGATTGCCCAAAAAAGAGCCGTTTTTGTATCCGAATCAATTATGGTGGGAAGTGCCGAAGATAACAAAGCTGTTCTGATTGAAGTCACACCTCAAAAAATGGACGTTTACGAGACTCCAAACGGCAATCAATTATTTTGTTCGAATCATTTTCAGGGAGAAGATTTAAAAAACGAAAAGCGCAATCAGTTTCAAATGACCAACAGTCATTCTCAATATCGTCTGGAAAAAATGAAGGAACTCTTTGCTGAAAATCCGAAAATCGACCCTAAAATTGCAGCAGATATTCTTCGAAATAAAGAAGGTTTAAATAATATTAGTCTGGGATATGGAAATGAAAAAGCACTTAACCAGCTGATGGCGCATCACGGTGTTATCTTTAAACCAGCGACAAAACAGGTTTGGGTGTCCACAAATCCGTATCAATTAGGAGAATTTGTGTGTTACAATCTGGATAGCATTTTTAAAGAAAGAAAAACGGATCACATTGTTTCCTTACAACAAGTAAATTTAGACATCCCAAAAGATCCTTTTTTAGAAACAATAGCCTATAAAAATTACCAAAAATTTAGAGTCGAAGACCACAAATTCGATTTGTATCTGAAAAACAAAGAAACACTAAGCCCTGAATTTATTGCGAATTACCAATCGTTAAACCCTGATTATTGGGTTGTGTATTACAAAGCAGGGTTGTACTTTTATCAAAAAAAAGAGTACTGTCTTTCTCAGTCTAATTTTGAAAAAGCACTAACAAAAGAAATCACAACTGTTCCTGACAAAACAGTCCTTGAAAAATATTTAAAAAAAATCAAAAGAAAATTACAATGATTCCATTAATAGAAAAAAATTCTTTAGAAGAAATTAAAATTTTTCAAGAGCAGAAGTTAGCGGAACTATTACACTATATCAGTCAAAATTCTCCTTTTTACAAACGTCTTTTCGCCGGACAAAATATTGACCTTTCGAAGATTAAAACCCTTGAAGATTTACAACATTTACCCGTAACTACAAAAGAAGATTTACAAGAGTACAACGATGATTTTTTATGTGTCCCACAGCATCAGATTATCGATTATGCTTCTACTTCCGGAACTTTGGGTGATCCTGTTACTTTTGGTTTAACCGATTCTGATCTGGACCGTCTGGCGTATAACGAAGCCATTTCGTTTGCCTGCGCCGGAATTGCCGAAGGTGATGTAGTACAGCTGATGACGACAATTGACAGAAAATTTATGGCCGGTCTGGCTTATTTTCTGGGATTGCGAAAATTAAAAGTAGGTGTAATCCGCGTTGGTGCCGGAATACCAGAATTACAATGGGACTCTATTTTAAAATACAAACCTTCATACCTAATTACCGTTCCTTCTTTTTTACTGAAGTTAATCGAATATGCCGAAGCACACGGAATTGACTACAACAACTCCAGCATAAAAGGCGCTATTTGTATTGGCGAGCCTTTGCGAAATCAGGATTTTTCAATGAATACCCTGTCAAACAAAATCACCGAAAAGTGGAATATTAAGTTGTTCTCCACTTATGCCTCTACCGAAATGAGCACCGCTTTTACCGAATGTGAACATGGTGTTGGCGGTCATCATCATCCGGAATTGATCATTGTTGAAGTTTTAGATGAAAATAATATTCCTGTAAAAGAAGGTGAAATTGGCGAATTGACTTTTACTACTTTAGGTATTGAAGCCATGCCTTTACTCCGTTTTAAAACCGGAGATATTGTGCAATTACACAATGCTCCCTGCGCCTGCGGGAGAAATACCTTGCGTGTTGGTCCTGTAGTTGGCCGCAAAAAACAAATGATCAAATACAAAGGCACAACACTTTATCCGCCTGCGATGAATGATGTTCTGAGCGGATTTGACAATATCGAAAATCATATTATTGAAATCTCTACCAACGATTTAGGAACCGACGAGATCCTGATAAAAATAGCCGTGAAAAATCAGTCTCCTGAATTCTTACAGGAGATCAAAGATCATTTTAGAGCCAAATTAAGAGTAACCCCAAAAATTGAATTCGCTCCAAAAGAAGCGTTGAATCCTTTGGTTTTTAATCCTATGAGCCGAAAACCTATTCGTTTTTTTGATTATAGATCTTCTATATAAGTTGCTAAGATACTGAGATTCTAAGGTTCTACGTTTTTCTTTTACTATTAAATAAGAATGAAAACTCAGAACCTTAGCATCTTAGAGACTTAGAATCTTTTAAATTGAACTAAATGTTGTAATTTTGCAAAAAATATTGAAGATGGTCAAGATTGGCAACATAGAATTACCCGAATTTCCTTTATTACTCGCACCGATGGAAGATGTGAGCGATCCGCCGTTTCGCAGATTGTGCAAAACGCATGGTGCTGACTTAATGTATTCTGAATTTATTTCGTCGGAAGGATTGATTCGTGATGCTATCAAAAGTCGAATGAAGCTGGATATTTTTGATTACGAGCGTCCTGTTGGAATCCAGATTTTTGGTGGTGATGAAGAGGCAATGGCACTTTCGTCTAAAATTGTTTCTGCCGTAAAACCGGATTTGGTGGACATTAACTTTGGATGTCCGGTAAAAAAAGTAGTCTGCAAAGGTGCAGGAGCAGGAGTTTTGAAAGATGTCGATTTAATGGTACGTTTAACCAAAGCGGTGATCAGAAGTACCGATTTACCAGTAACGGTAAAAACACGTTTGGGCTGGGATGACAGTTCTATTAATATTGATGAAGTAGCCGAAAGACTTCAGGATATTGGCGTTCAGGCTCTAACCATTCACGCCAGAACCCGTGCACAAATGTATAAAGGTCATTCAGATTGGTCACACATCGCACGTGTAAAAAACAACCCGAGAATTACCATGCCTATTTTTGGAAATGGCGATATCGACAGTCCTGAAAAAGCATTAAAATACAAAAATGAATACGGTATCGACGGGATCATGATCGGTCGTGCTGCGATTGGTTATCCGTGGATTTTTAACGAAATCAAACACTATTTTAATACCGGTGAGCATTTACCTGCTCCAACTGTAATCGATCGTGTTGAAGCAGCCAGAAATCATTTGCAATGGTCTATGGATTGGAAAGGCGAACGTCTTGGAATTGTTGAAATGCGCCGTCATTACACCAATTATTTCAAAGGAATTCACTCGTTTAAAGAATACAAACAAAAACTGGTTACTACCGATGAACCTGAAAATCTTTTCGCTGTTATGAAAGAAATTGAACAGGTTTATGCGGGATATGAGTTTGTTTAAAATATAATTTTTGTCAAATTTTGAAACTTTGACAAAAAACTTGACATAAAAGAAAGGCTAACCATTAAGTTAGTCTTTCTCTTTTACTGTCTAATTTTTAGTTCTTGACTTTCTCTAACTTTTCAAGTCTTTTTTCAAGATCAGAGAACCTTTTATTCTCTTTTTGAAGCTCATTAATTTTTTTATTCTGTTCAATAGTATAAAGCGTTAACTCTTCAATTTTTTGTAAAAGTTTTATATTCATCTCCGATAAATTAATACCTTTATTTTGCATTTCTTTAGCCGAAGCAATTTCCGGTAAATGTTTATTTTCTTTAATATAATTATCCACGAATTCTAACGATGGCAAATTATAATCTTTGTCAAAAACAAAATCAGCTCCGGCATCCACCGTAACCTTAACTTCTCGCGAATTAATATTTCCTGCTACTGTTAATTTTGAAGTTGGATTTATTGTCCCTATACCGACATTTCCATTTTCAGCAATTCTAACTTTTTCAGTTAGATCTTCATTATTATCCGCTTTTGTCCAAAAAGTCAAATACCCCATATATGTTCCTCCAGCTCTGGGCATTCCAATTCTAGCGATCTCGACAGATTCTTGTTTTGCACTTATTCTACCAACATCAACAAACGAAAAATCATTTCTTTTGCTTTTTAGGGAAACTACAGCCGGTGTTGTATCTGAGTTATAAATTTCTAATTTTTCACTTGGATTCGAAGTTCCTATACCAACATTTCCAGTAATTATTTGATCTCCTATAAAGTTATTTTTCCCTCTGGTTGCTAATTCATGCCACTTTGGGTTGGTTGCAGTTGCATCTCCTGCAGCTAACTTTCTGAAATATAATTTATCATTTTCAGATATAATTGAGGCTATCTGTAATTGATAGTTATTGTTAAGGTTTGGGTGTCTCACTACAAATAAATGTTGCCAATCATTTTCAGGAACTTTTCCATTTGGATTAAGCGCACAATAAGTTCCTGAAAGAAGAGGCACCGTAAAATCTCCAATTCCAGTAGCTAATCCATTTCCAATTTGTTGAGATTGCATCGTAAAAGCAAATAGGCCAAGTCCAATAGTAATCTTAATTTTTCTAAACCGATTTTTCATTATTCTATATTTAAATATTTTGATTGTTTTAAGATTCAAAAGTACCATTTTATATACGTTTTATGGTCAGTCACTATTTATACCAAACAAAAAAACCTTCAAAATAGAAGGTTTTTCTCGTATTTAAAAAATGCTGATTTTAAGAATTACACCTGAACCCTTTTCCATTTTCCTTTTTTGTAAAAGAAAATCCCCGCTAAGGTTATAGCAGTTTCAGCAACCGGAATGGCAATAAAAACACCTTTTGGTCCCATATTAAAATGTTTCGCCAGCACAAATGCCAACGGAATCTGAAACAGCCAAAATCCAAAGAAATTAATTCCTGTTGGTGTCCAGGTATCTCCCGCCCCATTAAACGTGTTGATCAAAACCATCCCGATTCCGTAAAAAATAAATCCGATACTCATAATCTGTAAGGCTTCAACAGCAATTGTTTTCACCATTTCATCATTGGTAAAAAATGAGATGATATATTCTCCAAAACATAAGGTGACAATCATAATTGTTGCCATAAAAATAACATTGTATTTGGCTGTGGTATAAACAGATTTTTCGGCGCGCTCAATTTGTTTGGCCCCTAAATTTTGTCCCACCAAAGTCGCAGCGGCATTACTCAATCCCCAAGCCGGAAGAATAAAAAACATCATTATCCTAAGAGCAGTCTGATAACCTGCCGATCCGTGATCTCCTCCCGTTGTTGCTACCAATTGTGCCAGAAAAATCCAACTGCAGGAAGCTATCACAAACTGTAATACACCCGGTGCTGCAATTTTTACTAAGGCATTTATCTGTTTGAAATCCGGTAAAAAATATGACATTTTTATTTTCAAAACTCCATTTCCGTAGAACAAATGATAAACTTGATACAAAACACCAATACTTCTTCCGGTAGTTGTGGCAATCGCCGCACCAAGTAAACCAAGTGCAGGAATTTCCGCAAAACCATTAATTAGTATCGGACATAAAATAATATTGCAAATATTGGCAATCCAAAGACTTTTCATTGCGATTGCAGCATTTCCGGCACCACGAAAAATTCCATTAATCAGGAATAAAAATGTAATGCTTAAACTGGAACCAATCATAATTTGGGTATATCTAAAACCATGTTCGGCTGCGTCTGCAGATGCTCCCATTAAAAGAAGAATATCCTTGGCATAGATAATTCCAAAAATGCTTAAAAAAATACTTAACACAAATGCAATAACGATGGCCTGCATTCCCGCTTTTGCTGCAGCGACAGGATCTTTCTCTCCAATTCGTCTCGCCACGACTGCAGTTGCTGCCATACTCAAGCCAATGTCCAGAGAATATATAATTGTTAAAACAGATTCGGTTAAACCAACTGTTTGAATGGCAAAACTGCTATGTTCCAAATGTCCTACAAAGTACAAATCGACAAGAGCAAAAACAGATTCCATCATCATTTCCAAAACCATAGGAATGGCTAATAGAATGACTGCTTTTTTAATATTTCCTGCCGTATAATCAAAAGACTCATCTCCTTGGAGAGCTTGTTTTAAAGTAGTGTAAATTTTAGAAAATAGATTTTTCTCTATGGTAGTTTCTGTCATGATATATTAAGATAAATGATAAAATTTGTTCAGATGTAATGATCTGAACTCAAAAAACAAACGTAAGTATCCTAATTATTCCAAAAATAAAATAGGACTAGGCAGAAACTATCATATGCTGCAGATTTTTAATACGGTAAATATAGGTAATATTTTTCTGGTAGAAATACTAATCGAGAAGCTTTTTACTCACACGGCTGCTTGCAATTAAAGAAGCAACAAAACCAAGTGATACAATGGTTGCCATCACAATGAGTACATTTTCTAAGGTAAAAACTACCGGATAGGCCAAAGTGGGTGTCAGCATAATCAGATTGTATTCTTGTTGAAGCAATACTAAAATAATCCCTAAAACAAGACCAATTATACCTCCAAATACACTTAACAAGGTTCCCTGAAGCAGGAATATTTTGCGTAAACCGGTGATTTCTGTTCCCAGATTAAAAAGCGTTTTCAGATTAGGCTTTTTCTCCAAAATCATCATAATTAAGGCACCTACTAAATTAAAAAGCGCCACGATAATTACCAATGTAAAGATTAGATACACTACAATATTTTCGGTATTGAGCATCTTATACAAAGATTCGTTAAGCTGTGCTCTGTTTTTTATAGTGATTTTATTTTTGAATAGCTTTTCAAGCTGAGATCGAATAGCCGTTTCATTTGCATTTTCTTTCAGATTGAATTCTATTCCGGAAATCTGATTGGTTTTATACATCAGTAATTCCTGCGTCAGACCCAAATCAGCAAAGACATACTTTGAATCTAAATCCTCACTGATCGAATAAATTGCGACGGGCAAAACATCTGTTTTATTGAAGGCTTCTTCCGGATTTTCGATAGCTCCTTTTCCGGGTTTAGGTGCAAATATTTGCAAAGGGTTTTCGAAATCCAGAATCCCTAACGAAAAATCACGGGCAATTCCGTAGCCAATAACCACCTGATACGTATCCGGTTTCAGCCATTCTCCGTTAAAAAGTTTTTTCTTAATATCGTTAACAACAACATAATTTTTGTCAACACCCTTTAAGTAGGTTACAAGCTGTTTGTCTTTAAACAGAAACAAAACCCGCTCTTCAATGATTTTACTGTACGAAGCAATTCCTTCAATTTTTTTAAGCTGAGCTTCCTGATCCGGTGTTACAAAAAAAGACTTCCCGTAAGTACTGCTTATTTTCAGATCAGGATCAATTTCGTTGGTGAACGAAAGACTGAAGACTTTTAGTCCGCTAAAAACGGACAAAACCACAAACAAAGCCATTGTTCCAACAATAATTCCCATGCTGGCAATACGATTGATGATATTGATAGCATTGTTTTTACTTCTGCTAAAAATATAACGTTTGGCTATGTAAAGGGGGAAATTCAATTTATGATTTTCTTCTTTTTTCTAAAAGATCACGGTTTTCAATTGGGTTTTCTCTGTTCGATAACGCATTATCAATCTTTTCGATATAATCTAAAGAGTCATCAATAAAAAACACCAAATTTGGCACACGACGCAATTGCAAACGCACACGTTGTGACAAATCGTGTTTGATTAAAGTTGTATTTGACTTTATTCCTTCTAAAGTTTCCTGGGCTTTATCCTGAGGAAAGATGCTTAAATATACTGTCGCTACCGATAAATCTGTAGTAACACTAACTTTGGATACTGAAATTACTAAATTAGTGATTCCGTTTTTTCGCACTTCACCTTGCAAAATATCAACCAAATCTTTTTGGATGACACCGCCTATTTTTTTCTGTCTGTTTGTTTCCATACTGCAAAAATACTATTTTTAAATTTCAATCGGTGCAATTTCAAATGAACAATAGGATGATTTTTGTATTCTGGTTCACTTTCTTTCAAAAATAGCTCTCCTTCTAAAGAAAATTCAACAAATACTCTACTTGTTTCAACATTTTGAAAAGTTGCGAAACATGATAAAGGTCATTTGTTTTACGTGTATTATTTCACAATTTTAATGAAAATAATACAACACTTCCTATTATGAAAAAGAGAGAACCTATCAGTCATATTATGACTAAAAGCGTCATTACTGCAAGTGAAAATGACGACCTTAAAAAAATCGTTGAACTTATAAAACAACACAATATCCGCCATATTCCCATTGTCAGAGGCAAAGAAGTAATTGGTATCATAAGCCGCACGGATATTAATCGCCTAACTTTTGGTGCTTTGTTCGAAGGACAGCAAGAAGCTGACGAAGCTATTTTAGAAATGCTCACTATCCCTCAAATCATGACTTCAAAACCAAAAACAGTTTCATCAGATACCAGTATTCGGGATTTAGCTCAAATTTTAGTTACTGAGGAATTTCATGCACTGCCTGTTGTCGACAATGGCAAACTTACCGGAATTGTAACCACAACAGATGTTATAAAATATTTACTTGAACAATACGATTAACTTCAAATAACAAAAAACCTTTTCACCAGTCTATTTCCGGTGAAAAGGTTTTTTTCTATTTAAGTGTGAATCGACTTTATTACTGCACAGTTTTGAAATTTTTTTAAAAATTAAACTTAAAACTGCTGTTGACTACTATTATCTGTTTTGCAGCCATCCTTCCGGATTGTTATTGGATGTATTTTGAAGAATTAAAAACTTAATAATTGTTTTTCCGGTATCACCACTGGTTCTTACTTTTCCAATGCTTTGTTTCACATTTACTTTATCACCTTTCTCCACAAAAACCTGACTAAGATTTTGGTAAACTGTAAAATAATCTCCATGCTGAATCATAACAGCTCTGTTAATTGGAGATAAAACAATTACACTCGATACTACTCCTTCAAATACGGCACGGGCACTTGCTCCTTGTTCTGTTGTAATTTCGACTCCTGAATTGTGCACCGTTAATGACGGATAAAGAGGATGGGGCTGATCACCGTATCCTAATGAAATAAATCCTTTTTCTACCGGCCATGGTAATTTTCCTCTGTTGGCTTTAAAGTCGGCAGCTAAAATTTTTCCTTCCGGAGTTAATGCAATTTTAGAAGAAGATACCGGAACTTTAGATGCTGTTGAACCCGGATTTTCTTTTGCTCTTTCCAGGGCAGCTTTTCTGTTGGCTTCCGCAATGGCTTCACGAATCAAACGATCAATTTGTCTGTCGATTCTTTTGGCTTCCTGCTGTTTGCTTTTCGTATCGGCAATAATTTTATTTTTGTCCTTTTTAATCGAATTAACTAGCTTTTGCTGCTCTTTCTTTTCGGTTTCTAAACTTTGTTTTTCTTTTTCATTTTCAGCAATAATTTTCTTCTTCACAATACGCTGACCGTTTAATCTGGCATTATACTCTTCCAGCTCCGCGGTTTTAGTTTGAATTTCTAATCCCTGATTTTTTCTGAAATTGGTATATTGTTTTAAGTATTGTGCTCTTTTGTAGGCTTGCAAAAAGCTCTCTGAAGATAAAATAAACATAGCTCTGCTTTGCTCAGATCGGCTTTTGTATGATTTAAGAATCATTTTTGAATAATCTGCCTTTAATACTTCCAGTTCTTTTTTAAGTTTATTAACCTTAACCTGATTAATATACATATCATTACTCAAAAGTCTTTCCTGTTTTGCAGTAGTATTAATCAGCTTCTCTTTCAGTTTGATTTTATTGGACTGAATTAAATAAACATTTACTGCCGATTTTTCTTTTTTCTTTACCGATTGCAGCATTTTTTCATTATCTCTAATTTCCTGCTGGATCTGAGCTTTACGCTGTTCCAGTTTTTCTTGTTGCGAATCTTGTGCCCACATAAAAGTAGTGGCACATATAAAAATTAGGCTTAGGAGAAATTTTGGCATGTTTATATTTTCTTTTTGCAAATTTACTTAATTATAACTTTCTTATAACCACTTGGCACACTGTAAGGAAAAGAAAGTTCTTCGTTAAACGAAATCGTATTGTAATTTAAACTAATATTTGTTTTTCCTTTTGGCTGAACCGCACTGATTTCAATACTTGTAGGAAGTATTCCCTGATTGAAAATCTTACTGTCGGCATAGGAAATCTGCAGGAATCTGTTTTCTGATGGCTGTGAGATCTCTTCTTTTTGCAACAGGTATTTTTCGGGATCCAAATAGAATGATTTCTTCAAATTAGAATCTTTTTCATCTTCTAAACGAAAAAGATTATCTACTATCGTTTGTGCATATTTTCCTTTTCTCAAATCGTCTAAAGCTTCACCAACCAATAGATTCTGAACTTTACTGTAATCGAGTTCTGTTCCCAGCCACTTACTTAAACTTGTAAAATCGCCTTCATAATAGGTACCGTTTATTTTTTCGTAGTAGCTTACTGCTGTTGGCGTAATCAAAGCTTTTGCCATAGTAATCCCCAGGAAACGAACACTTACTAAAATTTGTTTGTCTTTTTCAATTTTAATCTCAGCTGTAACATTCTGACTTTGTTTATCGTCAACATATCGTGCACCGGCTTTTACGTAAAGCGTTGAAAAATCTAACTTATTGTTATAGTGGTTCTCTATTACTTTTTTTTCTTCTTTTGGAGTAATTTCTTTTACTTCGCTGGTATTGTTCTGTACTGCAACCGCCTTTGATTTACAGGAAATCATAAAAACCGACAATATCGCTATCGCTATATACTTTTTCATCTGGACTTAATCTTTTACTTTTTTTTCTTTAATAATTCATTTGCCTTCAAAAAGTATTCCTCTTTTTTCTTTGCATCTCCCAATCCATTGTAAGCCTCTCCCAACTGAATATTAAAATTTGCCTCTAGTGTTTTGTCCTCTACTACATAATCGAGTCCTATTTCTAAAACGGTTTTTGCATTTTTAAATTGCTTTAACTGATTGTTTCCTAAACCTGCATAATAATAAAACTGCGGCTGACTTGGATACACCTCAATCATGCTCATCGCTCTTTTTGTCATTGGCTCGAACTGTTTCATCTGAGCATATGCTTCAAGCAAAAGCAAATTGGTCTCGCGGTCTGTCTCTGAATTGGCTTTTAAATCTTTTTCATAATATTTAATCGCATTTTCAAACTGACCTTTGCTGTGATAGAACTTTCCAATTTCTTTGGCCACATCCACACTAGGATCATTATCGAAATATGAAATGGCTTTCTCTAAATCTGCAGCATATTGTGGATTTTTGTTCGTATAGATCAAAAACTCATTTAAGGTACGATGTTTTATTTTGGAATCGATTTTTGAACTTCCCAAAATTACATTCATTGCCTTAATCGCTTTATCGGCCTGATTGGCATCCAGATACACTTTAAACAAACTTACCTGTGCCCATTCTGACGTTGGAATCTCCTTTGCCAGTTGTTTCACAACATTCAGTGCTTTATCTGTTTCTTCTGATTTTGAATATAAAAAAATCAGATTTACATAGTTTGATTCTTCTTTTGGATGCTGCTTTATCTGCTCAATCAAGTTATCAATTTCTGCATTTTGATATTTTCCCTGAGATAAGATCTGCAATCTATAACGATCACGATCTTCAGATTTTCCAAATTTTTCATTCATTTCATTGATCGCCACCAACGCTTTATCAAACTGATTGGTGATCATATACAGCGAAATCAAATCGTCTTTGTACTCTTCATCAAAAACCATTATTTTCTGAATGGTTTCTATAGCCAAAGGATAGTTTTTGGTTTCATAACTTACGTCATAAATTCCCAACCAATACCATTTGTTTTTAGGATCAAGCTGAGTCGCTTTCTCAAACGAATCCTGCGCGCTTCGATAATCTTTTAAGGACAGATAATTTTTCCCTAGTTCAAAATAAGCTACCGCATCATTGGGTTTTAGCTTGATACACTTTTGTAATGAAGTGACGGCCTTATCATAATTTTCAATTCCTTTTTGTTTCAATGATTCATAAAAAGCATCCTGATACTCATCAGTTGCCACAGCAATATCTTCCGGTTCTGTTTGAGCCATAATCGAAATGGGATTGCCAAGCAAAACGAAAAATAAAATTGCGATAACTCCTTTTTGTATCATTCCTTTAAATTTATTTTTAAACAAAAACGAATCTATTCCAACTGATAATCTATTCTAAAACGGAATAATCTCCAATGCTGACACTGCTAAACTTACCATCATAAACTACATGATTTCCAATCATTGCATTGTCAAGCTGTGCATTTTTTATTTGAGAATACGTTTGTATTAAACTGTTGCTAATTGTACTGTCTGTAACGTGACAACCTTTACCAATGGATACATTTGGACCAACTGTGGTATTTTTCAACACTACATTTTCTCCTATATAACATGGTGGAATGATAGTAGAATTCTCCAATTTCACATCGTAATCTACTAAATGCTCTCCATCATTGTGTAAAAACCCTAACATTCTTGAATTGGTTTCAACGGTAACATCTTTATTTCCGCAATCCATCCATTCATCCACACTTCCGGTTTTAAACACTTTACCGTTTGCCATCATGGCTTTGATTCCATCATTGATCTGATATTCTCCACCATTTTGAATGTTATTATCCAAAACTCCCTGAAGTTCCTTTTTCAAATCACCTACTTCTTTAAAATAATAGATTCCAATAACTGCTAAGTCAGTAACAAATTCTTTTGGTTTTTCTACTAATTCTATAATTTCATTATTTGGATTTAATTTTACTACACCAAATGCTTCCGGCTGATCCACTTGTTTCACCCAAATAACAGCATCGGCAGAAGGGTCTAATTCAAAATCAGCTCTGATTAAAGTATCTGCATAAGCAATTACAGCAGGACCTGATAAAGATTCTTTGGCACACATAATCGCATGGCCGGTTCCTAAAGGTAAATCCTGTCGGTAGATTGAAGCTTTAGCTCCTAAACTTCCTGCCAATTCTTCTAAACTTGCAACAAGATCGTCTCCAAAAAAAGCAGGATCCCCTAAAATAAAGGCAACTTCTTCAATAGGTTCTTTTAAAATTTTGGCAATGTCTTCCACCAATCGGTGCACGATCGATTTACCTGCAACAGGAATTAATGGTTTTGGAACTGTTAAAGTATGTGGTCTTAGTCTTGATCCACGACCCGCCATTGGAACGATTATTTTCATTTTATTTTTTTTATTTTTTAGGTGAAGATGTTTAAATCTTCTGAGATTGGTTCTTTTTTATTTAACCGCAAAGTCCGCAAAGATTAATCGCAAACAATGCTAAGTATTTACACTTCATTTTTAAGATCGCAAAGCACGGAACTGCTTACTGCGACCGTGACTGAAAACTATTTCACTCCAGTACTCCCGAATCCTCCTTCTCCTCTTGAAGTTTCAGAAAGTTCTTCGACTTCAATCCACTCTGCTCTCTCGTGTTTTGCAATTATCAGTTGTGCTATTCTCTCTCCGTTTTCGATTACGAATTCTTCGTTGGATAAATTTACTAAAATTACACCTATTTCGCCTCTATAATCTGCATCAACGGTTCCCGGAGAGTTTAAAACCGTTACTCCTTTTTTCGCTGCCAGTCCGCTTCTTGGTCGTACCTGTGCTTCATAACCAATCGGTAACTCTATAAAAAGTCCGGTTTTTACAATGGTTCTTTCTAAGGGTTTTAACGTAATGGCTTCTGTTAAATTGGCACGTAAATCCATTCCTGCCGAAGCGATCGTTTCGTAGTTTGGTAAAGCGTGCTGTGATTTATTGATAATTTGTATTTTCATTTTTATTATAAAAGATTAAAAAGTACCGTTACTTTTTATTCATAATTCCTTTGATAGTTTGTTTTTCGTTATGATAAACAAAATAGACAAAGCCTAAAAACAAAGGGATTCCAACAAAGTAATTTTCTCTGAATCCGTAAAACGAAATAGCCGAAAATATTATTGAAACACCTAAATAAGCTCCAATTTTGTTCATATCATAAGGGATGGGATAGTATCTGTTTCCTAAAACATAAGAAATCAACATCATACTTCCATATGCAGAAATAGTCGCAATTGCAGAACCGTAATAACTATATACCGGAATTAAAACATAGTTTAAAATCAAAGTCACGATGGCTCCCACGATTGAGATATAAGCTCCGATTTGTGTTTTGTCTGTCAGTTTATACCAAACCGATAAGTTGTTATAAATCCCTAAAAAGAAATTTGCCAAAATAATCAACGGCACCACTTTCATGGCCTCCCAATACGATTTATTATCGAGCAACAAATATTTTAAAACGTCTGCAAATACAATAACTCCCAACAAAATCAGTGATCCTAAAATCACGAAGTATTTTGTAATTACGGCATAGGTCTGTGGTGCATTTTCGTTTTTCGCATGACTGAAAAAGAACGGTTCGATCCCTAATCTGAATGCAGTGGCAAATAAAACCATGAACAAACCTAATTTATAACAGGCTGAATAGGCTCCAACTTCGGATTTTGCAAGATTCTCCGGTAACAGATAGCCCAGCAAAATTTTATCAAAATGTTCGTTAACTGCGAAAGCAAGTCCTGCCACTAAAATAGGCAAACCGTATTTCATCATTTTCTTCCAAAGTACCGGATCAAATTTTCGTCCAAGCGAAAGATAGTTTGGTGAAAGCACGATAAATGTCGCTAAACTCGCCAATAGATTTGCAATGAAAATATAGGCAATCTGAAAGTTTTCCACATACAAATTATCCCAAACAGAATTAGGATTTGATGCTGCCAAATTAGGAAGGTATAACAAAAAGAATATGTTCAGCAACAGATTGATTATAACATTTCCAATTTTAATCGCCGCATAAACCATAGGCCGCTGATTGGCTCTTAACTTAGAAAAAGGGATTAAAACCAAGGCGTCCAAAACCAAAATCCAAACGGTATACGTGATGTATTGCACATCGACCTCGGCCAGATTGGCCAGTGTATTTCTAAAAATTAAGGCTGCAAAAAGGAAAATTATCGACGACCAAAATATCGAAATTGTAGAAGTTGCGATTACATTTTTCTTATCT
Source organism: Flavobacterium sp. CFS9 (assembly GCF_041154745.1). Lineage (NCBI taxonomy): Bacteria > Pseudomonadati > Bacteroidota > Flavobacteriia > Flavobacteriales > Flavobacteriaceae > Flavobacterium > Flavobacterium sp. CFS9. The sequence continues at coordinate 1,930,636 of NZ_AP031573.1, read as the reverse complement.
TCTTCGGCACTGTAAAACCTAAAAAATGCCGTTTCCATTCCGTACGAAAGTACCACATTAAAGAAAACCATCCAGGACAAAACAATCGAAACTTCACCGTATTCTGCAGTTGGTAAAATACCTGTATACAATCTGACTAACAGAAAACTCAGCATTCGCGGCAAAACCGTTGCTAGTCCATAAATAGCCGTTTGTTTGAATAGATTTTTATATAATCCCAAAATATATGTGTGTAATAAAATTTATAAAACAAAAATAACCAATTCTTTGGTTTATTATTGATTTTGCAGTTCAATAAAAGAACTTACAGAAATTTTAGTGCGTTAATTTTTTCTCGTCTAAAATTTTAACAAAATGAAAACCTTTTGGTCCGTACCCCTGATTGTAATAGAAACGGTGCGCGGCAAAATTTCCGGTAAAAGCATCCAAAACGATACTGCTGCAATCTAAATCAATCGCTTTTTGTTCGATATAATCGGTTAGTAATTTCCCGATTCCTTTTGATCTAACGTCTGGATTTACCACAAAATTGTCTATCTCAAGATATTTACCTGTCCATAATTTGGTAGCCGACCAGCAGCCGGTAATCCCTAAACAAACGCCCTCTTCAAAAACTCCGATCTGGATATAATTATGAGGAACCATTTCTGATAGATAAGCGGTATACTTTTCGAGGGTAAGATTTGGATAAAGAAATCGCATGGTATCAATCTGATCCACCATTTCTTTGATTGTCGTGAGTTCTTGTATTTGTAGTTTCATTGTTTAAAAAAATAGATTTCAAAAATACTCAATTTTTTCCATTGCTCCTCACAAAATTCAGCTGCAAAGCCACATGTAAAAGCTGTAATAAAGTTCGAAAATTCTGTAAGCGAAAAAATAGCTTCTATGCTAACTTTGTAACAAAGGGAATGAGAAAAGCTAGAATACAACCCTTCAAAAAAAGCAAAGCATGAGGACAAATAAAGCTAGTTTGTTCCTATAAAAGACAAAGCAACGGGACTGATTCTGCTGAAATGTAACCCTCAAAAAAACAGAGCATTGGGACTAATAAAGCTAGTTTGTTCCCACAAAAGACAAAGCACTTGGTGATTTATAAAATGGTATTGATTCTCTTTTTTTGACTAAATTGAGAATCACCATTTTATAAGCTTCATTTCAAAAAACAACAACCCTATATATAAAAAAGGAGCCGACATTGATATGCCGGCTCTTTTGCTTTTTCTTATACTGAAATGTTCTTATCCATTCAAAGCTTCCGCTCCACCAACGATTTCTAAAATCTCGTTAGTAATAGCAGCCTGACGCGCTTTGTTGTACGTCAATTTCAATTGGTTTCTTAATTCAGTTGCGTTGTCAGTTGCTTTGTGCATTGCTGTCATACGTGCTCCGTGTTCTGAAGCAAATGAATCGCGGATTCCTTTATATAATTGTGTTTTCAATGATTTAGGAATCAAAGTCAACACGATTTCTTCTTTTGAAGGTTCAAAAATGTAATCTCCTGTAGAAACTGCAGCATCAGATTTAATTGGTGCTAATGGTAAAAACTGTTCTGTCTGAACAATTTGAGTTGCAGCATTTTTAAACTGATTGTAGATCAATTCGATTCTGTCGTACTCTCCAGTAAGGAATTTCTCTGTTAAGTTATCAGCAATTCCGGCAACATTTTCAAAAGTTAAATGATCAAAAATTGCATTATGATGACCGTGTACTTTATGCGTTTTGCTTAAAACATCATTTCCTTTTTTACCAATAGCAAAAACGTCAACTTGTTTTCCTGCGTAAAATTCGGTACGATTCTTAACCTCTTTAATTACGTTAGAATTGAATGCACCACATAAACCTCTGTTTGAAGTTATGGCTACAAGCAATACTTTTTTTACTTCACGTTGAGTAGTGTAATCTCCTCCAACTTCACCATCAAGTGTAGCGGAAAGATTTTGCAACAACTCCGTTAATTTCTCGGCATAAGGGCGCATCGCAGTGATTGCATCTTGTGCTTTCTTAAGCTTTGCAGCAGAAACCATTTTCATAGCCGATGTAATCTGCATCGTCGATGAAACGGAAGTAATTCTATTACGGATTTCCTTTAAATTTGCCATTAATTTTATGTTTATTGTTTGTTGTTTTTAGTTTATTGTTGGGACAAACCACAAACAATAAACTAAAAACTATAAACTAAATATTAGTTATATTTTGCTGAAATTTCTTTTGCTGCTTTTTCGATAACATCAGTAATGTTGTCATCTAACTTACCAGCTTTTAACGCGTTAAGCGTATCTTTATGTTTGCTGTTTAAGTAAGCTAAGAAATCAGCTTCAAATTCTTTTACTTTATTTACAGGAACGTTTCTTAATAAGTTTTTAGAACCTGCATAGATAATAGCTACTTGATTTTCAACAGGATAAGGATCATTTAAACCTTGTTTCAAGATTTCAACGTTTCTTTTTCCTTTTTCAATTACGTTTAAAGTAACTGAATCAAGATCAGAACCAAATTTAGCGAAAGCTTCTAATTCACGGAATTGAGCCTGATCTAATTTTAAAGTTCCTGAAACTTTTTTCATTGATTTAATCTGAGCATTACCTCCAACACGAGATACAGAGATACCTACGTTAATCGCAGGACGAACTCCAGAGTTGAACAAATCTCCATCAAGGAAGATCTGACCATCTGTAATCGAAATTACGTTTGTTGGGATATAAGCAGAAACGTCACCAGCCTGTGTTTCGATAATTGGTAATGCAGTTAACGAACCACCACCTTTTACGATAGACTTGATAGAATCTGGTAAATCGTTCATGTTTTTAGCAATTCCATCATCAGCAATTACTTTACAAGCACGCTCTAATAAACGAGAGTGTAAGTAGAAAACGTCTCCAGGGTAAGCCTCACGTCCCGGTGGTCTTCTTAATAAAAGAGAAACCTCACGGTAAGCAACAGCTTGTTTAGATAAATCGTCATAAACAATTAAAGCCGGACGACCTGAATCTCTAAAATATTCTCCAATTGCAGCACCTGCGAAAGGAGCATAAACTTGCATTGGAGCTGGATCAGAAGCATTAGCTGCAACAATAACGGTATAAGCCATTGCACCTTTTTCTTCTAACATTTTAGCAATTCCTGCTACAGTTGAAGCTTTTTGTCCAATTGCAACATATATACAGAATACAGGTTTTCCTGCATCATAAAATTCTTTTTGATTTAAGATGGTATCGATACAAACAGTTGATTTACCTGTTTGACGGTCACCAATTACAAGCTCACGTTGTCCACGACCTACCGGGATCATAGCATCAACTGCTTTTACTCCAGTTTGTAATGGCTCCGTTACCGGCTGACGGAAGATAACACCAGGTGCTTTTCTTTCTAACGGCATTTCATATAAGTCTCCTCCAATTGGTCCTTTTCCGTCAATTGGAAAACCAAGAGTGTTTACTACACGTCCTACCATTTGCTCACCTACTTTAAGAGAAGCAATACGTTGTGTTCTTTTTGCTGTTGATCCTTCTTTGATTCCAGTTGATGGTCCTAAAAGTACCACACCAACGTTGTCTTCTTCAAGGTTCAATACAATAGCTTCAAGTCCGTTGTCAAATTCAACTAACTCACCATATTGTACATTCGATAGCCCGTAAATACGAGCAATACCGTCTCCAACTTGAAGTACTGTTCCTACTTCCTCTAGCGTAGCACCAGATTCAAAACCTTCTACTTGCTTTCTTAATATTGCTGAAATTTCAGCAGGTTTGATTTCCGCCATCTTAATTTATAATTTAGACACTTTTATGTGTAATAAAACTAATTACTTAACTCTCTTTTTAATACCTGCAATCTGTTTGCAACAGAAGCATTGTATTGTTGATCACCTATTCTTAAAATAAACCCTCCAATGATAGATGGGTCTACTGTATTTTCAATTGTTATTTTTTTATCCGATAAAGTAGCCACTTTTGCCAAAACTTTAGCTTCTAAAGCGGCATCCATTGGGATTGCTGTTGTAACTTTTGCTACTTCAACACCATTACCTTCGTCAAATATTTTTTTGTATTCTAAAGCAATAGCTTCCAGAATTTCAAATCTTTTGTTTTCAAACAATAAATGAAATAACCCTTTAGTTACACCATTTACATCTGCGAAAACTTCTAAAAGAGCACTTTCTTTCACTTCAACTTTTGTAGTTGGGTTTTGAATAAAGGCACTTAATTCTTCATTACTTTCAATTGCCACAGCAATTGACTTCATATCGTTATTGACAGCTTCGGCAACACCTTTAGAGTTTGCTAAGTCCAGAATTGCTTTTGCATAACGAATTGCTGCTCTTGTACTTGCCATAATCTTAGTTTAGCTTTACGTCACCTAACATTTTCTCTACTAATTTAGTTTGAGATTCTTTGTTAGATAATTCTTCTTTCAATAATTTTTCAGCGATGCTTAATGATAAAGTTGAAACTTGTGATTTCAATTCAGCCATAGCAGCATTCTTTTCACTTTCGATAGCAGCTTTAGCCTGCTCGATCATTTTCTGACCTGCTTCTTGTGCTTCGTTTTTAGAATCAGCAATCATTTTCTCTTTCATTTCACGAGCTTCTTTTAGCATCGCGTCACGCTCTGCACGAGCTTCATTCAAAATTCTTTGATTGTCAGCTTGTAAGTTTTCCATTTCTCTCTTTGCATTTTCTGCAGAAAGTAATGCATCTTTAATACCTTCTTCTCTTGCTGTAATAGATTCCATAATTGGTTTCCAGGCAAACTTTACTAAAAGTAAAATCAATACCAACAAGATTAGTGCTTGCCAAAAGAATAGACCGAATGAAAAATCATTAATTAACTTATCCATTTTATAACTATATTAAATATTTAATTTCTTTTTTTAAAAGTAACAACACCTTTAACCAACCGTTAAAGATGTTGTCATTTCTTTCTTTATTATTTTCCTAAGATTAAAGCAGCAAACGCTAAACCTTCTAATAAAGCCGCGATAATAATCATCGCAGTTTGAATTTTACCAGCAGCTTCTGGTTGACGAGCAATCGCGTCCATAGCAGATCCACCGATTTTACCTAAACCTAAACCTGCACCGATTACTACTAAACCTGCACCTACTAAAGTTGGAATTGTTCCCATAAGTATTTATATATATAAAATTAAACTTCTAAATTAAATAATAACATTCTCTTCGTGACCGTGTTCGTGATCATGGTGGTGATCCTGAACAGCCATACCTATAAATAATGAAGATAACATTGTGAAAATGAACGCTTGCAAAAATGCAACTAAAACTTCAATTACCGAAATAAATAATGTTAGCCCCAGAGAGATTGGCAAATCTGCTGCTAAATTTTTACCTACGAAAATCATCGCGATCAAACTCATAATTACTACGTGACCTGCAGTAATATTTGCATACAAACGAATTAATAATGCAAATGGTTTTGTTAATGTTCCTAAAACTTCGATCGGAGCTAAAATAATTTTCATCGGAACTGGTACTCCCGGCATCCAGAAAATGTGTCCCCAATAATCTTTGTTCGCACTGAACTGAGTAATGATAAAAGTAAACGCAGCTAAACAAACTGTGATGGCAATATTTCCTGTAACGTTAATTCCAAGTGGAGTCATACCTAATAAGTTTAACAACCACACAAAGAAAAACACCGTTAAAAGGTAACCCATAAATTTTCTGTATTTTTTCTCTCCAATATTTGGAACAGCGATCTCATCTCTGATGAAAATAATAAGCGGTTCTAATATTCTTCCAAAACCAGTTGGGATTGGTCCTTTTTTATAGGACTTCGCTAATCCGGTAAACATTAAAAATAATAATACCGAAACAAAAAGCATTGACACTACATTTTTTGTAATCGAAAAATCTAATGGTTTTTCGTTTTCAGGATGTCCGTGGTCATTATAAGTAATAGTTCCGGCAGCATCTGTTTTGTAAATTTTACCGTGAACTAATTTGTAGAAGTTTCCGTCAACTTCAGCAACTGCTTCACCGTGGTGTAATTTTGAAGAAGAGAAAATTTTCAAACCTCCGTCAATAAGAATTACAGGTAATGGAAAACCGTAATGTTTATTTTCTTTTTCATCTGAGAAGAAAACAAAATCATGAGAATCTTGTAAGTGATGATCAATAAAAGCGTCCACTTTTGCTTTTGGATCAAGAGCTGCATGCTCTTCTTCTGACGGCGCGTTATGTGAAATTACTTTTTCTTCATGAGCGGCTTCGGCATGTACATGCGTTGAGTCATTCTCTGAATTTGCAAAACTCATTACTGGAGAACAAGCTACTAAAGCTGCAAGAATAAATTTGAGCGGTTTGTTTGAAATCACCATATCTGTTAAAAATCTTATTTTTTACGTTTCTAAAATTTGGTGCAAAGGTACATTTTTTATTAATATTCAAAAGGATATGAAAAATTATTTTTGAACCTTCTTTTGCATAATCCCCATTTTAATGCTTTTCATTTAATAATCGGACAGTTAAAAGCGTCTGAAATAACAAAAACAAAATAAATGTTATAAAAAAATTGATTTTTTCAACCATCACTTCGCCCGTTTTATTTTCCAGAATCGGTCTTAAAATTAAATAAGCCAATAACATTTGACTGGCAGTCCCGAAAAGGAAAGCCATTCCGACAATTTCAAAATTCTTCTTTTTTACTACTACTAATATAAGGTATAAAAATGCCGACAGTCCGAAAAAAATCAAATACAAAAAGGCTGTACTGTAATAAAAGTTTTCGGCATTAATTTCTAAAACTGAAAAAAGTGCTTTGTGCAAGACATAAGCCGCCAAAGCAAAAAAGAATAAATATAAAATGGGTTTGTAATTTTTTAAAAGCATTTGAAATATTTTTTTGCAAAGATGCAATATTTATTTCAAGCTGTTTAAAAGATGATTTACTTTGTTTTATTGATTTCGTTAACCTGACGAATTACATTATACAAAGCCAGTCCAACTCCAATCATGACAAAAATGGTGTTGTAATCTAATTTTGGACTGGGGTGATTTTCATCCAGCCAGGTACCAAAATAGGAGAATAAAAAAATAATAATCCCCATTTGGACGGGAATATTAATGAGCGGAAGCCACTTGTTCCTTTTGTTTTTGTTCGGTTCCTTTTCCATCTTTTAGGGTTACATCTTTAGTATGAGTTAACATGGTACAGGTAGCGGTAAAATTTGCACCTGGTTCTATAGACAGTTTTCCTATGGCAACTTCTCCATGAATCTGTGCCGATGCTTTTATATTAAGGACTTCTAAAACTTTAATTTTTCCCTGAAATACTCCTTCAATATCGGCATTATTACAAACAATTTCACCTTTAACAACGCCGGAGGCTCCAATAACCAATTTACCTTGTGAAGTAAAATTTCCTATCAATTCTCCGTCCAGTCTAAAATCGTCTTTAGCAACGATGTCTCCTACAATAGAGGTTCCTTCAACTATTCTATTTGTTTTTCCTAAAAGTTCTGTTCCGTTTTTTTTTACTTTATCAAACATGATTATGGTGTTTTGGGGGCTACGTATGTTTCGAGATTTTTCTTAATTTGAACCAGCTTGTAATTATCACTCGATATGATAATTGCAGGATCTGATATTTTATACTTTTTATCATCTCTGAAAACTCCTGATATATCTCTGGCGTATGCCTCTGATTTTAAACCGTGAATCACCACAAAGCTTTCGGTTCTATTGTATTTATCAAAAGAAGTTGTCAATCTCTCATAGTTCTCTACTAACAAAAAGACTCTGATCGCTTCTTCAATCTTCTTACGGGTTTTAGTGTCGTTATTAGCCACTACATATATAATTTTCCAGTTTTTACTGTCAACTGACGTAAAATCAAGTTTTTCTAGAGCCGGTATTTGCTTTTCTAAAATCTCACGCGCATTTTTCCCTTCATCACTGTTCGGATAATTATCGGCAACTGTTTCTAAGCCTTTTTTGTAGGCGGCCAGACCATTTACTTTTCCTAAAGTATTGGCCTTTAACAATTCATACTTAGAAACAATTTCATCTCCTGAATATTGATTGATCAGATTGTCAATATTATCTAAAACGGTATCAAACTGCTCTTCCTGAAACAATTTGTACCATTTTTGGTACTCCTTATCCGGTGATGCTAAATCGCCCGCATTGGTATTGTTTAAAATTTGAGCGTATCTTGAAGTTGGATAATTGTTTGTTATATCTGATTTTATTCTTTCGGCACGGGCAGGATTTGTAATTTGATATATTTTATACAAGTTATACATCGCCGGCAAAACCAATTTTTCTTCTGGCTTATTTTTTAATAACTGCTCCAGTTTGTCGCTCGCCAGATTGTATTCCTTAAATTTTTCTTTGTAAATAAGCCCTAACTGGTAGTACGCAAAATTACGTTCTACACCAATACTATCAATTGCTGCTTGTGTTTGAGGAAGTTGTTTTTCGTAGAAATCTGTAGTATATTTTTCAATAACAATAGAATCTTTGAGCGTATTTGCAGCATCTTTATTTAAAGTATCATTCAATGCGGCATTATTGGCTGATTTTACAGCGGCTAATCTCCAGTTGCCTTCTAAAACCCGATTACCCCATAATTTCTTAAACTGTAATTTTCCGTAAGCAACTGTAGTAGGATTGTAAAAATAAAAAGTACTGGTACTTGTACTCGCCGTTTCGTTTCCTGATGGCGGATTAAATGCTCCAATTCCCGGATTAGGCGTTCCAACTGCCTGAGGGTTAACCGCTGTTGGTCCTCCGTTAGCATTTGTATTACGATCGATGTTGGCCAGTTTTTCCTTTTCTTTTTCTTCTAAGATTCGTTTTGCCTCATCTTTTTCTTTTAGTACCGCGATATAATCGTTAAAATAGCTTTTTCTATCGGCCGGGGACAATCCGTATACTTTTATGATACTGTCGTTACGTTTTGCAATTGCTTCGTACTTAATAACATTGTCCAGATTTTTTCTGTTTTTTTCAATAAAAGCAAATTCTCTTGATTTAGGATCTAATTTTACTAACGTACTGTCGTAATATTTGGCCGCTATAGTATAGTTGGTATTCTTAAAATACATGTCCCCAATATTTCTATAAGTCGACGCTACTAAGTAAGAGTCTTTTGATTTTCTTCCCAATGACTTGTTGTAGAAAACCAAAGCATCCTGCTGCTCATCATTTTTGTCAAAGAAAACTCCCATCTCATAAAATAAAACATCCAGATAAGGTCTGTTTTCACGATCTGCCACTAACTTATTGTACATTTCTATAAACAAATCCTGATCTCCATTTTTATAATCAAACATCTGCGCCTTTTTTGCGTAGGCATGCATCATGTATTTTCGATCCGCTTTTCTGTTCATGTCAATTACACCGTCATAGTAATAGAAGGCGGTGTCTCTGATTCCGGCTTCCTGATACATCTGGCCTAAGATAAAACGGTAACGTGCGCGGTCTTCATTTATTCTGGTAAACTGCTCGGCAATTTTAAGTTTGGCAACTGCACTGTCCTTTTTTTCCAAATTTAAATAGGCTTCTGCCAATAAAGCATTCGCATCCGAAAAAGTCTGCTTGTTCAGATCTGTATTTTTTAAGAGCAGATTGATATTTTTTACCGCAATAGCATCATTGCCTAAGCGCATATTGGTTTTCTCACGCCATATTTTCGCCGTATAAATATTACTACTGTTCGGGTATTTGTACAAAATATAATTGAATGCCTCCAAAGCCGGAATAAACCTCTGATCATAATATCTGGCTTTTCCAAGCATTAAATAGGCTTCATCTATTTGTGAATTTCGCTCTCTTCCTCCGATATTCATGGAGTGTTTTTGAATGGCTTTCGTGGCCTTGGTCTCAGCCTTTTCAAAATCAGCATTTTTGGGTTTATCCCCTTGAGAGAAATTTTCATCGAATTGCATCTTCTCAATCGGAAGCATTTTCCAAAAGTTATCCTGATTATTAGCATGAACAGCCTTTAATCCTTTGTCAAGACCGATTCCACCATTGTACAGAATGTTGTATTTTGTACTTAGCGCATGGGAATTTCTGGCCAAAAAGTTATTTTTCTTGGTAGAACAGGCTATCAAAAAGAATAAAAAAACAATAAAAAAACTATATTTAAGAGTATTCTTTTTCAATAGAAAAGAGTTTATATCAATTAACTTCTAAAAAGGATTTTTAGTATATTGACTTGTAAAAATACGCTTCTTTTTGAAATATAGAAACTTATACCGCAAAAAACAATTCCAGTTCTTGTAAGGTTTCTTTTGAAGTTTGAATGTCCTTCACAATTTCTCCTTTATTTAATGCTACTATTCGGTCACAAACCTCTACGGTATGCTGCAAATCATGACTGGAAACCAATACAGTAACGTTTGGATTATCTGCCAAATCCTTAATGATTTTTTTTAATCGGCTCACGGTTGTCGGGTCCAGATTTGCAAAAGGTTCGTCTAAAATAACAACTTCCGGATTTCCGATAAGTGTAGCAATGATGCCTACTTTCTTCTGATTTCCCTTCGATAAATCTCTTAAATATTTTTTATTGTTCAGGATTTCTCCATTGAAAAACTCTTCATGCTGCTGTAATAAGGCATCAATATCAGCTTTGTTTTGGTGGCGTAAATCGCCAATAAAATAAAAATATTCCTCCGGAGTTAAATACCCAATCAGGAAACTTTCGTCAAGAAAAGATCCGGTAAAAGATTTCCAGTGCTCGTTTGCATTCACCTGAATATCGTTGTTTACTATATTTCCGGTTGAAGGCTGAATCAAATCGAGTAACAAGCTGAAAAAAGTGGTTTTCCCCGCCCCGTTGTTTCCTACTAATCCAAAGCTCTGTCCTTTTGGAATTTCAAGATTGTTTATGTTTAAAACTGTTGTACCGTTATATTTTTTTGAAAGTTGATTTACTTGTATCATGATGATTTTAGATTTTAGATTGTTGATTTTAGATTGCTGATTTAATGATATCAGCTGGAATTATCTCATTATCAAATTGACAAATTCTCTAATTTAATTCTTTTGTTTATAAGCACTTATGGTGCTGTACTTTTCGATTTTATATCTTTTTTCGATCAGTGAAAATACTTTTTCTTTAAAAGCAAAGCCTAAAACTCCTGCCCCTCCTACGAGTGCTAACCCGATGGTTTTGTTTCCTAAATACAGTCCGATTCCATAAAGACCTAAAGGCACTAATATCTTCGGTAATGTCAGCAGCATTGCATTAACATTAAACGCTTTTTTATCTCCAAAGGCACCTCCCGCCGAACTCAAATCAATTGGCGTTTTGGTGAAAGCGCCACCCAAAAGTACCAGATGCGAATTGACTCCTATATTGTAAATTGCGCCAACAACAACCGTTAGATAAATTTGCCATCCATAAAAAAGATAGAAAGAAGCCAGTATTGTAGAGATAAAAGTAGCAATAACAATCAGCCACCATTTTGAGGTTATGTATCCGCGATACGGAATATTCTGGGTCATCATTAATTGGTAGTAGGAACTATCCCAGCTCGGTACAAATTGTCCGAAAACGAATAAGAATCCACCTGAAACAAATATTCCGGCAAAAATAGTCATTACCTCGGGCTGTTGTTTGTTTCCGAAAAAAATAAGTCCATAAAACAAAAAGATAAAACTCATTACCAGAGTCGTTTTTGACCTTTTGTTTCTCTTTATCAATTTGATATCATTTTTAAGAAAAGTTCCCAAAGTCCCGAATTGATTCAGCCAGGAAAGATTTTCAGTGGTAGCGATGTCTTCTTTTTGCGAAAGTCCGGCATCTAAAAACAAATTATTCTTGAAGTATTTGAAGGTAAACAGATAGAGTCCTATCAGAATCAAAACAGGAATCATAAACAATCCTTTTGCAGCATAAAACCCCTGGAAAACTGGCGTCGTAAAACTGGTAATATCAAAGAGTTTATAGTACTGTGCGGCTCCTAAAGCAATAATTGCTCCAACAAAAACAACAAACAACTTGTCGATATTGCTTAGAATAATATTCAAAAAATTGTTGATATAAATTAAGGAGAATGCTGCTAAAAACCAGAAGATAACTCCTAAAAGATCATACCCTTCTAAAACCAACACTATTGAAAAAGGAATAAAAAACAGCGCATGAACCCAATTGAAAAAAGACAATACTGTTTTACCTAGTGAAAAATGAACGATGGTCGATTTTTGGAACGGTAGAATTAATAATGGTTTAATATTCAAAACCGGAATTGCCTGCATCAATAAACGAATCACCAGATCGAAAAGAAAATAGTAAATCAAAAATTGGTTGATTGTCACCAGCGGTTCTAATTTCAATTTTTTCAATATATAAAATGCACCTACTCCTGCTCCCACAAAAAGCAAGGAAAAATAGATCATTAAAAAGCCTATTAAAACTTTCATCACGACACTCGTACCAAATGATGCAGATCTAACAAAGGCTTTCCATTCCAGATAAATAAACTTTTTAATCATGGTTATTTGTTTTTTAGTTTTCCAGTATGTGATCAAATGTAAGGAAACGTTACAAAAAAAGTTAAAAATAATCGTTTAGTACCTGTCAATTAACTGTCGTTTGCTACTTTTGCATAAAAAATACAATCATGCCTTCATTTTTAAAACTAATAATTAAAGAGGTAAAACGCGAAACTGCAGATGCTGTTTCTGTACTTTTTAATGTTCCTGAAGAACTAAAATCGGACTATAAATTTATAGCCGGACAATACATAAATTTAAAACTAACTCTTGATAATCAAGAGATTCGTCGTGCTTATTCTATTTGTTCTGCACCAGAAAGCAACGAATTGCGCATTGCTGTAAAAGCAGTAAAAAATGGTTTATTCTCTCAATTTGCCAATACGAGACTTAAGGCCGGAGATGTTCTTGAAGTAGGTCACCCGGAAGGAAAATTTACTTTTGAACCAGATGCTGAAAGACAAAAAAACTATGCGGCTTTTGTGGCCGGAAGCGGAATTACTCCGGTACTTTCTATTATTAAATCAGTTTTAAAAAGTGAGCCAAAAAGCTCATTTGTATTGGTTTATGGAAACAAAACTCCTGAAGATACTATTTTTCATCAGGAATTACATGATTTACAATTGCAGTATGTAGGCCGTTTTTTCATTCATTATGTTTTCAGTCAGGCCAAAGCCGAAAATGCTTTGTTTGGAAGAATTGATAAATCGGCAGTAAATTTTGTTTTAAATAACAAACACAAAGAATTACAGTTTGACAAATTTTTCTTGTGTGGTCCTGAAGAAATGATCGATACGGTTTCGGGAATTTTAAAGGAGAAGAATGTAAAAGAATCGGCAATTAAATTTGAACTTTTTACTTCTTCTACTCAGGAAAATAAAATCAATACTTCATTAGAAGGACATACAAAAATTACGGTTTTGGTTGATGATGAAGAAGTTTCATTTGAAATGTCTCAAAAACAAACGATCCTTGACGCAGCTTTAAAACAAGGAGTCGACGCTCCATACTCGTGTCAGGGCGGAATTTGCAGCAGCTGTCTGGCTCGTGTAACTTCCGGAAGTGCTGAAATGACTAAAAACTCAATTTTAACGGATAGCGAAATCGCTGAAGGTTTAATTTTAACCTGCCAGGCGCATCCTACTTCAGAGTCTATTTATGTAGATTACGATGATGTTTAATCGTTAAAATCCCAAAATATTCAAATTCCAAATTCCAAACTTACAATTGGGATTTGGAATTTTTTTGTCTTATAATTATTACCCATCTTTGTAAAATTTGAATTGGAGATTTAAAAATTACGTTATGAAATCTGTAAAAGAAATTTTTAAAAATAAAGAATATCTTCTCGATGAACCTGAAGTTGAGAAACTTATTGAATATTGCGAAGAACTTCAGGATGAACTTGTAGAATTTAAATTTCAGAAGACAAATAATAAAGAACTCGCTATGCTGGATATGCTTAAAGAAGTTATAAAAGGCTGTGATGCTGTCGAAAAAGAACAAATGGAACACGAACGATTTGGTTATGAAGCACCAAATTATCAAGCCACAATTTCGAATCTAAAAAGTTATATCTATGGCAGATGTCGGGAGGAGAAAATTTGGCTTTAATCACATTTGCAATAAAAGTATTTTTCCGATAAAATATTGCTGAATTTTTATTATATTAGAGGTAAAATTAAAGCAATCGCAATCTCCTGTTCTTGTGTAGATTTGTAGAGCTAAATCAAGTTTGTCAACACGTTTAAATCTTAAATATTATGACAATACATCACTTACTTCGTTTATCTTTTATAGCACTTTTTGTAATAACAGCTCTTTTTTGTATCTACTTTATAATTAAGAAACAACAAAATAAAAAAGGTCCCAAATTACTTACCAAAGAAAAATATAGTGCGACAATGACTGGCAAAATGACTGAAATAAATGTTTCAGAGAAGAATACCTTTAATATCTGGCCCTATATAAGCAAGTTAAAAGCTGCTAAAATACTATCAAACAAAATTAAAGAATCTCAATTGGTCTATAAAATCTACAGAAATTCAACAGAAGATTTTGAGCACATTTTATTGTCTACAGAAAAAGAAAATCATTTTGTAGTAGTTGTTGCTAATAAAAACAAAAAGAAAACAGTTGGCTACTTTCTCTATGATTTAAATGGATTATATGCTTAACTGAATCTTTTTGACTATATCATTTGGAGAAATTGATCTCATAGCATCTTCATAACCTTCAACGATTTTGTTTCCATAAACAGATGTTGGTAATTTTGGATATTGATTTCTGTCCGAAACCAAAGCATTTTCCATTGTTTGTCCAAATGGTAAAAATCCCGCATACGGATGTGTAGCACCCCAAAGTGTAATGACTTTTACTCCGAGCATTGCAGCAATATGCGCATTTCCGGAATCCATAGAAAGCATAACGTCAAGATTACTAATGAGCTGTAATTCCTGTTGAAATTTAATTTTTCCAGCCACATTAACTACATTTTCAAAGGGTTGTGAAAACAAATTCAAAATTTCAATTTCTTTCTTTCCTCCACCAAAAAGTAAAATTTTATAGGTTTTATTCTCCGCCAATTTTGCAATTACGTCCTGCATTAAATCTTGTGGATATACTTTAGAATTGTATTGTGCGAAAGGTGCGATCCCAATTAATTTTTGATTTTGATCGCCAATGATTTCTAAAATATCTGAACTTAATTTTGCTTTTTGCGGGAATTCAGGATTTGATAGGTCTAAAGGAAAGCCTAGTTTTTCAAACACTTTCCCATGTCTTTCGAACATGGTTGGTAATTGCACAAAAATTTTATTCTCGGCACGGGTTAATTCTTTTTTACCTTCACGTCCTTTATCAACTGTGGCTCTTTTTTTTCCGCTTAAAGCGAAAAGAAGGCTTACAATTTTAGATCTCAAGACATTATGAAGGTCCGCAAAAGCATCAATTTTTAGTTTTTTTACATCACTGTATAATCTAAGTAATCCTGCAAATCCTTTGTGACGCTGCTTTTCATCAAAAGCAAAAAACTCAAGATTTGGAATTCCTTCAAAAAATGGCTTAAAAAACGGTCTTGAAATTACAGTGATTTTAACCGTTGGATACTGCTTTACAAAAGCCCGTAAAACAGGAACCGTCATGGCGACATCTCCCATTGCGGATAGTCTCATGACGGCTATATGCTTTATTGTATTGGACAACTCTGCCAAATTATTTTTTGTTTTGATATAAAACAGGATTCAATTCATCGTCATTGTACATTTTCATTTGTTTGTACACTTTCATGAATTTATCTCCATTTTCAATGTCTGTCAATAAATCATCAATTGCCGTTGACAAATCAGTTCTTTGTTCTAAAAGGACATTTAATTTTTCCTGACACTTATCTCTATGTTCCTGAGAAGCTTCAGTACGTGTAGCTTCTTCATGCATGTGATAAATCTTTAACGCTAAAATAGACAATCTGTCAAAAGCCCAGGCCGGACTTTCAGAATTGATTTTTGCCCCGTCTTTTACTTTTACATCACTGTATTTTTGTAAAAAGTAGCTGTCGATATATTCTACCATATCAGTACGCTCCTGATTTGAAGCATCAATTCTTCTTTTTAAAGTAAGCGCCGCTACCGGATCAATTTGCGGATCACGAATGATATCTTCAAAATGCCATTGAACAGTGTCAATCCAGTTCTTTAGATACAACAAGTGCTCAAATTTATCCTTTGGATAAGGATTGTTTATAGGTTGATCAACATTATCAAATTGATGATAATCTTTAATGCTTTGTTCGAAAACAGAATATGCTAATTTTGAAAACATGTCTTTATTTATTAGAGTGACAAAGATACTTTTTATACTTTTATGGTGTGAAGAAAACGATTAATTTTTCGTTATTGCACAACAATCTATCCATAATTCTAAAAATTCAGTATGAAAATTCATTATATCTCCAAAAATAACAGCGTATTAAATCACTTTTTAGGCCAAATCAGAAATGTTAATGTTCAGAACGACAGCATGCGTTTCCGAAGAAATATTGAACGAATCGGCGAGATTATGGCTTATGAACTGAGCAAGGATCTGGCTTATAAAAATGTTGAAATCCAAACTCCGCTTGGCATTAAAAATACGACTGAAATAGAGAGTGATTTAGTTTTATGTTCTATTTTAAGAGCCGGTTTGCCGCTGCATAATGGTTTTCTAAATTACTTTGACCATGCCGAAAACAGTTTTGTTTCGGCTTGTCGATACCATCCCAATAACGATGCCGAATTCGAAATTCGGGTTGAATACCAGGCTGTTTCAAACATAAACAACAAGACCGTTTTACTTCTTGATCCAATGTTGGCAACGGGTCAGTCTATCGTTGCTGTTCACGAAAAACTAATTCAAAATGCCACTCCAAAAGAGATTCATATTGTTGTAGTTATTGCGGCACCGGAAGGCGTTGCTTTCCTGGAAGAAAATCTTCCGGAAAACTGTCACTTATGGGTCGCTTCTTTAGATGAAAAGCTAAATGAAAAAAATTACATTGTTCCGGGTCTTGGCGATGCCGGAGATCTTGCTTACGGAAGTAAATTATAATTGAGAAAAAAATGTAAATAAACTGCACAAAATCAACACATAAAAAACAATTTCGTTATTGAGTTTTTGTTGCATATATTCTACATGACTTGCTGCCATAATAGTCAAGGGCGCAACACTAAAAAAGAGTAAATCGTTACTTTTATCCGGCGATAGAATATAAACAAAGGCTGCAATAAAGAAACAAGCTACCACTTTTTTGTATGAAGAATGCACTATTTGTGGTCGATTTGACAATGTAGTCAGCATCGAAACTACAAAAAATAAGGCTACGGCTACATAGATTGAAAGTGCTCCGTTTTCATAATTGCTCTTGAAATAATCAATGTTAAAATCGATTACGGCACGTTTCTGAAAAAAATCTGTGATGTCGATATGAAAAATTAAAGAGACCAATAAAAAGATTATGGAGACTGCTACAAGCGCTATAAAAGGTAAAATCCAGTTTCTATAATCTCTGGAAACATGGAAAACTATTGAGATAAAAACTAAAATCAGGAAAAGAATACACCAAAATTGAAATAAAGAAGCTATTAAAATCCAAAATGATGCATCAAATATTTTTTCCTTAGAAGCTTTCAGCGACTGCAGCGAAATCAATCTTCGAAGTGCCAATAGTATAAAAAAGTTACCATATATTACATTGGCATTGTTAAATATGGCGGGGAAAAACAATAAAAACAATAAATAGAAAAATATCGCGTATCCATTGTCTTTACTGAGTCCGTTCTTTTTTACGATAAAATTTATCAGAAAAAAGGAGGCCAGAATAAAGCACAACAAGCTTACTTTTTGGAATACCAAAAAATAAGATGTTATCCAGGAAGGTTCCTGAATTTGAAACAGAAAAAAGAAAACCAGTATTAAAATTACAACCAATGAATAATTTAATGGCGTAGATTTTTTAAAAACACTTGTTATCATAAGGATATTTTATACTTTTGTGATTGTAAATATAATACTTGTTTAAAAAGGAAAACCAACAAGTTGAAAAAAGATTCTGCTAACAGACTTCTGGTTTCAACGCGTTACACAACAATAAATAACATATAATTTTATAAATTATGACAGCTTTTTTTGAAGGAATTCAATACTTATTCGTTAACATTTTGTTTGCTCCTCTTGATTTTTTACGTCGTTTGGAATTAATTACATGGTTTGGTGCAAACACTATCAACTGGATTTTCATGATTATCTGCTCTGCAGCAATTGTATATTGGATTAAACAATTACGCATTTTTGATGATGCCGGAACTGAAAACCAAGATACAACAGCTCATTCATTTTTAAAATAAAAACCAAACCCTTAATTAAAAGGGTTGGTCACCATTTATTTTTAAATTAGATCGAAGCCGATATCTTTTCTAAAATACATCTTATCAAAGCTTAGTTTATCTATGTTTTGGTAAGATTTTTTTATGGCCTGTTGGAAATCGTCTCCATAAGACGTTACGGTTAACACACGTCCTCCATTACTCACGATACTATCGTTTTCTAATTTTGTACCTGCATGAAAAACAATAGAATCTTCAATATTTTCTAAACCTGTAATTACTTTTCCTTTTTCAAATTCTTCAGGATATCCACCGGAAACCACCATAATAGTAGTGGCACTTCTTGGATCAACTTTTAATTCGAATGTATCTAATTTTTGATTGGCTACCGAAAGGAACAATTCCACTAGATCAGATTCTAATCTTGGTACTACAACTTCAGTCTCAGGATCTCCCATTCTTACGTTGTACTCAATTACGATTGGTTCATTTTTTACATTGATCAAACCAATAAATACAAATCCTTTATATTCAATTCCGTCCTTCTGAAACCCTTCAATTGTTGGTTTTACAATACGTGTTTCAATTTTTTCCATCAAAACTGCATCCACATAAGGAACCGGAGAAACAGCTCCCATTCCGCCTGTATTTAAACCTGTATCGCCTTCACCAATACGTTTGTAATCTTTTGCTGTTGGAAGTATTTTATAGCTTTTCCCGTCAGTCAAAACAAAACAGCTTAATTCAATTCCGTCCAAAAATTCTTCGATTACCACTTTTGAACTCGCTGCTCCGAATTTTTCGTGAACCAGCATGTTTCTTAATTCTGTTTTAGCTTCTTCTAAATCCTGAATAATCAAAACTCCTTTTCCTGCCGCTAAACCATCTGCCTTTAAAACGTATGGAGGTTGTAATGTTTCTAAAAAAGCACATCCTTTCTCTACCGTTTCAGCCGTAAAACTGTCATAAGCAGCAGTTGGAATATTATGCTTCATTAAAAACTCTTTGGCAAACTCTTTACTTCCTTCTAACTGAGCTCCTAATTTTGATGGCCCGATAACCGGAATATGTTGTAAACTCTCATCGTTTTTAAAATAATCGTAAATCCCTTTAACCAAAGGATCTTCCGGGCCTACGACTACCATTTTTACATTCTCCTGAATTACAAATGCTTTGATTGCATCAAAATCTGTTGGAGACATTGCAACGTTTGTAGCAATTGCCGAAGTTCCAGCATTTCCAGGTGCAACAAAAAGTTTTTCGCAAAGCGGGCTCTGAGTCATTTTCCAGGCAAAAGCATGCTCTCTTCCGCCCGATCCCAATAGTAAAATTGTCATGATGTAGTTGTATTTAGTTGTGGTGCAAAAATAATTGCTTTTACACGTAAAAAATAATTAAATCTTAAAAAGTTGTTGATTGTTCTCTGTTAGTAATTTGATAGTATTATTTTTGACGAAAATTAGCTCCTCAAATGATTTCTCTTTTCGATATTTCGCTGCAATTAAATGGTTTTCCGATAAAGAAAGCCAAAACACAATTGGATGAAATCAGAAATTTATCGGAGGAACAATATGCACATTTTCTTCAGAACAGAAAAGAAGAAATCGTAGCTTTTCATTTGGAAAACAATTCTTTCTATCTGGAATTGGTTGGAGGTAACACAAAATTGGAATGGAAAAATTTACCCATCCTGAACAAGCAAAATTTACAAAGACCGCTCAAAGAAAGGCTTTCAAAAGGCTACACCTTAAAAAATGTGTACCTCAACAAAACGTCCGGATCCAGTGGAACTCCTTTTGTTTTTGCCAAAGATAAGCCTTGTCATGCCCTAACCTGGACTTCGATTTTCATGCGTTTTGGCTGGTACAATATCGATTTTAATCGCTCGTATCAAGCTCGTTTTTATGGTATTCCAATGAATTTTGCCGGATATTATAAAGAACGGATAAAGGATTTTTTGACTCATCGTTTCCGGTTTCCGGTTTTTGATTTATCGGATGCAGTTCTTGAAAAGTTTTTACGAAAATTCAAAACTAAAAAATTCGATTATATCAACGGTTACACAAGTTCAATCGTGTTATTTGCTAAATATTTAGAACAAAAAAATCTTATTTTAAAAGACGTTTGTCCCTCTTTAAAAGCCTGTTTTGTTACTTCGGAGATGCTTTTTGAATCCGATAAAAAACTCTTAGAAAAGCAATTTAATGTTCCTGTTATTAATGAATATGGCGCTTCAGAACTCGATTTGATTGCTTTTGAAAACTTAAAAGGAGAATGGCAGGTTAATTCGGAAACACTTTTTGTAGAAATTCTGGATGAAAACAATCAGGCTCTTCCATATGGGAAAGAAGGCCGTATTGTGATTACATCTTTGTTCAATAAGGCACATCCATTTATAAGATATGATATTGGTGATATCGGAATTCTGGATGAGAAAAGTACGCCACAAAAACCCATTTTAAAAAAACTTATTGGAAGGACCAATGATATTGCTGTCTTACCCAGTGGGAAAAAAGCACCGGGTTTAACCTTTTATTATGTTACTAAAAGCATTATTGAAGACGATGGAAACGTTAAAGAATTTACCATCAAACAAACACAATTAAATACTTTTGAAATTGAATATGTTAGTGATATTGAATTAAATACAACTCAGATTCAAAAGATAGAAAAGGCAATTTCTGTCTATTTAGAACCTAATTTAACTTTCAACTTTACCCGAAAAACAGTTTTAGACAGAAGCAAAAGCGGAAAATTAAAACAGTTCAAATCTTACTTATAAATATAAATAAAATCTTACATTTGTTTTTTTTTAATGAAAACGTATGAAAGACCATTCTTTACTTTCTTCAGAAACTATTTCTAATAAAATATACTATATACGCAATCAAAAAGTAATGCTTGATCGTGATCTTGCTTTGCTTTATGAAATTGAAACCAAGGTTTTAAAACAAGCTGTTAAAAGGAATTTATCCAGATTTCCTGAAGATTTCATGTTTGAATTATCACAAAGTGAATTTAATAACTTGAGGTCACAAATTGTGACCTCAAGTTGGGGAGGAACGCGAATATTACCTTTTGCATTTACTGAACATGGAATCTTAATGTTATCAAGCGTTTTAAAAAGCGATAAAGCCATTCAAACTAATATTCAGATTATGCGTATTTTTACAAAAGTGAGAGAAATGCTGCTGGATACAACTGAAATTAAAGTTGATATTCTTCAGATTCAAAAGAAGTTAGAGAATCATGATAAAAATATCGAATTGGTTTTTTCTTATTTAGATGAATTAACCGAGAAAAAAGAAGACGGAAATAAAAGAGTAAAAATTGGTTATAAAAAATAAGCAAATTCACAGTTCACTATTTAAGAAATTATTCCATTCTGATTAAATTCCAATTTAAACTTTACTTTTGCCGAAAGAATGTTTTTAGAAAGAATTTAATCGTCCCATGAAAATCACCCTAATCGCAGGTGCAAGACCTAATTTTATAAAAATAGCACCTCTTATTAATGCTATAAAAGACAAGCAAAATGAAGGCATTGATGTTTCCTTTCGTTTGGTTCATACCGGGCAGCATTACGATAAAAACTTAAGTGATACCTTTTTCGAAGAATTAAATATTCCGAAACCAAATGTAAATCTGGAAGTAAAAAGTGGTTCTCAGGCAGAACAAACAGCTGCAATTATGATTGCTTTCGAAAAAGAACTCATTCAAAATCCTTGTGATTTAGTTCTGGTTGTTGGCGACGTAAATTCAACTATGGCCTGTTCAATTGTAGCTAAAAAATGCCATACGAAAGTGGCACACGTTGAAGCTGGAATTCGTTCCGGAGACTTAACAATGCCCGAAGAAATCAACAGAATGTTAACCGATAGCATTACCGATTATTTTTTTACAACCTCAACATCCGCTTCAGAAAATCTGCTAAAATTAGGATCAAATCCTGAGAATGTACATTTCGTAGGAAATGTTATGATCGATACTTTATACCAGAACATCAATAGAATTTCGGCACCTGATTTTTGGGAAGAACATCAGCTTAGTGAAAAAAACTACATTGTTCTAACCTTACATCGTCCGGGAAATGTTGATGAAGTTTCTTCTCTTATAGCTTTACTTCATGGAATTGATGATTTAGTTCACGACAAAAAAATACTGTTTCCTATTCATCCCAGAACACAAGCTATCTTAAGCGAAAGCTCAACTGAGTTTAAAAATATTCTCTTTGTTGCTCCACAAGGCTATCTGAATTTCATGTATTTAATACAAAACAGTTTTGCCGTTATTACTGATAGCGGTGGTATTTCTGAGGAAACAACCGTTATGGGAATTCCTTGCTTTACAATGCGAAATAACACCGAACGTCCTGAAACCGAAACTATTGGATCGAATACTATTGTAGGAACGTCATTAGAAAATCTACAAAAAGTATATGGTTTATTTTTAAAAAATGGTCCCAAGAAAAGTGGTATACCTGATTTATGGGACGGAAAAGCATCGGAACGAATTGTTTCAATTTTACTGGGAAAAAAATAATGAAGGATATTCTAATTATATCAAACTATTATCCACCCGAAAAAGGTGCTGCGGCTAATAGAATAGAACAACTGGCTTTAAAATTGGATCAGAATGGTTATGAAGTTTCCGTAATTTCTCCTCTTCCAAATTATCCAAAAGGCGAATTATTTCCGGAATATAAAGGCCGGTTTTCTATTACCGAAAAAATCCAGAATATTACCTTAAAACGTCTTTGGATCTATCCGAGTAACAGTTCGAATATCTTTAAACGAATTGTCTCGACACTGTCGTTTTCGAGTACCTTATTTTTTTATTTGTTGTTTGCCAAAACACCTAAAAAAGTAATTGTACAATCTCCTCCGCTATTACTTTCTTTCGTCTCTGTTTTTGTACTTTGGCTCAAAAGAAAAACAATAATCCTAAATGTTTCTGATCTTTGGCCAACTGCTGCGATTGAACTGCAAGTACTGAAGAAAAACAGTATTTCGCACAAAATCTTGCTTTTTATTGAACGTTTTATTTACAAAAAAGCAACGCATATTTTTGGTCAGTCTAATGAGATTATTGCTCATATTCATTCCATCTTTCCTGAAAAAAAATGCTTTCTATATCGCAATTACCCGGATCATTTTGTAGAAGACTTCCTGGAAGAAAAAAACAATTCAAACGAACCTATTAAATTATTCTATGCCGGATTGTTAGGCGTTGCGCAAGGGGTTTTTGAACTTATTCAGCAATTGAACTTAGAAAATGGTAACATCGAACTGCATATTTTTGGTGATGGTGCCGAGAAAATTCAGATTGTGAATTATCTCAGCCAAAATCCAACTCAAAAAATTGTTTTTCACGGAATGTTAGAACGAAACGTTTTGCACGAAACTTTGAAAAATTTAGATATTGCCCTTGTTCCGCTCAAAACGAGAATTTACGGCTCTGTACCGTCCAAAATATTTGAATATAGTGCATTAGGATTTCCAATACTTTACTATGGAGGAGGTGAAGGAGAAAATATTGTAGAAGAGAATAACCTTGGTTGGGTAGTTCCCGTTGAAGATTTCCAACAATTAAATACAACGATAGAAGCAATCTCGGCACTAGATAAAGCAGAAATACAGAAGATGAAAAAGGCTATTTTTCTTCATGCCAAAAATCATTTTAATCTGAATCAGCAAATGAAGGAACTCATCGAAAAAAATGCTTTTTAAGCAACTTAATAAAAAACGGGCAATTATTTCAAGAGTAATTGCCCGTTTAAATTTTCTTATTTGATATAGTTCGAAAAATCTTTGTGTTCTTCTTTTGAAAGTTCTTCTTTTGAAAGTGATCTGAAATAATCATAAGTAATTTTCATTCCTTCAGAGCGGCTTACTTTTGCTTCCCAACCCAATAGTTCTTTCGCTTTTGTGGTGTCTGGCTGACGTTGTAACGGATCATTTATGGGTAATGGATGGTAGACTACCTTTTGATTGGTTCCTGTTAATTTAATGATCTCTTCTGCAAAATCCTTAATCGTGATTTCATCCGGATTTCCAATATTAACAGGATATACATAATCTGAATGCAAAAGTCTGAAAATACCTTCCACCTGATCATCTACATAACAGAAAGAACGCGTTTGCATTCCATCTCCAAAAATGGTTAAATCTTCCCCGCGTAATGCCTGTCCGATAAAAGCCGGAATAACACGTCCGTCGTTCAGACGCATTCTTGGACCATAAGTATTAAAAATACGTACGATTCTAGTCTCTACACCATGAAAAGTATGATAAGCCATGGTGATTGATTCCTGAAAGCGTTTGGCCTCATCATAAACCCCGCGTGGTCCAATGGTATTTACATTTCCATAGTACTCCTCCGTTTGCGGGTGAACCAACGGATCTCCGTAAACTTCAGATGTCGACGCAATTAAAATTCTCGCTTTTTTTACACGCGCTAATCCCAACAAATTATGTGTCCCAAGAGATCCAACTTTTAAGGTCTGAATCGGAATTTTTAAATAATCAATCGGGCTTGCCGGTGATGCAAAATGTAAAATATAATCTAACTCACCCGGAATATGTACAAACTTGGTGATATCGTGATGGTAAAATTCGAAATGCTCTAACTTGAATAAATGCTCTATGTTTTTAAGATCTCCGGTAATCAAATTATCCATTCCGATAACATAATATCCTTCTTTGATAAAACGATCACATAAATGCGATCCCAGAAATCCAGCAGCTCCTGTAATAAGTATTCTTTTCATAGTAATTATTTATACCTCGCAAATGTAACTGATTTGTAAATTATAAAAACTATTCTATAAAAAAACTGCCTAAAAAATAATTAGGCAGTTTTAAAAATATTAAAAAAACAAATGTACTATTGTTTTATGAATTTGATTGTTTCATTATAATTATTGCCCGTTAGTCTAATCAAATATACACCAGTTTGCAAATGTGGTAAATTTACACTCATTACTGATTTATCTGTATGATCTGAAAACATTATCTTTCCGGTACTATCATAAATAATACAATTAACTAATGTTCCCTCCTTTATTCCAAAAGATATTGTAAAAACACCGTTATTCGGATTTGGTGAAAGAATAGCCTTGCCCTCTCTTTCAATCGTCTTTTCGAGTTCAGTTGTACTTAAATATTCATCGTCCCTAAAATCTAGTTTTTCATTACTTTTCTTAGAAGCTACAATTGAATTACAAAGACCATAAATGTCTGTGATTTTTAACTTGACTTTTGAACCTCCAGATATTATTGTCCCAGGCTTTAAAACAACTCTATTATTAGCGATAAATTCTTTTTCAACATAATTAAACTCTATTTTATTAGACTCTCCAATTGTTATAATTTGTGCTGATGTTGAATAATCAGATGGCATAATATTTACTTTTTTGTTGTAAAAATCTGAATTATCAATAAACGTTTGATCATAACCTTCTCTAGTAAGAATATCTGACAAATTATATATATTAATGGTCGCTCCTCCATATCCGTAAAACAACAAGTTTCCAAACACTTCGAAATCATCCGGATCACCAACACGATTAGCACACGTTATCTTTTTCTTATTATTCCTCTGCCAATTTGGTAAACTTGCGGATCCAAAATTAGAGTTGTAAAATAAACCTAAAGGCTCAAATTGAATATTATCAATAAATAAAAATTGATTATTAAAAACTTTCAATTTAACATCTGAATTTATCTGTGTATTACTAATTATTTCCTGTTTATTATAATCCCCCTGAAATGGAAAATTAGTTCCTGTTCTATCTGTAATTTTAAAAGTATACAAATACATTGTATCATTTAAATATCCGTTAGGATTTAAGCCCGTTATTACATATATAAAATCATTTGACACTTCAAAATCAAGAACTCCTTCTGAACTGGACAATCCAGCAGGTTGTACTGTGGTCTTTAAATTCCACACATTACTGCTGTTTAATTCAAACATTACAAAACTTCCACGACCGTTAGAAACTAAAATTTCAAGTGGATCATAAGATCCTGTAAAGCTGCTGGAATTAAAATTGATGATATTTTTTGTAAAATTTCCAGATTTAATATTCTTTCCTAAACTTGGCAGATTAAATCCCGGTACTGCAATATTTTGATGAAATACATATGTTCCTGAATCATTTTTATAATACACTCTGAATATATTGTCTGCATTAGTATTTCTTTCCAAGATAAATAAAAATTTTCCTATGGTATAGGTGCTGTTTCCAACTTCACTAGTAGAAGAAATATTTTGTATTTGCTGTACAATACTCCAAGTATCATTAGATTGATTTAAACGACATATAGAAACTTGATCTGTTACTGCTGAACTTATTATTATTTCATCTCCATTCAATAACAAGCCAAAATCAGTTGTTTTTTGAGAATTATTAAGCGGTACATCAATCATTTGATGTAAAGCATATTTACAACCTTCTCTTTTATAAATTAGAATAGTATTAACTATTGGAGTCGTTGGCGGAGGTGTCCCTGTTACATAATATGCTGTTGTATTATATATTGTTACTAACCATTTATCATTTACTTCTAAACGTTCTCCAAATTTTATAGAAGGATTAACAAATTGTGATAAATCCTGATATATGTTTGGTCGTGATATTCTTTGTGAAGGTAAAGTACTATCTTCTGTACATCCTCCGCCTCCGCCTCCATAAGAGCTTGCCTTACACGCGGTAAAATCAAATAATGTACCTTGACTATAAAATGAAGATCTGTAAAAGGATAAAATATCTCTCATTCTCTTTTTCTGTCCAACCGTAAATTTTGTTCTGCAAATTAACCGTGCAGCTGATTGGTAATCCATGAAATTCTGAACTGCATTTGTTATTTGACCATTGCAATTATATCCCAAACAATTTCCTGGAGCAACATTTGTATTACCTGATGAAGGGATGCTTTCAGTATCACAAATCATATCACCCTGAGTCTCACAAGAAGTTTCATTACATGCTATTGAATCATCATCTTTAAAAGTATGAAAAAGCCCTAGCCAATGTCCTATTTCATGTACTGCAGCAGTTCCATTTGAAGAATTAATATTAGGTGGATTTGTTGTATTGATTCCAATCTGGAGATAATCTAAAACAACCCCATCTAACCGACTGTATGCACTTTCATCTTCATCCGTTGATGGATCATCTTCTAAAGAATATGGAAAACTGGAATATCCTCGCATATCATTGAATCCATTACGCACTAGATCTGCTACCCAAATATTTAAAAAAAGATTATTTGGAAAACCAGAAGAAAAATTCTTTTTTATTTTCTGATCTGTAATTAAATTAAATTCCGTGTTGATATCATACATATCATATGTAGAATTACCCAAAAAACGATTTACACCTGTTGTTATCTGACCAACTGTATTCTGTTTCGCTAAACAAAATCTAATCTTAGTATCAATACCCCCATATTTACCGCTATAGGCTTCATTTAAAATAGTAATTAATTCATCTATTTTATTTTGTTCAATATTTCTTCCCGTCCCTATAGCTTCTCCGTTATGAATAATATTAAAAACTACAGGAATTACAATTATTTCATCACTCGCAATCATTGCTTCTTGAGTGTTCAATTGTTTATTTGTAATACTTTTTTGATTACTAGTAAATGTAGATATAACTTTTTTAATTCTATTTTCTAATAATGGGTTTTGGCTTTTAATTTTTCTTAAATACTGGTCTGACAAACATTCTTGAGAATGACAAAATGTATATATGAAAATAAAAAGAATAATAGTAATTTTTTTAATCATCTTTCTTTGTTTTTTTAAAACGTAAAATATGTTCCTCGTGAACCATAATTTTTTTATTCAAGTACAAAGTATCTTTAAAAAATACCATAGAAAAAGGTTTAGTACCACTTCCGATATATAATTTAGAACAATCTTCATCTAATTTATATCCACTCATTTTACCATTTATCGTTAATGTTCCATTTTCATTAAAGATCCATATCTCATTCTTATTTGGAGGATCAATTCCAAAAGGAAGTTGAATGTAGTAAGTTTCCCATCTTCCATAAAGTTGCTGACATAAATCATTCGTATCCGCTTGTGCAGAAACATGAAAACCGACTAAAATAAAAAATAGAAATATAATTTTTCTCATAGAATTAACTCTAAAATTACTTATCATTTACTTTCGCTTCAAGTAATTCAATCCTTTTATTTTGTTCTATAATGTAAAGTGTTAATTCTTCTATTTTCTGCAAAAGTGCGTTGCTCATTTCTCCTACCTGCAGTCCTTTTTCTTTTATTTCCTGAGCGGAAGGGACACTTGGTAAGTGATTATTCTCTTTCGTGAATTTTTCTACCTCAGCCAGAGTTGGCATCACATAATCGGATTTTAAATCGGATTTACCTGTGTAGTACTTTTGAAAAACATAATCTGCAGGGACCTGTAAATCCACTCTTACTTCCTCAGCATGAATTTTTCCTTTTACTGTTAGTTTTTCATCGGGATTGATTGAACCTATGCCGACATTACCGTTATTATTACTTATAAACAATCTAACTTTGGCTCCCGAAAAATCATTATTTGCATGAAGAGGTATTGTACTAAAAGCTAATCCGAAATTATTTCCATCGGTTCCTGTTGGGGAAAATAGAGTATGAATTGCATTCGAAGTATATGTTTTTTCTGGGTTACCCGACCACCTGGAAAACAGGATTGTAGGTTCATTTGCCGCACTACCCGTAGGTATAACTCCTAATAATAGTTTCATATTAAGGATGTCGTAAATTTCTAATTTACTTGTTGGTGTACTTGTCCCGATACCAACATTAACACCACTTTGAAAAATGTTTTGACAATAAGATAATATACTAGCAAAAATAGCAATGGTCGAAAATATTTTTTTCATAATTTAAAAACTAATGGTTAAATTTTATTACAATTATAAGAAAAAAATTACATTAAATAATCCGAAAAATATTATAGATCAAATTGTTGCGATATGATCTTAATTCTTCCCTATAAATAAGTTCAAGATCCTTTATTTTTTCATTGATATTATGATCTATAAAAAATGTTTTTTTTGCATTTCTTGAAAACTCATTATACAAATGTTCTTCTCTCAACAATTTAATTATCCTTTGACTAAATTCTTTTGTATCATTATTCTTGATACAAAATCCGTTAAAGTTATCCTTTATTAAATCACGATTTCCATCACAATCTGAAACAACATTTGGGATAGATAATGCTAAACTTTCAATTATTGCATATGGTAATCCTTCATATCTCGATGTAGAAACATATAATTTTGACTTACTGGTGATATGTAAAACGTCTTCTCTTGAAGTCCAATTCAAAATAGTTATTTTATCCTTTAAATTTAATTTTAAAACTAAATCCTTAACGATTTCCAGTTGATCTGCATGATGCCCAACGCCAACTAAAACCAAATGCACATCTTCCGTTTTGTTAACTTCGTATAACACACGTATCAATTCTTCGGTATTTTTTTGATAACATGGCCTTCCTACACTACAGAGGTACTTGTCTGGCCATGTTTTTGGTATGGATAGTGTAAAAACTTTTTCAATTGGTGCTATTGCATTATTAAAAAGTGCTGTTTTAGATTTAGGATAACCTACTTCATCAATTCCTCGTTTCAATTCTGATTCTGAAGAAGCTAGTAAAACTGAGTTTCCTTTTGAAAGTAGCTTTTCAATAAATAAAAAAGCAGTTCTTCTTATTTTTTTATCTGTACATAAATAAGAAAAAGCTTGTGGAGTATGGAGAACTTTTATACCAGTCAAAAAACCAATTACTCTGGCAATAACACCTCCTTTTGTACTGTGTGAATGTATTAAATCTGGTCGTTCTTTACGAATGATTTTTAATGCTCTTATCGTTGCTAAGAAATCCTTTTGGATTGAAATTTCACGATGAATGGGCAATTTGAATTCTTTAACTGGTTCAAAATTCTTGTCACGAAATAAAACCTGAGTATCAGATTCTCCATGTAGAACAATACTTTCAAACTCTGACACGTTTATATTTTGAAGTATTTGTCGCAATGAAACATCCACACCTCCAACGGAATGCAAAATATGTGCAATTTTAATCTTACTCATTTGCTTTGTTCTTAACGTGAGATAAAGTTAAAATAAATATCCCCACAAGGTAACATCCAAATTGTCTGTAAAATATATTCTCAACGCAAAAAAACAATAAAAAAGATGCGACAATAGCTGTTTGAAAAAAATTCTCTCTGACTTCCAGAAATAATTTAATAAAAAAAGCAACAAATAGTGCTAAGCCAATTAAACCTCCAATTAAATAAAAATCTATAAACTGATTGTGAGAGTTAAATTTTTCTGAGAGAAAATATTCTTTTTTAGATACATTTTCAATAGTATTACTATAACAATCTAAAAAATTATCTGAGACTGTACTATATCCATCAAATCCAATGAAAGAATTAAAATCACTTTTCTGTGTCATTGAAAATGCACAATTCCAGATTACAATTCTTGGTTCATAATCAGACGCTACTTTAAGTGATTCTTCAAGATTACTCTTGATAAAAAAACGCTCCGATATGTTTTTATTTGTTGCTACAATTAATCCAAAGAAAACAATAAACGAAATAAGGGATGCAACCTTTTTTATCAAACTAATTTTAGCATAAAAAAACAAATAGATCGTCGCCACTAAAAACAATGTGATGATTGAAATCCTGGCCGAAATTAAAATTATAAATAGAAATAATAATACTGAATTAATTATCCAAAAGTACTTAAACTTAATTGATATAAATACTCTTTCAATGGCTAATAAAAGACCTAAAACAGCAATAAAGCCAATATAAGGTCGCTCAAGAAGTAATAACTCATTTACCTCTGCAGTGTTTGAAAAAGGTAATATACGATGTCTCAAAAAGAACAAACTAACTAAAACGACAGAACACACAATTACAGCATTTATTCCCCATAAAACGGTCACTTTAAAAGAATTAAAATCTTTAACTTTTTTCAAAATAATCGCCAACCAAAAGAATAAAAAGAAACCTTTAAGAATTTTAAAATCATGTAATATTGTACCAAAAAAAATTGATTTTACAATAAGAAATGTTAACAACATCAATAAAATAGCACTTGATGAGAAGGTAAAATTTAATACTAAATTTCTATACTTTCTATAATCAATAATTGTCCAAATTGATAAAATTGCCAAGATAATATTAGGAATTGCCATCGAAAAAAACAATGACAATAATAAGGCGTAAATGAGATATTCAAAACCTTTTTCTTTAACTAAATCTCTCATTTTTAACTCTTTTTTTGATTGCTAAAATTATAGTATAGGGCATAATCAATAATATATAATTTCTAATAAGTCCATAAATTGGATAATATCCAAAATAAAAATTTTCTTTTATAATTTGTATTCTCGCTTTTACCTGTTGTCTTCTTTTTTGAATAGAAATACCTTTGTCATTAATTTCAATTTGGGTCAAATATTGCTCAATGTTAGCCATTTTAAACTTTTTTGAAATAGCAAAAAAGAAAGCAAAATCCTCTGCAGATT
Source organism: Flavobacterium sp. CFS9 (assembly GCF_041154745.1). NCBI lineage: Bacteria > Pseudomonadati > Bacteroidota > Flavobacteriia > Flavobacteriales > Flavobacteriaceae > Flavobacterium > Flavobacterium sp. CFS9. Next base: position 1,898,727 of record NZ_AP031573.1, on the reverse strand, counting down.
TATGATTTGTAGAATAAAATCCTATAGCATTTATAATCGATGTAGTAAATAATATTGCCGGATGAATTAACATAGAGTTGAAATACATCTTATTTTTTATTTCTTTATCATTTAATGGTAAATTAATTGAATACAAATAATTATCATTGTTATCAACTGCCAATACATTTGAGCCTACAATTTTTACTTCAGTATTTTGATCTAAAAATGCGGCCTGAATAGCAAATCGTTTTCCTAAACAAACATCTCCACAATCTAGTCTTGCGGTGTATTTATATCCTTTTTCAAGACTAATTTTAAGTCCATGATTTAATGCAAATTCAATTCCCTGATTTTTCTTGAAATATTCGAAATAAAGAGTTCCTTTTGCTTTAAAATTCTTTCGAAGTATTACCTCATCAAATTTATTTTTACTTCCGTCATCTACGATGATAATGTCCAATTCTTCACTAGCATCAATCGAATTCAGTGATTTTATTAACCCAATAGAATTATTATAGTAGGGAATCAAAAGTACAATCTTATTCATTTTCTGCTAAATTTGATTTTTTTCTCATTCTAATTAAAATTGCCAAACTTAACCAAACACCATACATTCTAAAAGTATCTATTTGAAACCAATTTACATATAAACCAATAAGTGAAATAAGAAGAATCATTAAGAGAACTTTTTCTTCTCCCTTAGCTATTTTTATTAATAGTCGTATTTCATTAATTGAAAAATAAAGTATCATTAAGAACAATATAATTCCAACTAATCCTGTCTCTGCCATCAAACGAGTATAGATATTATATCCAGGTGGAAATGCTCTTTCTTTTTTATTCTTATAAAACAATGTAAATTCATAATTGTTTCGAGTTGCCCATATTGGATAATGTGTTCTGCTATGGTAGGTTTGCTGACCAAATCCTACACCAATAATCGGATTTTCTAAAAACACCTGCAAAGAAGCATATTGCATTCCGAATCGTGATTGATTAGAAACACTTTTTGTGAGATTCTTTTTAAAGTCTAAAGAATCCATTTTTTCAGATACAGATTTTAGTACTTTTTCTCCGTTTAAAACTAATAACACACTAAAAAAAAGAGAAAATACTAATCCAAAATTTATAATATATTTCTTGAATTTTTGGTCTTTATACAGAAAAACTGAAAAAATCATTAACTGAATAAAAATTACAACAAGTCCAGTACGAGATCCTGAAAAATAAGTTAAAACTAAAATACAAATTGTAGGTAAAAATCTGCAAGGATTATTACTAGTAATAATGTAACTAAACATCCATCCTGAAATTGTAATTAAATAAATTGCGAGGAATGGTGGTTCATAGCATATTGATGAAATTCTTTCTTGAGGAAAAAGATTAACTTCTAAAAATGGAAAATAATTGAACAACTCCAGAATTTTGTAAAAAAAATGATATCCTACTGTGGAAATTAAAATTTGAAGAAAGCCACAGACAGAAGCTACTACTAAAGACCAAAGAAAAATTTTCCTGATTTTAAAAAGAATTTCTTTCAAATGCATTTTAGCCAAAACATTGATATACAAAATCAAAAACACTAAAATTGATAATAATAAAGCAAAATATTGTCTTATAAATCTATTTATACCGCCTGTTTGTTTAAAATAATTAGATAAAACAGTATTTACATTTAATAGAGTGGTAATCAAACACCAAACTAGAAAAAACATTACTAATTGAAAAATAAGATTTCTATAAGGTATATGAATTTTTCCGGAACAGACAATGTCAACACACAAAACCAAAAATCCCGCAATTAAAAAAATAGCACCAGCCTCACTTTTAAATTCGCCAAGCAAAGGAATTCCTTCATAAGTATTGAATGGAAAAAAGAAAAATCCTAAAAAGAATAATATTGTATATAATTTTCTAAGCAATACTTTTAAGTTTTTTGATTTTCAGATTATTTAGATTTCGGGCCACTTCTGAGATTCTTGAATGATACATAACTTTAGCCATTAAAACTAATAAATACAAACCCTTCTCAGATTTGTTTTTTATAATTTTCAAAACTAATCCTTCAAAGACTCCTTGTTTATTTAAAATATCTTCAGAATACTTCTTTGATACCTTAATAACTTCGGAATCAAAAGCTATGGTTTTTATTTTTTCAAATTTCTCCGAAAAGGACGTTTCTATAGTTGCATACTTAAATATCAAATAAAAAACTTTCTGAACAAATCTAATTGCTTTTAGTCTATCAATCTCTTCTTCTGAAAGTATTAAATCACATCTTTCTTTATAATTTAAATGAAGTTTCTGACGCGCTATTTCAAAATAATCAACTTTAAAGAGATTCTTAGAAACTCCATTAAAAACTTCTCTGTAAAAATAACCTGAATAATCTATAAAAAGAGCATTTGACGCTACATTAAAAGCTAATAAATTAAACAATTGATCTTCTTCATACACACTTGGAAAAGTTATCTTATTAGCTAAAATAAGATCTCTTTTATATAATTTATTCCAAACTGAAAAAAGATCCTCTCTTTCTAGCAAATTCGAAATAATTTCCTTTTGAATGTACTCTTTATCATAAACTATATTTACTGGAAATATTTCTTTTTTAAGTACATACTTTTTATCTCTTCCTAAAAAATAATTAGAAACAACCAAATCCACATTTTCCTTACTTACTCTATTATACAAAGTTTCAAACATTTCATCTGCCACAAAATCATCAGAATCTATAAAGCCTATATACTGTCCTTTTGCTGCAATTATTCCAACATTTCTTGCTATACTTCGCCCAGCATTTTCCTGATTAATAATTCTAATTCTTTTATCAAGTTCTTGATACTTCTCAATTATTTCCAAACTTTTATCAAATGAACCGTCATTTATAAAAATAAACTCGCATTCTTGCAATGTTTGATTTGTTAGCGACTTAATACAATCTTCTAAAAAGGATTCTGCATTATATACTGGAATAATCACACTAACTTTTATTTGTTTCATGCTTAATTTATTTTAGAACGATTTTATCAACCTCTTTTCTTGCATAGAACCACATTCCTAAGGCTATAAAAATTTGCGTGATCAGCAACGAAATGGCTGTACCGAATTCTTGGTATAATTGGGTTAAAACCAAATTAATAATCAAATTTAAAATTGTTGCTAACAATATAACCCGAAAATATAATTTATCTTTTCCTAAATTTAATAGAATCTGCTTACCAAACATCGTATCTAAAAACGATAACAAGGGTATAAGAATTACTATTCTGAATAAAAGAACTGCAGGAAACATTTGACTACCATAAATAATTACTATGATTTGCTCTGCAAAGCAAAAGCATGCGACTATAATTACAGAAAACAAAATGGCTCCAAATTTTGTTATTTTCTTTATTTTTTGAACTGTTTTTAACTTATCAACAATCATTTCCTTTGAAAGGTAT